>NZ_LT629751.1:3138888-3439444 GCF_900104805.1 Pseudomonas oryzae | reverse complement strand
AGGAAGCGCCGCCGCCGCTCGGCGCGCTGCTCGCCCCCGCCGAGCTGGCGCGCCTGCTCGACGAGGGCCTGGCCTGTGCCGAGCGCAACGGCGTGTGGCGCAGCGACATGCGTCTGCATGCCCCGGACGGCGCGACCTCGCTGCCGGTGTCGCTGGTCCTCCTGGCCCATCGCGGCGCCGACGGCGGTCGCTACTTCTCGCTGGTGGCGCGCGACATGACCGAGCGCGAGCTGCGCGAGGCGCAGCTGCGCCGCCACCAGGACGAGCTGGCGCACACCGCGCGGCTGGTGACCATGGGCGAGCTGGCCTCGGGGATCGCCCACGAGATCAACCAGCCGCTGGCCGCGGTGGTCAACTACGCCAGCGCCAGCCAGCGCTACCTGCAGTCACTGGGAAGCAATCCTCAGGCCGCCGAGCGGGTCGCCCAGGGGCTGGAGCGGATCACCGCGCACGCCAACCACGCCGCCGAGGTGATCCGCCGCCTGCGCGCCTTCCTGCGCAAGGGCCAGCGGCGCATGCAGGCGCTCGATGGTGCGGCGGTGGCGCGCGAGGCGGTGCGCCTGTGCGCCTGGGAGGCGGCGCAGGCGCAGGTGGCGATCGACGAGGATCTGCCGGACAATCTGCCGCCGGTGTACGCCGACCGCGTGCTGCTCGAGCAGGTGCTGCTCAACCTGCTGCGCAACGCCATCGAGGCCAACCGCGAGGCGCATCCCGGCGCGCCCTCGCGCATCCGCCTGGCGGCGGGCCTGGAGGGCGGCGGCCAGCGCCTGTGCATCGGCGTCGAGGACCAGGGGCCGGGGGTCGGCGAGGCGCAGCTGGAGCAGATCTTCACGCCCTTCTACACCAGCAAGGCCGAGGGCCTGGGCCTGGGGCTGTCGATGAGCCGCTCGATCGTCGAGGGTTTCGGCGGCGAGCTGGGCGCCAGCCGCCAGGCCGAGGGGCTGCGGCTGACCTGCAGCCTGCCGTTGGCCGGACGCGGCGAGACCGACGCGGGACAACCAGAACGACAGGAGTGAGCAATGGTGGTGGCGCAGGAACAGGTGGTGTACGTGGTCGACGACGACCAGGGCATGCTCGATTCGACCGTGTGGCTGCTCGAGTCGGTGGGGCTCAGGGCGCTGCCGTTCACCAACGGCCGCGACTTCCTCGCCGCCTGCGACCCGACGCGGCCGGCCTGCGTGCTGCTCGACGTGCGCATGCCGGGCATGGGCGGGCTGAACGTGCAGGAGGAGCTGCGCGCGCGCGGTCTCGAGCTGCCGGTGATCTTCGTCAGCGGCCACGCCGACGTGCCGATCGTGGTGCGCGCCTTCAAGTCGGGGGCCTGCGACTTCCTTGAGAAACCGTGCAACGAGCAGCAGCTGCTCGACAGCGTGCAGCAGGCGCTGCGCCGCCACGCCGAGCGGCTGGCCCGCGAGGGCGGCGCGGCGGCGCTGCGCGCGCGGCTGGACAGCCTCACCCCGCGCGAGCGCGACGTGCTGCTGCCGCTGGTGCAGGGCTACACCAGCCGCGAGATCGCCGAGCAGCTCGACATCAGCGTGAAGACCGTCGACCTGTACCGCGCGCGGGTGATGAAGCGCATGCAGGCCGAGCGTCTCACCGACCTGGTCGGCATGGCCTGCGTGGCGGGGCTGCTCGATCCGCTCGCCCCGCGCGGCGAGGCGTCCTAGTCGGCGCTGGCCCCGCACACCGCGCCGGCATAGTCGGCGTAGGCCGCGAACAGGCGGTCGAGAAAGTCGTGGATGGTCATGGTCGAGCCCTCCCGTGGGTATTCCGGCACCAGTGTCGCGCGGCGGCTGGCCGGGCGCCGTTTGAATCCCTCTATGGGCAGCATAGCCGACCATCGGGTGGAACTTGCCCGGCGGGATGACGGTCGCAGGGGGGTAGTCATCGCCAATGCCGAGGAAGCCCCGTTTGAGCCGCCCAACCCTAGTCGCCGGCCTGCTGGCCCTGCTCAGTCCGTTGTCGTGGGCGGCGGACTGCAGCGTCGATATCGAGGCCAGCGACCGGATCGCCTTCAATGTGCACCGCATCGAAGTCAGCCGCAGCTGCCGGGAGTTCACCGTCAACCTGCACCACACCGGCACGCTGGAAAAGACCCTGATGGGCCACAACTGGGTGCTGGCGCGCGCCGCCGACCAGCAGGGGGTCAACAGCGCCGGCCTGGTCGGCGGTCTGGCGCACAGCTTCACCCGCCCGGGCGACGCGCGGGTGATCGCCGCCACTCCGGTGATCGGCGGCGGCGAGTCGGCCTCGGTGACCTTCCCGGTCAGCCGCCTGCGGGCCGACGAGCAGTACCTGTTCTTCTGCACCTTCCCCGGCCATGCCGCGCTGATGAAGGGCACCCTGCGCCTGGTCGACTGACGGCGGCGGCCATCGCCAGGCGACGAGCGGGCGGCGTATCCTGTGCCGCCCGCCGCGGGAAATCCGCCGGCGGACCTCTGCCATTGGCTGCGCAAGGAGTCTGCGCCGATGATCGCGTTTCAGGCCATAGTGCCGATCTTCCTGCTGGTCGGCCTCGGCTACCTGCTGTGCTGGCGCGGCTGGCTGGCCGGCGAGGCGGTGGCCGGGCTGTCGACCATGACCTTCAAGCTGTTCATGCCGACCCTGCTGTTCACCGGCATCGCCCGCGCCGATCTCGGCGAGGGCCTGGCGCCCAGCCTGCTGCTGGCCTACTTCCTGCCGGTACTGCTGGTGTTCGCGCTGGTCAACTGGTGGAGCCACCGCCAGCGCGGCGGCGCCAGCCCCTACGGCCTGGCCGCCGCCTACTCGAACAACGTGCTGATCGGCATCCCGCTGGTGACCACCCTGCTTGGCGCCGACAAGCTGGTCTACGTGTTCGCCGTGCTGGTGTTCCACAGCCTGGTGCTGTTCAGCCTGCACTCGCTGTACGTGGCGCTGGGCACCGGCAGCCGCCTGGATGCGCGCAGCCTGGTGAAGAACCTGTTCAATCCGGTGATCAACGGCCTGCTGCTCGGCGCGCTGGTCAACGCCCTCGACCTGCCGCTGCCCGGCATGTTGTGGAAGGTTGCCGACTGGCTGGCGCAGGCCGCGCTGCCCTGCGCGCTGATGGTGCTGGGCATGGGCCTGTGCCGCTACCGCTTCCATCCGGCGCCGGCGGTGTTCGCCCTCACCGCGGTCAAGCTGCTGGCGTTCCCGGCGCTGGTCTGGTGGTGCGCCGGCCTGCTCGGCCTCGGCGAGGTGGCGCGCAGCGTGCTGCTGCTGATGGCGGCCGGGCCGACCGGGGTCAACGTGCTGGCCTTCGCCAGCACCGCCGAGGACAACCGCACCCTCGGCTCCGAGGTATTCCTCTCCACCGCGCTGGCGGTGTTCAGCCTGCCGCTGTGGATGCTGCTGGCCGCCTGATCACTACGGCTGCGCCACGCGGCTGCGCTGCTCCTTGTGGGCGATCCAGTGCTCGACCAGCGCGCGCAGCTGCGACAGCTCCACCGGCTTGGCCACGTGGCCGTCCATGCCGACCCTGAGCGCGCGCTCCTTGTGTTCCTCGAGAATGTGCGCGGTCATCGCCACCACCGGGGTGTGCGGGCGCTGGCCGGCGGTCTCCCAGGCGCGCAGCTGCTCGGTGGCGCGGAAGCCGTCGAGCACCGGCATCTCGCAGTCCATCAGCACCAGGTCGTACTGCTTGGTCTGCATGGCGCGCAGGGCGTCGCGGCCGTTGCTGACCAGATCCGGCACCAGGTCGAGCTTGCCGAGCATGCCCTGGATGACCTTGGTGGAGATGCTGTTGTCCTCGGCCACCAGCACGCGGAAGTCGGCCGGTACCGCCAGCGCCGGCGGCTGGCGCTGGCTGCCCGGGGTGAGCGGACGGCGGCTGCGGCCGAGCTCCTCGGCGAGGGTGGCCTTGAGCGTGTAGCCGGCCACCGGCTTGGCGAGGATGCGGCTGATGCCGGCGTTGCGCGCCACCAGCTTGCTCGGCGCCTGACTCTGCCCGCCGAGCATGATCAGCAGCAGGTCGTGGTTGAGGAAGGGGTCGGCCTTGATCTTGGCGGCCAGCTGCAGGCCGTTCATGCCCGGCATGTCGTAGTCGAGCAGCACCGCGTCGAAGTACTCGCGCAGGTTGGCCTTGGTGCGCAGCAGGGCCAGCGCCTCGGCACCGGAGGCCGCGCTGCTGGCCTGCAGGCCCCAGCTCGCGCACTGCTGCAGCAGCACCTTGCGGCAGGTCTCGTTGTCGTCGACCACCAGCACCCGCGCCTCGCGCAGCTGCAGCTCGGCGGGGAAGGCCGTCGGGGTCAGGCTGGCGCTGTCCAGCGGCAGGCTGAGCCACAGGGTGTTGCCCTGCTGGTTGCCACTCTCGATGCCGAACTCGCCATGCATCAGGCCGACCAGCTCGCGGCTGATCAGCAGGCCGAGGCGGCCGTCGGGCTGGGTCTGCTCGAGGTAGTCGCGGCTCAGCTGGCGGCTGCCGAGCAGCTCGGCGCGGTCGGCGCTGCTCAGCGGCCGGCCGCTGTCCTGCACGGCCAGGCGCAGGCGCGGCTGGGGCTGCTCGCGATCCAGCGCGGCGATCAGCATCACCTCGCCCTCGTCGGTATGGCGGAAGGCATGGTCGAGCAGGTTGAGCAGGGCCTGGCGCAGGCGTGCCGGATCGCCGCTGATGGTGCGCGGCACCTGCGGCGGGACGAAGCCGATCAGCTCGACGCCCTGCTGCTCGGCGCGGGCGCGGAAGATGTCCAGGCATTCGTCGACCAGCGCGTGCAGGTCGAACTGCACGTGCTCCAGCTCGATCTCGCCGGACTCCAGGGCGGAGATGTCGAGGATCTCGTTGATCAGCAGCAGCAGCTCGTTGCCGGCGCTGTGGATGGTCTGCACGTAGTCGCGCTGCTTGGCCGACAGCGGCGTGTCGAGGAGCAGCTCGGTCATGCCCAGCACGCCGTTCATCGGCGTGCGGATCTCGTGGCTGATGCGCGCGAGGAACTTGGCCTTGCCTTCCAGCTCGGCGCGGCTGGCGGCCTCGGCGTGGCTGGAGCTGACCCGTTCGAGGGTGCGCTGATGCTGGCGCTCGCGCAGGACCAGCGAGGCGAGGAACAGGGCGAGCAGGCCGCCGCCGAGCAGGGCGGCGTCAGCGCTGGCCGACAGCGGTGGCCAGAGACCGCCGGCGGCGAGTGCCAGCGGCAGGCCGGCGAGCACGCCGAGCAGCAGGTTGCCCCGCTCGCGGGCATGGCCGAAATGCATCAGGTGATAGACCGCGAGCATCAGCAGGCCCCCGCCCAGGACGCCGAGCAGCAGGTTGGCATCCAGGCCGGCCGGCAACCAGGCGCGCGCGCCGGCGGCGTGTTCGAGCAGCAGCAGGGCAACAGCGGGCAGTGCCAGCAGCAGGCTGGCAACCAGGGTGACGGCAATCCGAGGCCAGCGCACGTTCAGGCATCCCTATCTGGGTGAGGTGGACGAATTATAGGAGCATGGGAAGGGGAAGCGCTTCTGGTCAAAAAATATACAGGAAGCGCCGTGCCGAGTCAGCCGCGGCCTGACCGGCGGGAGGAGCGCCGGCCCCGCTGCAGCGGGGCCGGCGCCGCGGGCATCAGTCCTCGCCGCGCTCGCGGGCGATGGCGCGGTAGCCGATGTCCTTGCGGTAGAACATGCCGTTCCAGCGGATCTGCTCGGCCAGGCGATAGGCCTGCTGCTGGGCGTTCGACACGCTCGAACCGATGGCGGTGGCGCACAGCACGCGGCCGCCGGCGGTGACCACCTGGCCCTGGGCGTTCAGCGCGGTGCCGGCGTGGAACACCTTGCCGTCGATCTTCGCCGCCTCGGCCAGACCCTCGATCACGTCGCCCTTGGCGTAGTCGCTCGGGTAGCCGCCGGCGGCCAGCACCACGCCCACGGTGGGACGCGGATCCCAGGTCGCCTCGACCTTGTCCAGCGCCTTGGCCAGGGCGGCCTCGACCAGCAGGACCAGCGAGGACTCCAAGCGGACCATGATCGGCTGGGTTTCCGGGTCGCCGAAACGGCAGTTGAACTCGATGACCTTGGGCGCGCCGCTCTTGTCGATCATCAGGCCGGCGTACAGGAAGCCGGTGTAGACGTTGCCCTCGGCCGCCATGCCGCGCACGGTCGGGTAGATGATCTCGTCCATCACCCGCTGGTGCACCGCCGGGGTGACCACCGGGGCCGGCGAGTAGGCGCCCATGCCGCCGGTGTTCGGGCCGCTGTCGCCGTCGCCGACGCGCTTGTGGTCCTGGCTGGTGGCCATCGGCAGCACGTGCTCGCCGTCGACCATGACGATGAACGAGGCTTCCTCGCCGTCGAGGAACTCCTCGACCACCACGCGCGCGCCGGCATCGCCGAAGGCGTTGCCGGAGAGCATGTCGCGCACCGCTTCCTCGGCTTCCTCGAGGGTCATGGCGACGATCACGCCCTTGCCGGCGGCCAGGCCGTCGGCCTTGACCACGATCGGCGCACCCTGCTCGCGCAGATAGGCCAGCGCCGGCTCGACCTCGGTGAAGTTCCGGTAGGCGGCGGTGGGGATGGCGTGGCGGGCGAGGAAGTCCTTGGTGAAGGCCTTGGAGCCTTCCAGCTGGGCGGCGCCGGCGGTCGGGCCGAAGATGTCCAGGCCGCGCGAGCGGAACAGGTCGACCACGCCGGCGACCAGCGGCGCCTCGGGGCCGACGATGGTCAGCTGCACGTTGGCGGCGGCGAAGTCGGCCAGGCGCTCGAGCTCCAGCACGCCGATGGCGACGTTCTCGCACTTGGCCTCGGTGGCGGTGCCGGCGTTGCCGGGGGCGACGAACACCTTCTCGACGCGCGGATCCTGCGCCACTTTCCAGGCCAGGGCGTGCTCGCGGCCGCCGCTGCCGATGATCAGTACGTTCATGTTGCTCTCCTCGGGGAGGTGGACCTGGGGTCCAGCGGTGGAAAACGCTGCGCGGTTTTCTACCCTACGAAAAAAGGCGACCGGGTACGAGGTCGCAATGGAGCCGGTAGATGCAAGGCGCCCCGGGCTTCGACAAGCGCAGTTGCCTACTGGCAATGAGCATTGGCGGAGTCCGGGGCAACGCAGCAGATGCCGGTTACAGTGCGGCCGACCTCAGTGGCGGAAGTGGCGCATGCCGGTGAACACCATGGCGATGCCGGCCTCGTCGGCGGCGGCGATCACCTCGGCGTCGCGCATCGAGCCACCCGGCTGGATCACCGCGGTGATGCCGGCCTTGGCGGCGTTGTCGATGCCGTCGCGGAACGGGAAGAAGGCGTCGCTCGCCATCACCGCACCCTTCACTTCCAGGCCGGCGTGCTCGGCCTTGATCGCGGCGATGCGCGCGGAGTTGACGCGGCTCATCTGGCCGGCGCCGACGCCGACGGTCTGGCGGTTCTTGGCATAGACGATGGCGTTGGACTTGACGAACTTGGCCACCTTCCAGGCGAAGATCAGGTCGTGCAGTTCCTGCTCGCTCGGCGCGCGCTGGGTCACCACCTTCAGATCGGCCTCGCTGATCATGCCGATGTCGCGGCTCTGCACCAGCAGGCCGCCGTTGACGCGCTTGTAGTCCAGGCCGCCGATGCGTTCGGCCGGCCACTGGCCGCACTCGAGCAGGCGCACGTTGGCCTTGGCGGCGACCACCTCGCGGGCCTCGGCGGACACGCTCGGGGCGATGATCACCTCGACGAACTGGCGCTCGACGATGGCCTTGGCGGTATCAAAGTCCAGCTCGCGGTTGAAGGCGATGATGCCGCCGAAGGCCGATTCGCTGTCGGTAGCGTAGGCCAGGTCGTAGGCCTTGCGGATGCCGCCGTCGGCTTCCGGGACCACGGCCACGCCGCACGGGTTGGCGTGCTTGACGATCACGCAGGCCGGCTTGGTGAAGCTCTTCACGCACTCCAGGGCGGCGTCGGTGTCGGCCACGTTGTTGAACGACAGCTCCTTGCCCTGCAGCTGCTTGGCGGTGGCCACGGAGGCTTCGGCCGGGTTGGCCTCGACGTAGAAGGCCGCGCTCTGGTGCGGGTTCTCGCCGTAGCGCATGTCCTGGGCCTTGACGAACTGGCTGTTGAAGGTGCGCGGGAATTCGCTGCGGCCTTCGGTGGACAGGGTCTCGGCGGCCTGGTCGATGGTGCCCAGGTAGTTGGCGATCATGCCGTCGTAGGCGGCGGTGTGCTCGAAGGCCTTGAGCGCCAGGTCGAAGCGCTGGGCGTAGGTCAGGCCGCCAGCCTTCAGCGACGCGACGATGCCGGCGTAGTCGCCGGCGTTGACCACGATGGCGACGTCCTTGTGGTTCTTCGCCGCCGAGCGGACCATGGTCGGGCCGCCGATGTCGATGTTCTCGATGGCGTCCGGCAGGGTGCAGCCCGGCTTGGCCACGGTGGCGGCGAACGGGTAGAGGTTGACCGCCACCAGGTCGATCGGATTGATGCCGTGCTCGGCCATCACCGCGCCGTCCAGGTCGCGACGGCCGAGGATGCCGCCGTGGATCTTCGGATGCAGGGTCTTCACCCGGCCGTCCATCATTTCCGGGAAGCCGGTGTAGTCGGCCACTTCCACGGCGGCGATGCCGTTGTCACGCAGCAGCTTGAAGGTGCCGCCAGTGGAGAGGATCTCGACGCCGAGGGCGGCGAGCTCGCGGGCGAAGTCGACGACGCCGGTCTTGTCGGACACGCTGATCAGCGCGCGGCGGACGGGAAGGCGGGTGGTCTGGTCGGTCATCTCGGATTCCATCAGGACAGGATTGGACGAAAAAGGGAGCAGGCCGGCTGCTCCCCTGATCAAGCGGATCGGGTTACAGCAGGTCGTACTGCTTGAGCTTCTTGCGCAGGGTGCCGCGGTTCAGGCCGAGCAGCTCGGAGGCCTTGGTCTGGTTGCCCTTGACGTAGCGCATCACGGTCTCCAGCAGCGGCGCCTCCACTTCCGACAGCACCAGATTGTAGACGTCGGTCACCGGCTGGCCGTCGAGGTGGGCGAAGTAGTTGTGCAGGGCCTGCTCCACGCTGTCGCGCAGGGTCTGCCGCTCCTCGCTGGGGGCGATGAGGTGCTGTTTCAGGTTGGCGTTGTCGCTCACGGCTGTCGTTCCACTCACAAAATTCTCGGTCAGGGTCGTCATGCGGCCGTCCCTCTGCAGATGTCCCTTTGCCTGGCGAAGAAGCCGCGCACCTGCTCGTGCTGGGCGGCGGGGCAGTCCAGGCGGTTGAAATCGGTTCGGAAATCCCGGGCTCCGGGCAGGGTCGCCAGGTACCAGCCGACGTGCTTGCGGGCGATGCGCACGCCCATCTCGCTGCCGTAGAAGGCATGCAGGTCGGCCAGGTGGTCGAGGAGGATGCGCTCGACTTCCTCGAGCGTGGGCGCCGGCAGCAGCTCGCCGGTGGCCAGGTAATGGTCGATCTCGCGGAAGATCCACGGCCGGCCCTGGGCGGCGCGGCCGATCATCACCGCATCGGCGCCGGTGGCGTCGAGCACGGCGCGGGCCTTCGCCGGCGAGTCGATGTCGCCGTTGGCGAACAGCGGCAGGCTGACCGCCTCGCGGATCGCGGCGATGGTGGCGTACTCGGCCTGGCCGGTGTACAGGTCGGCGCGGGTGCGGCCGTGCACGGAGAGGGCGGCGATGCCGGCCTGTTCGGCGATGCGCGCGATGGTCACGCCGTTCCTGTTGTCGCGGTCCCAGCCGGTGCGGATCTTCAGGGTCACCGGCACGTCGACGGCGGCGACCACGGCGTCGAGGATCTGCCCGACCAGCTGCTCGTCTTTCATCAGCGCCGAGCCGGCGGCCTTGTTGCACACCTTCTTGGCCGGGCAGCCCATGTTGATGTCGATGATCTGCGCGCCCAGCTCGACGTTGCGCCGTGCCGCCTCGGCGAGCATCTGCGGGTCGCCGCCGGCGATCTGCACCGAGCGCGGCTCGGGGTCGCCGTCGTGGAGCATGCGCAGGCGCGACTTGCGGCTGTGCCACAGGCGCACGTCGCTGGTGAGCATTTCGGCCACGACCAGGCCGGCGCCCAGGCGGCGACACAGTTGGCGGAACGGGCGATCGGTGACGCCGGCCATCGGGGCCAGGATCACGCGATTGGGGAGGGTGTAGGGGCCGATGCGTACCACCGACATGGGTTATCCCTGCCGCAGGGGGCAAATCAGCTGCTGGAAAAGGGTGGCGATGATACCCGCTCTCGCCGTCTGGATAAAGGTTGTTCTGAGTGTTTTTTGAACAGTCGCCGGACGGTTCAGTCCGGCGAGTGGAAGGCGAGGCTGTAGTTCACCGCGTGGGTGCCCGGATCGATGATCTCCAGGGCGATGTGGATCGGCGTCTGCGGCGGCATCTCGCGGCGCCCGGCCAGTTCGCCGGCGAGGTACTCGCTCGGCTTGAAGCGCCGGCTGGCCAGCGGCTTGCCGTTGATGTCCTCGAAACGCAGCTCGAGCAGCGGGAACGGCTGGGCGAAGTCGGCGCGGTTGTAGATGATCGCGTCGACGGTCAGCGCGCCGGGATGGGTCGGGTGGTTGCGCACGGTGAGGTTGCTGCTCTTCACCAGGCCGACGTCGACGCGCGGCGGCAGCGTGCAGCCGAGCGGCGCACAGGCCTGTTCGAGCCAGGGGCGCAGGCGCTCCTGACGGGCCAGTTCGTCGAAGTGGTAGTAGAGGTACTGCGCGGCCAGGCCGGCCAGCGCCAGCAGGATCAGCAGCAGCCATACTAGGCGGCGCAGCCAGCTGGTGCGCGGCGGCTGCCAGTCGAGCTGCAGCGGCTCGTCGGCGAGGTTGAGCAGGCCCTCGTCGCGCAGGCGCGGCTCGCCCGGGCGGGCGGCTGGCGTCGCGCTGCCGGTCGCGGCGGCGCCCAGGCTGGCGGCGGCGGCGCTGACCGAGATCGGTTCGTCGCGCTCGGCGCTGAGGCCCGCCGGGGCGCGCCGTTCGGCCTCCTCGGCATCGTCGTCGAGCTCGGGGAACTGCTCGTCGCCGCTGGCGCCTTCCAGCGGCGGTTCGTCGACCACCCGCGCGGGCGGCGCGGCCGCCGCTCTGGCCGCCGGCCTGGCGGTCATGGCCGGCTCGTGCAGCAGGGCTTCGGCCCAGCTTTCGTCGTGGGCTTCGCGCGGCGGCTCGGGGGCGGCGAAGGGCGATCGGGGCGGCTGGTAGTCGCGGAATTCGTTGCTCAGCTCGAAGTCGGCCGGGCCGAGCTTGTCCAGCTCGTCGTCGAGTTCGAGATCGAGGTTGTCGAGGTCGAGATCGTCATGGATCCACAGGGTGTCGTCGGGCGCCGGTGCGGGCGGCGGTGGCGTCACGCTGGCCGAGTTGGCTTCCCGGCTCTGCGGCGGAGTGGGTGGAGGCGTCTCGCGCGGCTTGGGCAGGGCGCTGCTGGCGGCCGGGGGTTCGGTCGCCGCCGCTGTCACGCCGCCCGCCGCCGCGCTGCCGAGCGCCTTGCCGAGACTGCCGCGCACATCGGCGGCCTCGACCGCCCGGTGCACCGCCTCGCGCGCGGCCGCTGCGCCGGGTGCCGCGGGCTGCGGCGCGCTGGCCGGCGCCCGTGCTTCACGCGCAGCCTCGTCGAGGTGCTCGGCGGCGTTGAACACCTGCATGCAGGCGCCGCAGCGCACGGCGCCACGGGCCATGCCGAGCTGCGCGCGGGTGACGCGGAAGCGGGTCTGGCAATGGGGGCACTGGGTGACGAACGACTCGGTCATGCAAGGACAATCCGCAAAGGTCAGATGGTCATTCTAGCGCAGCGCAACGGGCCCCGGCAGCCACTGGCGGGGCCGCGCGGCTCGGCTCAGCGGCGCACGCCGCTGATGCGCACCCAGCCGTCCTTCTCGGCGGTGGGGTCGAGGTCGAAGGCGCCCTGGTAGGCGGCGCGCACTTCCTCGGCCTGCTCGGCGAGGATGCCGGACAGCGCCAGGCGGCCGCCCGGCTTGACCAGCGCGGTGATGGTCGGCGCCAGCTGCACCAGCGGGCCGGCGAGGATGTTGGCGACCACCACGTCGACCGCCTGCTGCGGCAGGTCGGCCGGCAGGTAGACCGGGAAGGCTTCGGCCGGCAGGCCGTTGCGCCCGGCGTTGTCGCGCGAGGCTTCCAGCGCCTGCGGGTCGATGTCGGTGCCCAGCGCCGACTCGGCGCCGAGCAGCAGTGCGGCGATGCCGAGGATGCCCGAGCCGCAGCCGAAGTCGAGCACCCGGCAGCCGGCCATTTCTTGCCCGTCCAGCCACTCCAGGCACAGCGCGGTGGTCGGGTGGGTGCCGGTGCCGAAGGCCAGGCCGGGGTCGAGCAGCAGGTTGACCGCGTCCGGCTCCGGCGCCTCATGCCAGCTCGGCACGATCCACAGGCGGCGGCCGAAGCGCATCGGCTGGAAGTTGTCCATCCAGCTGCGTTCCCAGTCCTGATCCTCGATGCGCTCGACCTGGTGCTCGGGCAGCTCGCCGCCGCGCAGCAGCCTGAGGTGGGCGAGCACCGCGTCGCCGTCGGTGCCGTCCTCGAACAGGGCGAGCAGGTGGGTGTGGGTCCACAGCGGGGTGGTGCCGAGGTCCGGTTCGAAGATCGGCTGGTCCTCGGCGTCCATGAAGGTCACCGAGACGGCGCCCAGCTCCAGCAGCTGGTCTTCCAGCACTCCGGCCTGGTCGGGGGTGATGGCGAGTCGGACTTGCAGCCAGGGCATGGGCAGAACCTCTTGAGCGGAGCACGGATACGAATGGCCGGCAAGCTTACTGGAGGGCGCAAGGCGCGGCCAGCCGTAGGGTGCGCCTCGCGCGCCGGGAAATGCGTGCGGCACTCCGGGCAGAAACGACAGAGGCCGCCCGAAGGCGGCCTCTGCATGCAGCACCGGGCTTGTGGCTCAGTGCTTGTCCATACCCAGTTTCTTTTCCAGGTAGTGGATGTTGACGCCGCCCTTGCAGAAGCCGGCATCGCGGGTGAGGTCGCGGTGCAGCGGGGCGTTGGTCTTGATGCCGTCGACGATCAGCTCGTCCAGGGCGTTGCGCATGCGGCCCATGGCTTCGTCGCGGGTGGCGCCGAAGGTGATCAGCTTGCCGATCAGCGAATCGTAGTACGGCGGTACCGAGTAGCCGTCGTACAGATGCGAGTCGACGCGCACGCCGTTGCCGCCCGGGGCATGGAAGTGCTTGACCTTGCCGGGGCTGGGCATGAAGGTGCGCGGGTCTTCGGCGTTGATCCGGCACTCGATGGCGTGTCCGCGGATCACAACGTCTTCCTGCCTGATCGACAGCTTCTGGCCGCCGCCGATCAGCAGCATCTCCTTGACGATGTCGATGCCGGTGACCATCTCGGTGACCGGATGCTCGACCTGCACGCGGGTGTTCATCTCGATGAAGTAGAAGCGACCGTCTTCATAGAGGAACTCGAAGGTGCCGGCGCCGCGGTAGCCGATGTCGATGCAGGCCTGCACGCAGTGGGCCTGGACCTTGCGACGGGCTTCCTCGTCGATCAGCGGAGCGGGCGCTTCCTCGATCACCTTCTGGTGGCGGCGCTGCAGCGAGCAGTCGCGGTCACCCAGGTGGATGGCGTTGCCCTGGCCGTCGGCCAGCACCTGGATCTCCACGTGACGCGGGTTGACCAGGAACTTCTCCAGGTAAACCATCGGGTTGCCGAAGGCGGCACCGGCCTCGGTACGGGTCAGCTTGGCCGAGGCGATCAGGTCCTCTTCCTTGTGCACCACGCGCATGCCGCGACCACCGCCGCCGCCGGCGGCCTTGATGATCACCGGATAGCCCACTTCGCGGGCGATCTTCAGCGCTTCTTCCTCGTCTTCCGGCAGCGGGCCGTCGGAGCCTGGCACGGTCGGCACGCCGGCCTTCTTCATCGCGTCCTTGGCCGAGACCTTGTCGCCCATCAGGCGGATCACGTCGGCGGTCGGGCCGATGAAGGTGAAGCCGGATTTCTCCACCTGCTCGGCGAAGTCGGCGTTCTCGGCGAGGAAGCCGTAGCCGGGGTGGATGCCGTCGGCACCGGTGACCTCGGCGGCGGCGATGATCGCCGGGATGCTCAGGTAGGACTGGGCGGAAGCCGCCGGGCCGATGCACACGGACTCATCGGCCAGCGAGACGTGCATCAGATCGCGGTCGGCAGTCGAGTGCACCGCCACGGTCTTGATGCCCAGTTCCTTGCACGCGCGCAGCACGCGCAGGGCGATCTCGCCGCGGTTGGCAATCAGGACTTTTTGCAACATCGCAGGATCTCCGCGTGTCAGACGATGGTGAACAGCGGCTGGTCGAATTCAACCGGGTGGCCGTTCTCGACCAGGATCTGGCCGATGGTGCCACTGGCTTCGGCTTCGATGTGGTTCATCATCTTCATCGCTTCGACGATGCACAGGATGTCGCCCTTCTTGACGGTCTGGCCGACGTCGACGAACGGCTTGGCGTCCGGCGAGGAGGCACGGTAGAAGGTGCCGACCATCGGCGAGCGCACCACGTTGCCGGTCAGCGCCGGGGCGGCCGGAGCGGCGGCAGCGGCCGGGGCGGCAGCGGCAGCCGGGGCGGCGGCCGGAGCCGGGGCCGGAGCGGCGGCGTAGACCGGCTGGGCGGCGTACTGCGGCTGCTTGTTGCTGTGGCGGCTGATGCGAACGGACTCTTCGCCCTCACAGATTTCCAGCTCGTCGATACCGGACTCTTCCAGCAGTTCGATCAGTTTCTTGACTTTACGAATGTCCATCAGGGGCACTCCAGAAATGTGGTCAGGGTCGTTGCAGTTGTTCGATGGCCGCTTCCAGCGCCAGGCGGTAGCCGCTGGCGCCGAGGCCGCAGATCACCCCCACCGCCACGTCCGAGAAGTAGGAGTGGTGGCGGAAGGGTTCACGTTTGTGCACGTTCGACAGGTGAACTTCGATGAATGGGATGCTCACCGCCAGCAGCGCGTCACGCAATGCGACACTGGTGTGAGTGAAAGCGGCCGGGTTGATGATGATGAAGTCGATGCCTTCGCCGCGCGCGGCGTGGATGCGCTCGATCAGTTCGTACTCGGCGTTGCTCTGCAGATGCAGCAGATGATGGCCGGCGGCGCGGGCGCGCGCCTCCAGGTCGGCGTTGATGTCGGCGAGGGTGGTGGCGCCGTAGACGCCCGGCTCGCGGGTGCCCAGCAGGTTCAGGTTGGGGCCGTGCAGCACCAGGAAGGTGGCCATGCGTGCAGTCCTGTCAGGGATGGGGCAGAAAAGTTGCGGGACTATGCCGGAAAACCCGGGCGACTGTCCAGCGGCCCGGTTTTTGCCGTAGATGACTGCATGATGGCTGAAGATGGCCGGAATCGGCCCTTCAGAAGCGCGCCGCGGCCTGTTCCAGACGGGCGGCGAAGGTGTCGGCGTCGATTTCGCCGATCACCCGCAGATCCTGCCATTCGCTGCCGTCGGCGGCGAACAGCAGCATGGCCGGCGGGCCGAACAGCCGGTAGTGGTCGAGCAGCGCGCGCTGCTCGGCGCGGCTCTCGGTGATGTCGAAGCGCACCAGTTGCCAGGCGGCCAGCTGTGCGACGACCTGCGGCGCCTGCAGCACCTCGCGTTCGATCACCTTGCAGCTGATACACCAGTCGGCGTACCAGTCGAGCAGCAGCGGCCGGCCGGCGCTTCTCGCGGCGGCGAAGGCGGCGTCCAGCTCGGCGGGGGTGCTGATGGTCTGCCAGCCGGCGTGGGCCGCCGGGGTGGCTCCCGGACTGGCCAGGGCCGGTGCCGGGCGGCCGAGCGGGCGCAGCGGGTCGCTTTCGCCGCGCAGCGCGCCGACCCAGGCGGTCAGCGCGTAGACCAGCAGCAGCAGGCCGAACAGCTGGGCGACGCGCTGGCGGTGGGTCTTGGGCACCATCTCCAGCGCGCCGAGGTTGAGCGCCACGCCGCCGGCCAGCAGGCCCCACAGCGCCAGGCTGAGCTGGCCGGGCAGGATGCGCTCGAGCAGCCAGATCGCCACCGCCAGCAGCAGCACGCCGAAGGCGTTGCGCACCGTGGTCATCCACACCCCCGAGCGCGGCAGCAGGGCGCCGCCGCCGGTGGCGAACAGCACCAGCGGTGCACCCATGCCCAGCCCCAGGGCGAACAGCTTGAGGCCGCCGCCCACGGCGTCGCCGCTGGCGCTGATGTACAGCAGGGCGCCGGCCAGCGGCGCGGAGACGCAGGGCGACACCAGCAGGCTGGAGAACACGCCGAGCAGCGCCGCGCCCCAGATCGAGCCGCCGCGGGTATGCCCGGCCAGGCGGTCCAGCGGCTCGCGGATGAAGGCCGGCAGGCGCAGCTCGTAGACGCCGAACATGGCCAGGGCGAAGGTGGCGAAGAACAGCGCGAAGGGGATCAGCACCCAGGGCGACTGCAGGCGCGCCTGCAGGTTGAGTTCGGCGCCGAACAGGCCCATCAGCGCGCCGAGCAGGGCGAAGCAGGCGGCCATCGGCAGCACGTAGGCCAGCGACAGCACCAGGCCGCGCATGCCGCCGACCTGGCCGCGCAGCACCACCCCGGAGAGGATCGGCAGCATCGGCAGCACGCAGGGGGTGAAGGTCAGGCCGAGGCCGGCGAGGAAGAACAGCGCCAGCTCGCGCCACTGCCAGGCGGCGCCCGTGGTGGCGGGGCTGGCGGCCGGAGCGACGGCGGGCGCCGCGGCCTGGCTGGCGCCTGCCGGCGCCCGGCCGGCGATGGCCAGGGTCGCGGTCTCCGGCGGATAGCACAGGCCCAGGTCGGCGCAGCCCTGGTAGGTGACGCGCAGGGTGAACGGCTGGCCGGACGGATTGGCGAGCGGTACCTCCAGGTCGGTCACCCCGTAGTACACCTCGACGTCGCCGAAGTACTCGTCGTGCTTGGCCTTGCCCGGCGGCAGTTGCGGCGCGCCGCCGAGCAGCCCGGCGGGCTCGCTCTGCACCTGGAAGCGGTGGCGGTACAGGTAGTAGCCCTCGGCGTTGACGAAGCGCAGCTTCACCCGCCGGTCATCGGCCTCGACCAGACTGAGCTGGAAGGCCTCGGCCACCGGCAGGAAGTCGCCGCTGTTGTTCAGTGGCGCGCCGCCACCGAACACCGGGCTGGGGCGGCTGTCGAACAGTCCGGCACTGGCCGGCAGGATCAACAGCAGCAGAAGGAGGGGCAGCAGACGACGCATTGCAGTCTCTCGGTCGGGAACGCCGGCATGATACCGGAAAGGCGGCGTCAACCCAGTGGCGGCAGATGGCCGCGCTTTTCTGCCGACGTCCGGTGCAGTCGTGCTTTATTGCTTTATAGTGCAAGGCAATGTGCAGTCGCCCGGGCGAGACTGCCAAGTCGAAACTGTTTCCTGGTGAGTTAAGGACGAAGCCATGCTGGACTGGAAAAAGAAGGTCGATGAGGTGCGCGACAGCGTCGACGATTCGGTACAGGACGCGCGCAGCTACTTCGGCGGCATGTGGGCCAGCCGCGCGGTCGGCGGCCTGCTCGGGGCCTACCTGCTCGGCGCGCTGGTGGTCGGCTGGTACTGGAGCCTCGAGCCGGAGCTGATCCCGGTGCAGCAGAACGCCCGGGCGGCTGCGGAGCGGGCGCAGGTCAAGCTGGTGCCGGGCTATACCACGGTGGAAACCCTGAAGACCGTGGCCAACACCCTGCTCGACAAGCCGGGCGGCTACCTGTCCAACGACCTGGCGCCGCCCGGACTGTGGCTGGACAACATGCCCAACTGGGAATACGGCGCCCTGGTGCAGGTGCGCGACCTGTCGCGCGCGCTGCGCAAGGACTTCGCCCGTTCGCAGTCGCAGTCGACCGAGGACGCCGACCTGGCCAAGGCCGAGCCGAAGTTCAACTTCGACAACAAGAGCTGGGCGCTGCCGGCCAGCGAGCAGGAGTACCGCGAGGGCATCCGCCTGCTCACCCGCTTCCAGAATCGCCTCACCGATCCGGGGCAGCCGGCGCAGTTCTACGCCCGTGCCGACAACCTGCGCAACTGGCTGGCCGACGTCGAGACCCGCCTCGGCTCGCTGTCGCAGCGGCTGTCCGCCAGCGTCGGCCAGCTGCGCCTGCACACCGACAGCGACGTCGGCGTCGCCGAGGGCAGCGAGGAGATCGTCAAGACCCCCTGGCTGCAGATCGACAACGTGTTCTACGAGGCGCGCGGCCAGGCCTGGGCGCTGTCGCACTTCCTGCGCGCCATCGAGGTCGACTTCGCCGACGTGCTGGCGAAGAAGAACGCCACGGTCAGCGTGCGGCAGATCATCCGCGAGCTGGAGGCCGCGCAGGCGCCGCTGTGGAGCCCGATGGTGCTCAACGGCGACGGCTTCGGCGTGCTGGCCAACCACTCGCTGGTGATGGCCAACTACATCTCGCGCGCCAACGCGGCGATCATCGACCTGCGCCAGCTGCTCGAGCAGGGTTGAGGAGCGCGACGTGAGCAAGAAGGCATCCTCCCTCGCCGCCCTCGGCGGCCTGGTCTACTCCACCGACGCCGGCCGGCATTGTCCGGACTGCGGCAAGCCGATCGGCGAATGCATCTGTGGCCAGCCGGTGATCCCGGCCGGCGACGGCATCGCCCGGGTGCGCCGTGAGACCAAGGGCCGCGGCGGCAAGACGGTGACCACGGTCAGCGGCGTGTCGCTGGCCGGCGAGGAGCTCAAGGAGCTGGCCAGCGCGCTGAAGAAGCGCTGCGGCACCGGCGGAGCGCTCAAGGACGGCGTGATCGAGATCCAGGGCGATCACGTCGAGCTGCTTCTCGGCGAGCTGGAGAAGCGCGGCTTCAGGGCGAAGAAGTCCGGCGGCTGACGGCTGCCTGCCCGGCCCGGCGGGTCGGGCGCACCTTTCCAACGCGGCCGCTGCGCCGGCCGCCAGCACAGGGAGACAGCGCATGGCCCGAGCAACCCGCAAGGACGACGACAGCCCCTGGAGCGTGGCCGACAGCCGCCGCGTCTACGGCATTCGCCACTGGGGCGCCGGCTACTTCGCGATCAACGACACCGGCAACGTCGAGGTGCGCCCGCAGGGCCCCGACGGCGCGCCCATCGATCTGCACCAGCTGGTCGGCCAGCTGCGCCAGTCCGGGCTCAGCCTGCCGCTGCTGGTGCGCTTTCCCGGCATCCTGCAGAACCGCGTGCGCCAGCTCACCGGCGCGTTCGACGCCAACATCGCCCGCCAGGGCTACCAGAACCGCTACACCGCGCTGTACCCGATCAAGGTCAACCAGCAGGAGGCGGTGGTGGAGAACATCATCGCTACCGAGAACGTCGCCATCGGCCTGGAGGCCGGCTCCAAGCCGGAGCTGATGGCGGTGCTGGCGCTGGCGCCCAAGGGCGGCACCATCGTCTGCAACGGCTACAAGGATCGCGAGTTCATCCGCCTGGCGCTGATCGGCCAGAAGCTCGGCCACAGCGTGTTCATCGTCATCGAGAAGGAGTCCGAGGTGGCGCTGCTGATCGAAGAGGCCGCCGCCCTCGCGGTGGTGCCGCAGATCGGCCTGCGCGTGCGCCTGTCCTCGCTGTCCTCCAGCAAGTGGGCGGACACCGGCGGCGAGAAGTCCAAGTTCGGCCTGTCCGCCGCGCAGATCCTGCGCGTGGTCGAGCGTTTCCGCGCCGCCGGGCTGGACCAGGGCATCCGCCTGCTGCACTTCCACATGGGTTCGCAGATCGCCAACATCGCCGACTACCGCAGGGGGTTCCGCGAGGCGATCCGCTACTACGCCGAGTTGCGCGGCCTCGGCCTGCCGGTCGACCACGTCGACGTCGGCGGCGGCCTGGGCGTCGACTACGACGGCACCCACTCGCGCAACGCCAGCTCGATCAACTACGACATGGACGACTACGCCGCCACCGTGGTCGGCATGCTCAAGGAGTTCTGCGACCGCCAGGAGCTGCCGCACCCGCACATCCTCTCCGAGAGCGGCCGGGCGATGACCGCGCACCACGCGGTGCTGGTGGTGCAGGTTACCGACGTCGAGCGGCCCAACGACGCGCTGCCGCAGCTCGATCCGGGCGTCGAGCATCCGGAGGCGCTGCAGGAGCTGGTCGGCCTGCTCGGCCCCACCGATCCGGAGATGGTCGCCGAGACCTACTGGCGCGCCACCCACTTCGTCGGCGAGGTGGCCGCGCAGTATTCCGCCGGCAAGCTGTCGCTGCTGCAGAAGGCGCTCGGCGAGCAGTGCTACTTCGCCATCTGCCGGCGTCTGCACGACCAACTCAAGGCGCGCCAGCGCTCGCACCGCCAGGTGCTCGACGAGCTGAACGACAAGCTGGCGGACAAGTACATCTGCAACTTCTCGGTGTTCCAGAGCCTGCCCGACACCTGGGCGATCGAGCAGATCCTGCCGATCCTGCCGATCCACCGTCTCGACGAGCAGCCGGGGCGGCGTGCCGTGCTGCAAGACCTGACCTGCGATTCCGACGGCAAGATCCGCCAGTACGTCGACGAGCAGAGCATCGAGACCAGCCTGCCGGTGCACGAGCTGCGCGACGGCGAGGACTACCTGCTCGGCGTGTTCCTGGTCGGCGCCTACCAGGAGATCCTCGGCGACATGCACAACCTGTTCGGCGACACCGACTCGGTGAACGTCTACCAGCGCGCCGACGGCAGCGTGTTCCACGCCGGCATCGAGACCCACGACACCATCGAGGACATGCTGCGCTACGTGCACCTGGAGCCGAGCGAGCTGATGGCGCTGTACCGCGACAAGGTGGCCGGCGCGCCGCTCGCTGCCCGCGAGCGCACCGACTTCCTCGACCTGCTGCGCCTGGGGCTGACCCGCTCCTCCTACCTGGCGCCCTGAGCTGGCGTAGGGTGGACAACGGCGCAGTCTTGTCCACCATGACGGCACGCTGACCCTTGTCGTGGGGCGGTAGAAAATCGCTGCGCGAGTTTTCTACCCTACGCGGCTGGCGCCCTGAGCCTTCAGCGCAAGCCGAACTCCTGCCACACCCGCGCCGCGCTGTGGTGCAGGATGCCGTGGCGGCGCGCCAGAGCCTGACGGTCGCGGCCGTAGCCGCCGCCGATCACGCCGGCCACAGGGATGTCGCGCGACAGGCAGTGGCGCAACACCGCCAGGTCGCGTGCGGCGATGCCGGCGTCGCTGAGCTCGAGCAGACCGAGCACGTCGTCGCGGTGCACGTCCACCCCGGCGTCGTAGAGCACCAGGTCGGGCTGGTAGATCGGCAGCAGGTAGTTGAGGGCGTCGTCCACCGTCTGCAGGTAGGCGGCGTCGCCCATGCCGGCCGGCAGCGGGATGTCCCAGTCGCTGTGCGCCTTGTGCGCCGGGAAGTTGCGCTCGCAGTGCAGCGACACGGTCACCGCGTCGCGGCAGTCCTCCAGCAGGCGCGCGGTGCCGTCGCCCTGGTGCACGTCGCAGTCGAAGATCAGCACGCGCTGCACGCGGCCGCTTTCCAGCAGCTGGCGGGCGACCACCGCCAGGTCGTTGAACACGCAGAAGCCGGACGGCCGGTCGTGGTCGGCGTGATGGGTGCCGCCGGCCAGGTGGCAGGCCAGGCCGCGCGCGAGGGCCAGCTCGGCGGTCAGCAGCGAGCCGCCCTGGGCGCGCAGGGTGCGTCGCACCAGCCCCTCGCTCCATGGCAGGCCGAGGCGGCGCTGCTCGCCGGCGGACAGCTCGCCGGCGAGGAAGCGGGCGATGTAGTCCGGCGCGTGGGCGAGGGCGAGGATGTCCGCCGGGCACGGCTCGGGGGCGTGCCAGTCCGCCGCCGCCAGGCTGGCGCGCAGGTGATCGTGCAGCAGGCGGTACTTCTCCATGGGGAAGCGGTGCCCGTCGGGCAGCGCCGGGCTGTAGTCGGCGTGGTATACCAGCGGCAGGGGCATGGGCGATCGGCCGTCGCGAGGGAAACAGGCGGCCATTATGCGCCGCGGCGGATGCGCGTGCCTGCCGACAGCCGGCGGCAAAGCCGTTACCATCGCAGCATTCGCGCGACGGGCGGGCCGCCCGCCGCCGGCAATCTCGTGTGGCCGCCATGGCGCGGCCCTGAACCATCCGAAGGAGAGTCCGCATGACCCAGGTGCTCGACGAACTGGTGGCCCTGCTCAGTCTGGAGACCATCGAGGAAAACCTGTTTCGCGGCGTCAGCCAGGATCTGGGCTTTCGCCAGCTGTTCGGCGGCCAGGTGATCGGCCAGTCGCTGTCGGCGGCCAGCCAGACGGTCAGCGCCGACCGCCACATGCACTCCATGCACGCCTACTTCCTGCGTCCCGGTGATGCCACCCTGCCGGTGGTCTACCAGGTCGACCGTGTGCGCGACGGCGGCAGCTTCAACACCCGTCGCGTGCTGGCGATCCAGAAGGGGCGACCGATCTACAGCTGCAGCGTGTCCTTCCAGCAGGAGGAGGAGGGCTTCAGCCATCAGGTGCCGACGATGCCCGACGTGCCCGGGCCGGAGGATCTGCTCTCCGAGCAGGAGCTGTGCGGCGCGCTGGGCTCGGAGCCGGTTGAGGGCATGCGCGAGCGTCGGCAGTTCGATATGCCGATCGAGATCCGTCCGGTCGAGCCGGCCGACGTCGGTCACCCGCAGCCGCGCGCGCCCTACAAGTACCTGTGGGTGCGCGCTGCCGGCACGCTGCCGGACAATCCGGCGCTGCACAAGTACCTGATGGCCTACGCCAGCGACTTCGGTCTGCTGACCACCGCGCTGCTGCCGCACGGCGTGTCGTTCTGGCAGCGCAACATGCAGATCGCCAGCCTCGACCACTCGCTGTGGTTCCATCGCAACGTGCGCGCCGACGACTGGCTGCTGTTCGCCCTCGACAGCCCGTGGGCCGGCAACGGTCGCGGCTTCACCCGCGGCAACATCTTCAATCGCGCCGGCGAGCTGGTCGCCTCGGTGACCCAGGAAGGACTGATCCGCCAGCGGCCGGACTGGGCCTGAGGCGATGGACGGGCGCGAGGCGGCGCGGCTGCGCCACTGGGTGTTCGACATGGACGGCACCCTGACCATCGCCGTGCACGACTTCGCGGCGATCCGCCGGGCGCTGGACATTCCCGCGCAGGCCGACATTCTCGCCCATCTCGCCGCGCTGCCGGCCGCCGAGGCGGCGGCCAAGCACGCCTGGCTGCTCGCCCACGAGCGCGAGCTGGCCGCGGCGGCGCGCCCGGCGCCGGGCGCCGCCGCGCTGGTGCGCGCACTGCACGGGCAGGGCTGCCGGCTGGGCATCCTTACCCGCAACGCGCGGCCGCTGGCACTGGTCACCCTGGAGGCGATCGGCCTGCTCGACTGCTTCGCGGTGCACGACATCCTCGGCCGCGACGAGGCGCCGCCCAAGCCGCAGCCGCATGGCCTGCTGCAGATCGCCGAGCGCTGGCAGGTGGCGCCGGAGGCGCTGGCGATGGTCGGCGACTTCGTCCACGACCTGTCCTGCGCACGCGCCGCCGGCGCGCGCAGCGTGCTGGTCAACCACCCGGAAAATCCCTGGCCGGAGCTGACCGACCTGTTCGCCCGCGACTGCGCCGAGCTGCAGCGCCTGCTGGGCGCCTGCGCGAGCTAGGTTGGCGCGCGACTCCTGAGCGGGGAATCTCTTGGCGCCGCGCGGGTCTCTACTGCAGTGACCCCGGCCCCCGTGGTGCAGCGCAGGCTGCCATTGGCGCCTATGCTCGTGGCAGGCCGGCCCGGGTTTGCCGGTTTCAGCCGCCTTCAGGGAGATTTTCATGCTGCTCGCCCGCCTCCTGCTGATCGTGCAGGCCTTCCTCCTCGCCGCCTGGGGGCTGGCCTGCCTGCTGCGTCCCCACGAGATGGTCAACCTCAGCGGACTGCTGCCGATGGAAGCGGCGGCGGTCACCGATGTGCGCGCCTGGTACGGTGGTCTCGCCATCGGCCTGGCGCTCTATCTGCTGCTGGCGCTGCGCGAAGGGCAGCTGCGCCCGGCGCTGCTGCTGATGCTGCTGGTCAACGCCGCGCCGGCACTGGCCCGGCTGCTCGGCCTGGGGCTGGACGGTGGCGCGCAGCAGACCTTCAACCTGTATGCTCTGCTGCTCGAGGCGGTCGCCGCCGGTCTGGCCTGGGTGGCGTTGCGCCGGCTGTGAGCGGGCCGGTTGCTACGCCGGGCGTGGATATGGAGGAGCGGTGCGGAGGGATTTTCCAGAGGCGGAAAACAGAAAGCCCCGGCGCATGGCCGGGGCTTTCCGTAGATAATCAGTGGTGCCCAGGGACGGAATCGAACCGCCGACACGGGGATTTTCAATCCCCTGCTCTACCAACTGAGCTACCTGGGCAAAGGGTCGTCTGCACCACCCGGAGAAGGAGTGGTGCCCAGGGACGGAATCGAACCGCCGACACGGGGATTTTCAATCCCCTGCTCTACCAACTGAGCTACCTGGGCAACAACGGCCGGCATTAAACCTTTTCTGCCGGCGCAACGTCAACAGGCGACGATGAAAAAATCAGTTTTTTTAAGTGCTTAGCGAGGTTCAGGGGCTCGGCGGCACGTAGCCTTCGGCCTGCGCGTAGTCCTCGCCGGCGAAGAACTTGTCCATCTCGGCCTGCAGGAACTTGCGGTCCTCGCCGTTCATCATGTTCAGCCGGCGCTCGTTGATCAGCATGGTCTGGTGCTTCTGCCACTCGTCCCAGGCCTTCTTCGAGATGTGGTTGAAGATGTCCTCGCCCCGGGCGCCCGGGTAGGGCGGACGGTCGAGGCCGGGGAGTTCTTCTTGGTACTTGCGGCACATCACCATGCGGGTCATTGCGGCGCTCCTGGAGTCGGGTTGAGGAGGGTGGCCGCGCGCTTGAGCAGCTTCTTCACCGGGGCGGCGAGCCCTAGGCGCGGCGGGGTGGCGAGGTTATACCAGAGCCAGTCGCCTTCGGCCACGCGCGGTCCCTGGGCGGCGGTGGCGACCAGCAGCGGTTCGATGTGCAGCTGGAAGTGGCTGAAGGTGTGGCCGAGCGGTGCCAGCGCCTGCTCGGCGCCCAGTTCGAGGCCGTGCTGCGCGGCCAGTTCGGCGAGCTGCGCGCGCCCGTCCAGTTCCGGCAGGCTCCACAGTCCGCCCCACAGCCCGCTCGACGGCCGCCGGTAGAGCAGCACGGCGCCGGCGCCGTCGTGCAGCAGCGGCATCAGCGTGCGCTTCTGCGGCAGCTCCTTGCGTGGCCGGGGCTGCGGGTAGGCGGTGGCGCGGCCGAGGGCGTGCGCCCGGCAGTCGGCTACCAGCGGGCAGAGCAGGCAGCTCGGCTTGCTGCGCGTGCACAGGGTGGCGCCCAGATCCATCATCGCCTGGCTGTAGTGGTTGACCCTTGAGTGCGGGGTGAGGCGCTCGGCGGCGTCCCACAGCTGGGCGGCCACCTTGGGCTCGCCGGGATAGCCGTCCTGCGCCAGGTAGCGCGCCAGCACGCGCTTGACGTTGCCGTCGAGGATCGGTGCGCGCAGACCCATGCTGATGCTGGCGATGGCGCCGGCGGTGGAGCGGCCGATGCCGGGCAGCTCGGCGAGCGCTTCCACCGAGCGCGGGAACTCGCCGCCGTGCTCGGCGACCACGATCCTGGCGGTCTTGTGCAGGTTGCGCGCGCGGCTGTAGTAGCCGAGGCCGGTCCACAGGTGCAGCACCTCGTCCTCGCTGGCGGCTGCCAGCGCCTGCACCGTGGGCAGGGCGGTCATGAAGCGTGCGTAGTAGCCGAGCACGGTGGCGACCTGGGTCTGCTGCAGCATGATTTCCGAGACCCACACCCGGTAGGGGGTGATGTCCTGCTGCCAGGGCAGGTCGTGGCGGCCGTGGCGGTCGAACCAGGCGAGCACGCGGGTGGCGAAGTCGGGGGCGGGGAGGTTGGCAGTCATCGGCAAGGCGCGGCAGTGGCAATCGACCGCCATGGTACAGGGCCATGGCGGTCGATTTCGCCCCCACAGGGCGTGGGGTCAGCGCTGGAACAGGTTCTTCAGCGCGTCCTTGAGTTCCGGACTGACCTTGTCGCCGAGTTTCTCGTCGAGCTTCTCGGTCAGCTTCTCGCCGGCCAGCTGCGCGGCGATCTTGCCCAGGCCGTCCTGGTCGAGGCGGCAGGCCTTGGCGCCCAGCTCCAGCGGGCCGCGGCAGCGCACCGGCCACTCCAGGCCGACGTAGCGCTCGTTGACCTGGCAGGCCGGGTCGGGCATCTCGCGCTGGTCGCCCTCGAGGACCACGCCCAGGCGATAGTCGAGGCCAAGCACGCGCAGGTCGATGTCGCCCTTGCCGTTGACGGTCAGGCCGGGGATGCGCGCGCGCAGGTCCTGGTTGCTGGCCACGCCATTGCGCAGCTGCAGGCTGCCGCGCAGTTCGCGCAGCGGGGTGTCCTTGTCGGTGAACTCGCGGGTCGGCACCTTGCGGTTGAGGGTGGCGATGCCGCGACACAGCTGCTGCTCGAGGTTGGCGTCGGCCAGCGCACCGTTGTCGATGATGAAGCTGGCGTTGCCGCCGAGGCTGTCGATCAGCGCCTTCTCGCTGTTGCCGCGGGCCTCGAGCTGGCCGTCGAGCTGCAGGTTGCCGCGCAGCGGCGCCTTCTCCTGCGGCTTGAGGGTGGTCAGCAGGCGCTCCAGCGGGATGTCGCTGAGCTTGGGGGCGAACTGCAGTTGCGGGGTGTCGCTGCGCGTGTCGAGGCGGCCGGCGAGCTCGATGCGGCCGTCGAACAGGCCGGCGCTCAGCTCGTCGAGGGCGAGCTGGCCGCCCCGCGCCCTGAGCTTGAGGCTGGTGCCTTGCAGCGGCAGCTTGCGCAGGGTGAGCTGGTTGATGTTCAGGGCCACGTCGGCATCCAGCTGGCGCAGCGCCTCCAGCGGCAGCAGTGGCGCGTCGCTCCAGGCGTGGCTGGTCGGCTTGTCGGGCAGCGGGGTGCTGCCGTTGCCGGCGGCCTGGCTGCTGCCGGCAACCTCGGCCTTGCGCGTGGCGCTGGCGGCGTCCGCCTCCTTGGCCGGCGGTGGCAGGTAGCGGTCGAGGTCGAGACGGTCGCCCTGCAGCTGGGCGCGCAGGCTGCGGCGGCTGAAGTCGGCGATCGCCAGCTGGCCGCCGAGGTTGCTGCCGTCGAGCTGCAGCTTGAGATCCTGCAGGGTCAGGCTGCTCGGCGTGGCGGCCAGGCCGGTGGCCAGGGCGACCCGGCGCAGGCTGTTGCCGTCGGCCATCGCCGGCAGCTGCTGGCCGAGGCCCTCGAGAAAGGCGCGCAGGTCGAACTCGGCGATCGACAGGCCGCCTTCCAGCTGCGGAGTCTTGTCCAGGTCGCGCACCTTCAGCTCGCCGAGGGCACTGAGCTGGTTGGCGGTGAGCTTGAGGCTGTTCCATTCGGCGACCTGGGCGGCGAGGTCGGCGAGCAGCTGGCCGTGGGCGCTGAAGGCCAGGGTCTGGTTGGCCAGCGGCGCGCCGGACAGCTCGCCCTTGAGGTTGGCGTCCTCCAGCAGGTAGCGCTTGAGCGCGGTGTCGAAGCGCAGGCTGGCGGTCAGCTCGCCGCGCGCGCGCAGCAGCGGCTGGTTGGTGCCGAAGTAGCCCTTGAGGGTCAGCGGGATGGCCGCGCCCTCGCGGATCGCCCCGGTGCGCAGGTCGATGCCCTCGAGAGTGAAGCTCTGCCCGCTCTTTTCGTCGCGGTAGTCGATGCGCGCGTTGCTCATCGCCAGGCTGTCGATGTCCAGCTTGAGCGTCGGGCCGGCATTCTCGGCGGGCTCCGCCGCCGGGGTGGTGGCCGGCGCGCTGGGCGCCGGCTGGTCCTTGCCGTTCGGCGCCGGCTGCGCCGGGCGGCCGAGATCCTGCCAGTTGCCGCGGCCCTGGGCGTCGCGGCTGAGATGCAGGCTGAGGTCGTCGATGCGGATGTCGCTCATCTGCACCTCGCGACGCAGCAGCGGCAGCACGCGCACCGAGAGGCCGAGCATGCCGATGTCGGCCAGCGGCTGCTGCGGCGTGGCGAGGCTGGCCACGCGGGTGTCGTGCAGCTCGAGGCCGAGCCAGGGGAACAGGCTCCAGCCGATCTCGCCCTTGAGTTCGAGTTCGACGCCGGCCTTGTCGCGGGCCAGCTGGCGGATCTCGTCCTTGTAGTCGTTGGGGTCGAGCAGGTGGGTGAGGGCGAAGCCCAGCGCGACTATGACCAGCAGCAGGCCGAGCAGGAGCAGGCCGAGAAACTTGCCGAAGGCTTTCATGGCGGACGAGTCCTTGTGCGGTGCGGGAGCAGGCGAAGTATAAGGCGCCCCCGGCGTGCTGGCGCCAGGGGTTCGGCAGGATTGGAGGGGCAGGGCGCGGGGATGGTTCCCGCGCGGCGGCTCAGTCGGCCGGATCGATGACCGGCAGGTCGAGGCGCCGGGCCAGGGCCTGCACCTCCAGATGGTTGCGCGGCGCCAGCAGCGCCAGCGGCTGGCAGGTGTCGGCGGCGCGCTGGCGGGCCGCGGCGATCAGGCGCTGGCCGACGCCGCGGCCGCGGGTGATCTTGCGCACGCAGATGTGCGCCAGGCGCCAGCCGTCGGCGGCCTGCTCCAGCCAGGCGGCGCCGAGCAGGCGGTCGTTGAAGCGGCCGGCGATCAGGCAGCCGCGGGCCAGGCCGGCGTCGATCAGGCCGGCGGCGTCGGCATGCGGAGCCAGCAGCCAGGCGGGGGCGTCGGCGTAGATCTTCTCCAGGTCGGTACGGTCCTGCGCGCTGGGCTGGACGACGGCTTCGACGATGACGGGCATGGGGTTCTCCTTCGAACGATGGGCGCATCTTATGCCTTTTGCCCGCCGCGTGCTCCGACCTGTGCCACAGCCGGCGCGGTAGCCCGGCAAGCTGGCCCCGGCCTATAATGCGCGCTCAATCCGCCCGTGATTCTGTGGAGCTGGCAATGGCCGAACGCAAGGCGTCCGTCGAGCGCAACACCCTGGAAACCCAGGTCAAGGTTTCCATCAACCTGGATGGCACCGGCAAGGCCCGATTCGACATCGGTGTACCCTTCCTCGAGCACATGCTCGACCAGATCGCCCGCCACGGGCTGATCGACCTCGACATCGAGTGCAAGGGCGACCTGCACATCGACGACCACCACACCGTTGAGGACGTCGGTATCACCCTCGGCCAGGCCTTCGCCCGGGCGGTCGGTGACAAGAAGGGCATGACCCGCTACGGCCACTCCTACGTGCCGCTGGACGAGGCGCTGTCGCGCGTGGTGGTGGACTTCTCCGGTCGTCCCGGGCTGACCATGCACGTGCCCTATACCCGCGCCAGCGTCGGCCGCTTCGATGTCGACCTGTTCCAGGAATTCTTCCAGGGCTTCGTCAACCACGCGCTGGTGACCCTGCACATCGACAACCTGCGCGGCAGCAACACCCACCACCAGATCGAGACGGTGTTCAAGGCCTTCGGCCGCGCCCTGCGCATGGCCGTCGAACTGGACCCGCGCATGGCCGGACAGATGCCGTCGACCAAGGGGTGCCTGTGATGCAGACCGTCGCCGTCATCGACTATGGCATGGGTAACCTGCACTCGGTGGCCAAGGCGCTCGAGCACGTCGGCGCCGGTCGCGTGCTGGTGACCAGCGACGCCCAGGTGATCCGCGAGGCCGACCGCGTGGTGTTCCCCGGCGTCGGCGCGATCCGCGACTGCATGGCCGAGATCCGCCGCCTGGGCTTCGACGCCCTGGTCCGCGAGGTCAGCCAGGACCGCCCGTTCCTCGGCATCTGCGTCGGCATGCAGGCGCTGCTCGAGCACAGCGAGGAGAACGACGGCGTCGACTGCATCGGCCTGTTCCCCGGTCGGGTGCGTTTCTTCGGCAAGGACATGGTCGAGGACGGCGCGCCGCTCAAGGTGCCGCACATGGGCTGGAACGAGGTGTTCCAGAGCCTCGAGCATCCGCTGTGGCACGACATTCCCGACGGCGGGCGCTTCTACTTCGTGCACAGCTACTACGTCGAGGCCGGCAACCCGGTACAGGTGGCCGGGCGCGGCCACTACGGCAAGGACTTCGCCGCGGCACTGGCCGACGGCTCGCGCTTCGCCGTGCAGTTCCACCCGGAGAAGAGCCACAGCCACGGCCTGCAGCTGCTGCAGAACTTCGTCGGCTGGAACGGCCGCTGGTAGGTCTCACTCCAGTCGGCGGCTGCGCTTGCCGACTCTGCGTCGCGCGGTGCTCGGACGGCAGCTGCGCTGACGAACGTATGTAATACGGCCCGAAGGGCGAGCGCAGCGAGTCATCCTCATGTACTCGTGTACATTCCGGTTCCTGTGCTCCGGGCTTCTTGATTCGCCTGCGCTCGCTCACCGCCTGAAGCGAGCCCAGCAAGAGGAATTATTGCAATGCTGATCATCCCCGCAATCGATCTGAAGGACGGCGCCTGCGTGCGTCTGCGCCAGGGCCTGATGGACGACGCCACCGTATTCTCCGACGACCCGGTGGCGATGGCCGCCAAGTGGGTCGAGGGCGGCTGCCGTCGTCTGCACCTGGTCGACCTCAACGGCGCCTTCGAGGGCCAGCCGGTCAACGGCGAGGTGGTCACCGCCATCGCCAGGCGCTACCCCAACCTGCCGATCCAGATCGGCGGCGGCATCCGCTCGCTGGAGACCATCGAGCACTACGTCAAGGCCGGGGTCAGCTACGTGATCATCGGCACCAAGGCGGTCAAGCAGCCGGAGTTCGTCGCCGAAGCCTGCAAGGCGTTCCCGGGCAAGGTGATCGTCGGCCTGGACGCCAAGGACGGCTTCGTTGCCACCGATGGCTGGGCCGAAGTCTCCAGCGTGCAGGCTACCGACCTGGCCAAGCGCTTCGAGGCCGACGGCGTGGCGGCGATCGTCTACACCGACATCGCCAAGGACGGCATGATGCAGGGCTGCAACGTCGAGGCCACCGTGGCCCTGGCCAACGCCAGCCGCATCCCGGTGATCGCCTCCGGCGGCATCCACAACCTCGGCGACATCCAGAAGCTGCTCGACACCCGCAACCCGGGCATCGTCGGCGCCATCACCGGCCGCGCCATCTACGAGGGCACCCTCGACGTGGCCGAAGCCCAGGCGCTGTGCGACGGTTTCCAGTGAACTGAGCGCGCAGGGTGCGCCGTGCGCACCTCCTGCGTGTCCATGGTGCGCACGGCGCACCCTACGAGAAGCCGCCCGGCGGCATGCAATCGACGAGAGAGACAGCCATGGCCCTCGCCAAACGCATCATTCCCTGCCTCGACGTGGACAACGGCCGCGTGGTCAAGGGCGTCAAGTTCGAGAACATCCGCGACGCCGGCGATCCGGTGGAGATCGCCCGCCGCTACGACGAGCAGGGCGCCGACGAGATCACCTTCCTCGACATCACCGCCAGCTCGGAAGGGCGCGACACCACCCTGCACACCGTCGAGCGTATGGCCAGTCAGGTGTTCATCCCGCTGACCGTCGGCGGTGGCGTGCGCACCGTGCAGGACATCCGCAACCTGCTCAACGCCGGCGCCGACAAGGTGTCGATCAACACCGCCGCGGTGTTCACCCCGGAGTTCGTCGGCGAGGCCGCCGCACGCTTCGGCTCGCAGTGCATCGTGGTCGCCATCGACGCCAAGAAGGTCGCCCCGGGGCGCTGGGAGATCTTCACCCACGGCGGGCGCAAGCCGACCGGGCTGGATGCGGTGGAGTGGGCGAAGAAGATGGAAGGCCTCGGCGCCGGCGAGATCCTGCTGACCAGCATGGACCAGGACGGCGTGAAGAGCGGCTACGACCTCGGCGTGACCCGCGCGATCAGCGAGGCGGTGGGCATCCCGGTGATCGCCTCGGGCGGCGTCGGCAATCTCGAGCACCTGGCCGCCGGCATCCTCGAGGGCAAGGCCGACGCGGTGCTGGCGGCGAGCATCTTCCACTTCGGCGAGTACACCGTGCCGGAGGCCAAGGCCTACCTGGCCAGCCGCGGCATCGTGGTGCGCTGAACGGCGCGTCGTGCGGATGGATGCGAAGCCCGGGCCGGTCCCGGGCTTCGTCGTTTCTGGGCAGGGCATCCCATCCGCGACCTCCCGGCGCAATCGGTCGACAGAACGGCCGAATCGGCTGACCGGCTGGTGGCAATCTGCCGCTGCGGCATCCCGCCAGATCCGCAATCGGACCTTGGTCGCAGAGGGCCGCTGACAACAAGAACAAGGAAACGGATATGTCGTTGAAACACCTGCTCGCCCTGGCCCTTGCCGCCGGCGCGTTGTGCTCCGGCGCGGCCGCCGCCGCCCTGCCGCCCGGCTACAAGATCCAGCTGCTCACCGAGAACTACCCGCCGTTCAACATGGCGGTGGGAGGCAAGAACTTCGCCCGCGAGGAAAACCTGCGCGGCTTCGCCGTCGACGTGCTGCGCGAGACCTGCAAGCGCGCGGGCATCGCCTGCGAGATGACCCTGCGCTTCCCCTGGGCGCGGGTCTACCAGATGGCGCTGGACAACCCGGACCATGGCGTGTTCGTCACCGTGCGCACGCCCGAGCGCGAGCAGCAGTTCAAGTGGGTCGGGCCGATCGGCGCCCATGCCTGGGAGTTGCTGGCCAGGGCCGACAGCCCGATCAGCCTCGCCAGCCTGGAGGACGCCAGGCAATACCGCGTCGGCGCCTACAAGGGCGACGTCATCGCCGAGCAGCTGAAGGCCAAGGGCCTGCCGCTGGCCGAGGCGCTGCGCGACCAGGACAACGCGCACAAGCTGCAGAAGGGGCAGATCGACCTGTGGGCCACCGGCGACCCGTCCGGTCGCTACCTGGCCAGGGAGGAGGGCGTGACGGGGCTGAAGACGGTGCTGCGCATCGAGGGTGGCCAGCTGTTCCTCGCCCTCAACCGGAAGACGCCGGACGAGGCGGTGCAGCGTCTGCAGGCGGCGCTGGACGGGTTGCGCAGCGAAGGCTTCCTCGACAAGGCGTTGAGCGCCTACCTGGAGTAGGTCGGCGCCCGGAGGAAGGTGGAGGTGGCTGCGCCGGGAGTCAGGTCGCTGGCTCCCGGCGCCGGCATCACTGGTTGCGGGTGATGTTGAGGCCCTTGAGCAGGTTGAGCGCCTGGCTCAGCTGGTAGTCCTCGTCCTGCGACTTGCGGGGCGCCGCGGCCGCCTGGCCGTTGCTCGGCTTGTCGGCACCGCCGTTGCCGTTGCCCAAGTGGCCGGGCAGGTCGGCTTCCTTGACGCCCTGGCTCGGGCTGTCGTCGCGGGTCACCTTGCCGCGCTCGACGGTGATGTCGGGGACGATGCCCTGGGCCTGGATCGAGCGGCCGCTGGGGGTGAAGTACAGCGCGGTGGTCAGCTTGAGGGCGCGGTCGTTGGTCAGCGGCAGCACGGTCTGCACCGAGCCCTTGCCGAAGCTGTCGGTGCCCATCAGCACGCCGCGCTTGTGGTCCTGCAGGGCGCCGGCGACGATCTCGGCGGCCGAGGCGCTGCCGCCGTTGATCAGCACCACCAGCGGCACGCCTTCGCTGGCGTCGGCGTTGTCGGCGGAGAAGCGCAGCTCGGAATTGGCGATGCGGCCCTTGGTGTAGACGATCAGGCCGCTGGTGAGGAAGTGGTCGGAGACCTCCACCGCCGACTGCAGCACGCCGCCGGGGTTGTTGCGCAGGTCGAGGACCAGGCCCTTGAGCTTGCCGCCGTTGTCCTTCTTCAGCCTGGTCAGTGCCTTGGCCACTTCCTCGCCGCTGTTGATCTGGAACTGGGTGATGCGCAGGTAGCCGTAGCCCTTCTCCAGCAGCTCGCTCTTCACGCTGCGCACCTTGATCACCGCGCGTTCCAGGCGGACGTCGAACGGCTTGCCGCCCTCGCGCACCAGGGTCAGCTCGATCTTGCTGCCCGGCTTGCCGCGTAGCTTGTCCACTGCCTGCACCAGCGACCAGCCCTTGGTCGGCTGGCCGTCGATCCTGACGATCAGGTCGCCCGCCTCGATGCCGGCGCGGGCAGCCGGGGTGTCGTCGATCGGCGCGATCACCTTGAGCAGGCCATCCTCCTGGCCGACCTCGATCCCCAGGCCGCCGAACTCGCCGCTGGTGCTCTCCTGCAGCTCCTCGAACTCGTCCGGCTCCAGGTAGGCGGAGTGCGGGTCGAGGTTGCTGAGCATGCCCTTGATGGCGTTCTCCAGCAGGGTCTTGTCGTCGATCGGCTCGACGTAGGCGGTCTTGATGCGGTCGAGCACCTCGGCGAAGGTACGCAGTTCGTTCAGCGGTAGGCTGGCCTTGGCGGCGGCCGGCGCCGGGCTGGCTTCCTCGTCTGCCGCCGCGGCCACGGCCAGCGGCGCGGCGCCGAGCAGCGCAAGGGACAGGGCCAGGGCGGAGAGAGGGAAACGCGACGACATGGATGACTCCTGAGTAAGGCGTGCGGCTAGCCTTGGGAACGACACCAGGCCAGCGGATCGCTGGGCTGGCCCTTCTGGCGGATGGCGAAGTACAGCGCCGGGCTGTCGCGCCCGCCGCTGCTGCCGACATTGGCGATGGCCTCGCCGGCCTTGACCAGGTCGCCGGCGGCCTTGAGCAGGCTCTGGTTGTGGCCGTAGAGGCTGAGATAGCCGCCGCCGTGGTCGATGATCACCAAGAGGCCGGCGCCGCGCAGCCAGTCGGCGAACACCACGCGGCCGTCGTGGATGGCGCGCACCCGGGTGCCGGCCGCGGCGCCGATCAGCACGCCGTCCCACTTCAGGCGGCCATCGTCGCGCGGCGAGCCGAAGCGCGCCAGCAGGCGGCCATCCACCGGCCACGGCAGCTGGCCGCGCGCCTCGGCGAAGGGGCCGCCGTAGCTCGGGGCGCCGCTGGATACCAGCTGGCCGCCGCTGGGCGCGCTCTTGCGTTCGCTGCCGGCGGCCAGGCGCTGGCGCTCGGCCTCCTCGCGAGCACGCTGCTCGGCGAGGCGGCGTTGCTCGGCCTCGCGGGCCTGACGGGCGAGGGTTTCCTCGATGGTCTTGAGCACCCCGGCGAGCTTGGCCTCTTCCTCTTGCCCGGCCTTGAGCTTGCGGTTGCCGTCGCTCAGTTCGGCGTTGAGCCTGGCCAGCGCCTCGCGGTGTTCGCCGCGCACCTTGTCCAGCGCGGCGCGGCGATCCTGCAGTTCCACCTGCTGGCCGGCGAGCAGGGCGTGCTGGCTGGCCAGCTCGGCCTCGACGGCATGCAGCTGCTCGAGGGTCTGGTTGTAGGCGGCGAGCTGCTCGCTGCGCGCGCGACTCAGGTAGTCGTGATAGGTGAGATTGCGGGCGAACTGCTCGGGTTGCTGCTGGTTGAGCAGCAGCTTGAGATATTCCTGGCGGCCGCTCTGGTAGGCGGCGCGGATCTGCAGGGCGACCAGCTGCTGCTGTTCAGCGCGCTGACTCTGGAGTTTTTTTTTCTCCTGATCGAGGCGCTCGACTTCGGCTTCGCCGTCCTTGAGCTGCTGCTCGAGGGCGTCGATCTGCTTCTGCAGATCACCCATCTCGCGTTCGGTGCCCTGCAGCTGCTGCTGCACGCCGGACTTCTCCTGCTGCAGGGTGCCGAGCAGCTTCTGCAGTTCGGCGATGTCCTTCTGCGCGGCTTGCAGCTGGCGCTGGGCATCGGCGCGCTCGTCGGCAATGGCCGGCACGAGGCAGCAGGCGAGCAGGGCAAGCAGGGCGGCACGCAGCATGGGCAGGTTTCCGGTTCGGGAGCGCCCTAGTATGCCTCCGGCGCCGCACAAAAAGAACGCCCCGGCGGGCCGGGGCGTGATCCTTACTGCAGTTCGACCAGCGGCGTGCCGGTCATCTCGGCCGGGATCGGCATGTCCAGCAGTCTGAGCATGGTCGGTGCCACGTCGGCGAGCACGCCACCCTCGCGGATGCGCAGCTGGCGGGGACCGTAATAGAGGAACGGCACCGGCTCGCAGGTGTGCGCGGTATGCGCCTGGCCGGTCACCTCGTCCTCCATCTGCTCGACGTTGCCGTGGTCGGCGGTGATCAGCGCCTCGCCGCCGACCTTGTCCAGCGCGCTGGCGATGCGGCCGATGCAGCCGTCCAGGCACTCCACCGCCTTGACCGCCGCCGCGAACACGCCGGTGTGGCCGACCATGTCGCCGTTGGCGTAGTTGACGATGATCACGTCGTAGCGCTGCTGCAGGATGGCCTCGACGATGCGGTCGGTGACTTCCGGCGCGCTCATCTCCGGCTGGAGGTCGTAGGTGGCGACGTTCGGCGAGGGGATGAGGATGCGCTCCTCGCCCGCGAACGGCTCCTCGCGACCGCCGGAGAAGAAGAAGGTGACGTGGGCGTACTTCTCGGTCTCGGCGATGCGCAGCTGGGTCTTGCCGTTGTTCGCCAGGTACTCGCCGAGCACGTTGGTCAGCGCCTCCGGCGGGAAGGCGCAGGGCGCCGGGATGCTCGCCGCGTACTGGGTGAGCATGACGAAGCCGGCCAGTCGCGGCACGCGCTGGCGCTGGAAGCCGGCGAACTCGTCACCCTCGACGAAGGCGCGGGTCAGCTCGCGGGCGCGGTCGGCGCGGAAGTTCATGAACACCACGGCATCGCCGTCCTCCACCCGCACCGGCGTACCGATGGTGGTGGCCTTGACGAACTCGTCGCTCTCGCCGCGCGCATAGGCGTTCGCGAGGCCTTCGGCGGCGCTGGCGGCGGCGAACTCGCCCTGGCCGTCGACGATCAGGTTGTAGGCCTGCTCGACGCGGTCCCAGCGGTTGTCGCGGTCCATGGCGAAGTAGCGGCCGGTCAGGCTGGCGATGCGGCCCTTGCCCAGCTTGGCGAAGGTGGCGTCGAGCAGCTCGATGGACGGCGCAGCGCTCTTCGGCGGAGTGTCGCGGCCGTCGAGGAAGGCGTGCAGGTAGATCTGCTCGGCGCCGCGCTGAGCGGCCAGCTCGGCCATGGCGACGATGTGGTCCTGGTGGCTGTGCACGCCGCCTTCGGAGAGCAGACCGAGGATGTGCACCGCCTTGCCGGCGGCGACCGCCTGGTCCACCGCGGCGTTGATCACCGCGTTGTCGAAGAACTCGCCGTCGCGGATCGCCTTGGTCACGCGGGTCAGGTCCTGGTACACCACGCGGCCTGCGCCGAGGTTCATGTGGCCGACCTCGGAGTTGCCCATCTGCCCGTCGGGCAGGCCGACGTCCATGCCGCTGCCGGAGATCAGGCCCCAGGGGCGCTCGGCGCGCAGGCGGTCCCAGACCGGGGTGTTGGCGTGGTGGATGGCGTTGTAATCCGGGCTGTCGCTGTGACCGAAGCCGTCCAGGATCATCAGGACCAGAGGTTTGGGCGTGGCAGGCATGCGTCCGACTCGTGAGTTGGGGGCGAAAAGACGCCAGTTTACGGGCTCTGGCGGCGAGCGTCACGGCAACGTGACTGGCGGCGGTCAGCCTGCCGGTCGTCGTCGTGCGACCGGGCGTGCGCTCGGGTTCAGCCGCTCGAACTGGCTGTGTATACTGCGGACCATTTTACCGTGCCGGATGCTTGCGATGGTTGCCCAGCTGATTGAATTTGCCTCTAACCACTATGTCCTCAGCACCCTGTTCGTGGTGCTGCTCGCCCTGCTGATCGCCCACGAGGCGCGGCGCGGCGGACGCAACCTGAGCTGCCGCGAGCTGACCGCGCTGCTCAACGGCGGCGAGGGCGTGGTGCTCGACGTGCGCCCGCACAAGGAATTCAGCACCGGCCACATCACCGGCGCGCTGAACATCCCCTACGACAAGCTGGACAGCCGCATCGCCGAGCTGGACAAGCACAAGTCCAAGACCCTGATCGTGGTCGACGCCATGGGTCAGCATGCCGGCAGCGTGTGCAGCAAGCTGAAGAAGGCCGGCTACAACGTCTCCCGCCTCTCCGGCGGCATCGCCAGCTGGCGCGGCGACAACCTGCCGGTGGTCAAGTGACATGGCGGACGTCGTCATCTACTCCAGCGACTATTGCCCCTACTGCGTGCGCGCCAAGCAGCTGCTCGGGCGCAAGGGCGTGGCGTTCACCGAGATCAAGGTCGACGGCCAGCCGGCGCTGCGCGCGGAAATGACCCGCAAGGCCGGGCGCACCTCGGTGCCGCAGATCTGGATCGGCGACACCCATGTCGGCGGCTGCGACGACCTCTACGCTCTGGAGCGCGCCGGCAAGCTCGACGTGCTGCTCAGCCATTGACACCCCTACCGGAACAAGGAAGCAAAGCATGACCGAACAAGCCAACGGCGCCGCCCAGCCGCAGTTCTCCCTGCAGCGCATCTACGTGCGCGACCTGTCCTTCGAGGCCCCGAAGTCGCCGGAAATCTTCCGCCAGGAGTGGAAGCCGGGCATCACCCTCGACCTCAACACTCGCCAGAAGGACCTGGGTGGCGACTTCCACGAAGTCGTGCTGACCGTTTCGGTGACCGTGAAGAACGGCGAGGACACCGCGTTCATCGCCGAGGTGCAGCAGGCCGGCATCTTCCTGATCAAGGGGCTGGATGCCGCCTCCATGAGCCACACCCTCGGCGCCTTCTGCCCGAGCCTGCTGTTCCCCTACGCCCGCGAGGCGCTGGACAACCTGGTGGTGCGTGGCTCCTTCCCGGCGCTGATGCTCTCCCCGGTGAACTTCGATGCCCTCTACGCCCAGGAGCTGGCCCGCCAGCAAGGCGCTGAAGCCCAGGCCTGAGCCTGGCGCCGCCGGTGGCGGCAGTGTCGTGAGCAAGAGCCTCGCCCGTGCGAGGCTTTTTTTTGCCTGCTCATCCGGAAGGTGTATTCAAAAACGTGACGCACTTCGCTAAGTTGATATGCATCAGTACGCGCAATCACGGGTTTGGCATGCTGGCGCCGCAGAGTTGACGGTCCTGTCCCGACTGCTCAGTCGAGACGAAAATCCTGCTGGCGCCAGGCTTCGTAGACGGTCACGGCGACCGCGTTGGACAGATTCAGGCTGCGGCATCCCGGTTGCATGGGCAGGCGCAGCAGCTGCTCGGCCGGCAGGCTGGCCAGTACCTCGGGGGGCAGGCCGCGACTTTCGGGGCCGAACAGCAGCACGTCGCCCGGACGATACTCGACTTCCGCATAACAGTTCTTGGCTTTGGTGGTGAGTGCCAGTATTCTGACATCTCCTAGCGACTCCAGGCAGTCCGCCAGGGACTTGTGTCGAATTACTGTCGCGTATTCGTGGTAGTCGAGTCCCGCCCGGCGCAGGCGCTTGTCGTCCAGTTCGAAGCCCAGCGGTTCGATCAGGTGCAATTGGCAGCCGGTATTGGCGCACAGTCGAATGACATTGCCGGTGTTCGGCGGGATTTCCGGTTCAAACAAAACAACATGAAACATTGGGTCATGCCTGGTGTATTCGGGTTGGCGCGCATTCTAGCGGGTTGCGATTCGCAGTAGCGCGTCACCGGGCAGGGGCGACCCGCGCTGGGCAAGGAGAAGCCATTGCTGGCTTGGCTGAAACGAACCACAGGTGTTGCCGATACGCTGCTCGGGCTGGCCCCGGTGCCGGGCGGCTGCGTGCTCGCGCGCGTGCAGCGTGGCGCCGCAGGCACGCGCCTGCTGGCCAGCGAGTTCGTCGCCGCCGCGCCGGCGAGCGACCTCGAGGTCCTGCGCCGGCGGGTCGATGAACTGGGGCTCGCCGACCAGCCGGTCAATCTGCTGCTCGCCGCCAGCGACTATCAGCTGCTGCTGGTCGAGCGCCCCGACGTGGCCGCCGCCGAACTGGGCGCGGCGATCCGCTGGCGCATCCGCGATCTGGTCAACGCTCCCCTCGATACCCTGGTGGTCGACGCCTTCCCCCTGCCGACCGATGCCTACCGCGGCCGCACGGCGATGGCCTACTGCGCAGTGCTGCCGCGCGCGCGCATGCAGGCGCTGGCCGACTGGGTGGAGGGTGCCGGGCTGCGCCTGAGCAGCATCGACATTCCCGAGATGGCCCTGCGCAATCTCGGCCTGCTCGCCGGCGCCGAAGGGCAGAACCTCGCGGTGCTGCAGGTCGGCGCGCGCAACGGTCTGATCTGCGTGCAGAACGGCAGCGACCTGTACATGGTGCGGCGCATCGAGCACGGTCAGGACAACCGTGGCGAGAACAGCGCCCTGCTGGCCCTCGAGGTGCAGCGCTCGCTGGACTACTTCGAGAGCCATCTCGGCAAGGGCGCGGTCAGCCGCCTGTGCCTGCTGCCGCTGGCCGAGCAGGAGGAGCTGCTGCTCGCCGAGCTGCGCCAGCGCCTGAGCCTGCGCATCGAGCGCCTGGCGCTGGACGAGCTGTTCGCCGGCGCGCCGCTGCTCGAGCTGCCGACGAACCAGCAGGCGCAGTACCTGCCGGCCATAGGCGCGGCGCTGCGCCAGGAACGTGGCCGATGAGCGCAGGGACCGCGATGCCGAACCTCAATCTCTACCAGCCGGCGCAACCGGCGAGCGCGGGCCGGCCGTCCCGTGCCCTGCTGCTGTGCGCTGTGCTGGCGCTGCTGCTGGCCGTGCTGGGCGATGCCGCCTGGCAACTGTGGCGCCTGCACGGCCTGGAAAGCCTTGTGGCCACGGCCGAGCAGGAGGCCGCCCAGGCCGAGGCCGAACTGGCGACCGCGCGCCGGGAGTTCCGCGAGCCGCAGGCCGATCCGCGCCTGCCGCAGCGCCTGGCCGAGGTGGAACGCGACAACCGCGAGCTGCAGCGCGTCGCCGACTACCTGAAGGTCCTGCAGGCCGAGCGCAGTGGCGGCTTCAGCCCGGCGCTCGACGCCCTCGCCGAGCGTCACCTGGGTGGCGTCTGGCTGAGCACCATTCGTCTCGAGCAGGGCGGCCGCGACCTGTTGCTGGAGGGGGCCAGCCAGCAGCCGGCGCTGCTGCCCGTCTACCTGAACAGCCTGGGGCGCAGCCCGGCCTTCGCCGGCCGCCAGTTCGCCCGCTTCGATCTCGAGCGCGACGCCGCCGACGTGCTGCGCTTTCGCCTCGCCTCGCAGGCGACCACCAAGGAGGACGGGCAATGAATGCCCTGTTGCAACGCTGGCAGGCCCTGGGGCCGCGCGAGCAATGGCTGGCCGTGCTGGTCGCCCTGCTGCTGCCGGGCATGGCCTGGCTGGCGCTCGGCCACGAGCCGCTGAGCCAGCGCGTGAGCCAGCTCGACAGCGCGCGCCAGGCGGCGCAGGCCCGGACCCTCGAGGCGCGCACCGCGCAGGCGGAGCTGCTGGCCCGCGCCGCGGTCGATCCCGACCTGGCGGTGCGCCAGGCCCTGCTCGCTGCCCAGGCGCTGCGCGAGCAGCAGCTGGCGGAGCTGGCGGCCGGTACCGCCGCGCTGATCGACCCGCCGCGCATGCAGCGGGTGCTGCAGGACCTGCTGCAGCAGCGCCCCGGTCTGCACCTGCTCGGGCTGGAGAGCTTCTCCGCCCCGCTCGAGCTGCCTGGCGCGGCGCCGGCCGAGGCCAAGATCGGCTCCACACCGGCCGTCGCGGCCGCCCCCTTGCTGTATCGCCACGGCATGCGCGTGACCCTGGAGGGCAGCTACTTCGAGCTGCGCGACTACCTGCGCGGTATCGAGCAGCAGAGCCAGGTCGTCGGCGGTCGCCGGCTGTTCTGGGAGCGCCTCGACTACCAGGTCGGCGAAGCCGGCCCGGGCAAGGCGCGGATCACCATCGAACTGTACACGCTGAGTCGTGAAGCGGGGTGGGTCGGTGTCTAGGGCGCTGCTGCTGATCCTTGCCCTGGCCGTGCCGCCGCTGGCTGGCGCCGCCCTCGATCCGACCCAGCCGCCGCGGGCGCCGAGCGGCCCGGCCGCGGCGGCCGGCGAGGCGGCATCCGCAGCGCTGCTGCAGGCCATCCTGCGCGGCCCGGCCGGCGCCCGCGCGGTGATCGGCGGCCGCAGCCTCGCGGTCGGCGAACGCCTCGGCGAGCTGCGCGTGCTGGCCATTCGCGCGCGCAGCGTGCTGATCGAACGTCAGGGGCAGCGCAGCGAGCTGCACCTGAGCCATCCCATTGTGACTCCCGCCACCCGGAGCCCGAGCCGTTGATGTCCATCATGCCCTTTCGCCTGAAGCACCTGGGCCTGCTCACCGCCGGCTGCCTGCTGGCCGCCTGCCAGACCTTCACCGACGGCGACCGCCAGCTGCGCGAGCAGGGTGACCGCCTGTTCGACGAGGCCCTGGCGCAGAGCCGCCAGAGCCAGACGCCGCCGCCGGCGGTACAGGCCGCGCTGCTGCCGCCGCTGCTGCCCGAGGTCGCCGCGCTGGCCGGCGGGCCGCGCTTCGACGTGGCGGCGCGCGACATGGACGCCCGCGAGTTCTTCCTCAGCCTGATGGACAGCGCCGGACAGAACCTGGTGGTGCACCCCGAGGTGACCGGCACCATCACCTTCAGCCTGCGCAACGTCACCCTCGACGAGGTGCTGACCGCGGTGCGCGACAGCTACGGCTACGACTTCCAGCGAACCAGCTACGGCTACCGCATCCTGCCCAACCAGCTGCTGACCCGCACCTACGACCTCAACTACCTCAACCTGCAGCGTCGCGGTGAAACCGACACCCGGGTCAGCGCCGGCACGGTCACCACTTCCGAGGAAACCAGCAACGACAGCAACGACGGCACCACCACCAGCAACCGGGCGAACACGGTCAACGCCAGCCAGGTGGTGACCTCCAGCCAGGTCGACTTCTGGCGCGAGGTGGCCGACGTGATCGGCGCGCTGATCGGTGACGAGGCGGGCAACAAGGTGGTGGTCAACCCGCAGGCCAGCCTGCTGGTGGTGCGCGCCTCGAGCGCCGACCAGCAGAACGTCGAGGCCTTCCTCAAGCAGGCCGAGCAGAACCTGCAGCGCCAGGTGATCCTCGAGGCGAAGATCCTCGAGGTGCGCCTGAGCGACCAGTTCCAGGCCGGGATCAACTGGACCCAGCTGGGCAGCCGGCTCGACCTCGACCTGACCGGCGAGGCGCTGAGCGGCGCCTCGGGCATCGGCGGGGTGTTCAGCGCGCTGTACACCAGCGGCGACTTCAGCGCCCTGCTGCAACTGCTGGAGACCCAGGGCCAGGTGCGTGTACTGTCCAGCCCGCGCATCTCCACGCTGAACAACCAGAAGGCGGTGATCAAGGTCGGCACCGACGAGTACTTCGTCACCGACATCTCCTCGACCAACACCACGACGCTGGCCGGCGTCTCCGAGCCGACCCAGGACGTCACCCTGACGCCGTTCTTCTCCGGCATCTCGCTGGACGTGACGCCGCAGATCAACCGGCAGGAGGAGGTCACCCTGCACGTGCGGCCGACGGTGAGCCGCGTGCAGGACCAGAACAAGGTCATCACCCTCGGCGAGGACAAGGAACTCAACCTGCCGCTGGCGCTGTCCACCACCCGCCAGTCCGACTCCATCGTCCGCGCGCGCAGCGGCCAGGTGGTGGTGATCGGCGGCCTGCTCGAGGATATCAACAGCAACACCGACGCCAACGTGCCCTGGATGTCCAAGCTGCCGTTCCTCGGCTGGTTCTTCCAGCAGCAGCGCAAGGATCTGGAGCGCAGCGAGCTGGTGATCCTCCTGCGCCCGCAGGTGATCGGCGCCGACACCTGGCTGGACGAGCTGCAGAAGAGCGCGGCCAGCTTCCGCGAGCTGAGGTAAGGCATGTACCTCGACTTCTTCGGCCTGCGCGAGAAACCCTTCGCCCTCACCCCCAACACCGCCTTCCTGGTGCGGCTGGCCCCCTATCAGGCCTGTCTCAACCTGCTGCGCGTGGCCCTGGGTGAAGGCGAGGGTTTCATCAAGGTCAGCGGCGAGGTCGGCACGGGCAAGACCCTGCTGTGCCGCGCGCTGATCAACGCGCTGGGCCGGGATGCCGAGCGCTGGCAGCTGGCCTGGCTGCCCAACCCCTCGCTCACCCCGAACGGTCTGCGCCGTGCCCTGGCCCAGGAGTTGCGCATCGACGATGTCGACCGCTTCGACCAGCACGGCCTGCTGACGGCGCTCAACCGCCGGCTGATCGAGCTGGCCAGACAGGGGCGGCGCACCGTGCTGCTGATCGACGAGGCGCAGGCGCTGCCGCCGGAGACTCTCGAGGCGGTGCGCCTGCTGACCAACCTGGAAACCGAACGTCACAAGCTGCTGCAGGTGGTACTGTTCGGCCAGCCGGAGCTGGACGCGCTGCTCGAGCGCGCGGAGCTGCGCCAGCTACGCCAGCGCATCACCTTCTCCTACCGCCTGCGGCCGCTGGATGCCGCCGACACCCGGCGCTACCTCGAGGAGCGCCTGCGCCAGGCCGGCTACCAGGGCCAGGCGCTGTTCGACACGCGGGCCGTGCGCCGCCTGGCCGCCGACAGCGGCGGTATTCCGCGGCTGATCAACATCCTCGCCCACAAGGCGCTGATGGCCGCCTACGGCGCCGGCAGCCGCCGCGTACGTGCCGCTCACGTGCAGCGCGCGCTGCGCGACACCGAGGGCGCCCGGTCCTTCCTGCAGGCCGGCTTCCTGCCGCTGGGCTGGAGCCTGGCCAGTGCCGGCGGCCTGCTCGCGCTGGTGCTGCTGTGGCCCTCGCTGCAGGGCTGGCTGGGGCACGGAGGGCTGCTGCCGTGAGCCTGGTCAACGACATGCTGCGCGACCTGGAAAGCCGCCAGGCGTCTGCGGACGAGCGCGCCGCGCTGGGCAGCCTGCGGGCGGTCGACGAGGGCGCCGCCGGACGTCGCGCCGCGCAGCGCCGGCTGTGGCTGCTGTTGCCCGCAGCGGCGCTGGCGCTGGTCGCCGTGCTGCTGGTGCGTCAGTTGCCCGCGCCCGTGCCCGCGCAGCCGCCCGCCGCGGGCGTGAACGCCGCGGCCGCCGTAGCCGAACCGGTGGCTGCGGCTGTCGCCGCGCCGGCCGACAGCCGCGCGCCTGCGGCGATCCAGCTGCTGGCCACCCTGCCGCAGCAGAGCGAGCAGCGCTTCGTCCTCCAGCTGCTGCTCGACCGCGCCCCGGAATACCGGCGCAGCGAGCAGAGCGGCGTGGTCAGCCTGCGCCTGCCGCACCTGCAGATGAACGACGGCGGCCCGCGCGCCGGCCGCCTGGAGCGCGACGGGCGCAGCCTGAACTGGAGCCTGCAGCCGCTGGGCGAGGGCGCCGAACTACTGCTGGTCGGCCTCGGCGACGACCTGCAGGTGCTCGACCGGCTGGAGCCTGCCGGCGAGCGCTGGCAGCTGTGGGTCGAGGTGCCGCTGCAGGCGGAGGCCGAGCCGCCGCCGGCCGAGCTGCCGGTGGCGAGCGCCGACGAACCCGCCGCCGCACCGCAGGCCCGCGCCGGCGAAGAGGCGCGCGCCACGCGTATCCAGCCCGTCGTGGCGCCGGCCCCGAGCGTCGCGCCGACAGCACCCGCCGCGCCAGTGGCGGTGGCTCGGGCGCCGCAGACCAGCGCGGCGCCGGTCAGCACCGCGCAGGCCAGCGCCGCGCGGGCCAGCGTCGCCAGTCACCGTCCCGATACGCTGAGCGAGGCGCGCCAGGCGCTGCTCGTCGGCGAGCGCGGCCGTGCCATCGCCCTGCTCGAACAGCTCGTGCGGCAGCAGCCGGAGCACCGCGAGGCGCTGCGCTGGCTGGCCCGCGCCTGGCTGGCCGACGGCCAGGGCGCGCGGCTGCTCGCCGAGCTGCCGGCACAGCTGGCGCGCTTCCCCGCCGACAGCGAGCTGCGCGTGCTGCTCGCCCGCGCCCAGTTGCAGGCCGGCGACACGTCGGCCGCGATCGCCAACCTGGCCGCGCGGATGCCGCCGCTGGCCGGCGATCCGGCCTACCACGCCCTGCTCGCTGCCATCTACCAGCAGGCGGGGCAGTGGCAGGAGAGTGCCCGCCTGTACCGCAATCTGGTGCTGCTGCGCCCAGAACAGGCCAGCTGGCAGCTGGGCCTCGGCATCGCCCTCGAACAGCTCGGCGAACGTGCCGCCGCCGGCCACCACTATCGCCAGGCGCTGCAGGGCAGCGGCCTCGACGACGACAGCCGGCGCTACGCCCGCGAGCGGGCACAGGCCCTGGGAGGACAGTCCTGATGGACAGCCAAGAACTGCACCGGCGCAAGGTGCGCCTGGGGGACCTGCTGGTCCAGTCCGGGCTGATCAGCGAAGGCCAGCTGCAGCTGGCGCTCGACGAGCAGAAGCGCAGTGGCGCCAAGCTCGGCCGCGCGGTGGTCGAGATGGGCTTCATCAGCGAGCAGAAGCTGCTCGAGGCGCTGTCGCGCCAGCTCGACATCCCCTACGTCGACCTGCGCCAGTTCAAGTTCAACGAGAAACTGGTACAGCGCCTGCCGGAGGCCCTGGCCCGCCGTTTCCGGGTCATCCTGCTGATCGAGGAGGGCGACGGCCTGCTGGTCGGCATGAGCGACCCGCTCGACCTGTTCGCCCTCGACGAGATGGCCCGCGTGCTGCGTCAGCCGCTCAAGCCGGCGGTGGTGCTGGAGCGCGACCTGCTCGACTGCCTCGACCGCTTCTACCGGCGCACCAGCGAGATCGCCTCGCTGGCCGGCCAGCTCGACGAGCGCCTGGAGGAGAGCGACTTCGACTTCAGCGGCCTCAGCCTCGACAACAGCGACGCCCCGGTGGTGCGCCTGCTGCAGATGCTGTTCGAGGATGCCGTGCAGATGAAGGCCTCGGACATCCACATCGAGCCGGACGAGCAGGTGCTGCGCATCCGCCAGCGCATCGACGGCGTGCTCAACGAGCAGCTGATCAAGGAGGCGCGCATCGCCTCGGCACTGGTCCTGCGCCTGAAGATCATGGCCGGCCTGGACATCTCCGAGAAGCGCCTGCCGCAGGACGGCCGCTTCAACATCCGGGTCAAGAACCACAACCTCGACGTGCGCGTATCGACCATGCCGGTGCAGTTCGGCGAATCGGTGGTGCTGCGTCTGCTCGACCAGAGCGCCGGGGTGTTCCAGCTCGAACGCACCGGCATGCCTGCCGAGATGCTGGCGCGCCTGCGCGTGCTGCTGCAGCGCCCGCACGGCCTGGTGCTGGTCACCGGCCCCACCGGCTCGGGCAAGACCACCACCCTGTACGGTGGCCTGGCCGAGCTGAACAGCCCGGAGAAGAAGATCATCACCGTCGAGGATCCGGTGGAGTACCGCCTGCCGCGGATCAACCAGGTGCAGGTCAACCCGAAGATCGAGCTGACCTTCGCCCGCGTGCTGCGCGCCGCCCTGCGCCAGGACCCGGATATCGTGCTGGTCGGCGAGATCCGCGACCAAGAGACCGCCGAGATCGCCCTGCGCGCGGCGATGACCGGTCACCTGGTGCTGTCCACCCTGCACACCAACGATGCGCTGACCTCGCCGCTGCGCCTGGTCGACATGGGCGCCGAGCCGTTCCTGGTGGCCAACGCGCTCAACGCCGTGGTCGCCCAGCGCCTGGTGCGGCGGGTCTGCGAGCACTGCCGCAGCGAGCAGACCCCGGACGAGCGCGAACTGCGCTGGCTGGAGGCGATCCATGGCGCTGCGCTGGGCGGTCGCCGCTTCGTCCACGGCCGCGGCTGCCACCAGTGTCACAACACCGGCTACCTCGGGCGCATCGGCGTCTACGAGCTGCTGGAGATCGACGCGCCGCTGGCCGCCGCGCTGCGCCGCAACGACCCGCAGGCGTTCATCGACGCCGCCCGGGCGCAGCCCGCCTACCGGCCGCTGGCCGCCGCCGCGCTGGACTTCGCCCTGGCCGGGCTGACCAGCGTCGAGGAAGTGCTCAGGGTCAGCGCCAGCCTCAGTGACGAGCGGGTGGCCTGATGGCGAGCTTCCGCTTCAGCGGGCGCGATGCCCAGGGCCGCAAGGTGAGCGGCACCCGCCAGGCGGCGAGTGCCGAGGCGCTCGCCGGCGTGCTGCTGGCCGAGCGCATCGACCCGCTGAGCATCGACGCCATGGCCGAGCAGGCCGCCGGCGCCGGCGATGCCTGGCGTCAGCTGAAGAAACTGCTCGGCCGCGAGCGTGTCGAGTTGGAGGAGCTGATCATCTTCAGCCGGCAGATGCACAGCCTGAGCAAGGCCGGCGTGCCGATCATCAGCGCGATCGGCGGCCTCGCCGACTCGACCCGCAATCCCTATTTCCGCGAGGTGCTGCAGACCCTGCGCAGCGACCTCGAAGCCGGCACGGCGATGGCCATGGCGCTCGGCAACCATCCGCGGGTGTTCAACCCGCTGTTCGTCAGCATGATCAGCGTCGGCGAGAACACCGGTCAGCTTGACCAGGCCTTCCGCCAGCTGGCCGGCTACCTGGAGATGGAGCGCGAGACGCGCAAGCGCATCAAGCAGGCCACCCGCTACCCGCTGTTCGTGCTGATCGCCATGGGCGTGGCGCTGGCGGTGATCAACCTTCTGGTGATCCCGGCGTTCGCCAAGGTGTTCGCCCAGTTCCACGCCGAACTGCCCTGGCCGACCCGCGTGCTGATCGGTTTTTCCGGATTCATGCAGGCCTGGTGGTGGCTGATGGGCATCGCGCTTGCTGGCGGTCTGGTCGCCTTCCGCCGCTGGATCGCCACCGCGGCCGGTGCGCTGGTCTGGGATCGCTGGAAGCTCAGGCTGCCGATCGTCGGCGGCATCTTCGAGCGCATCGCCCTGGCGCGCTTCACCCGCACCTTCGCGATGATGTACCGCGCCGGCCTGCCGCTGCTGCAGACCCTGTCGATCAACAGCCACACGGTGGGCAACCGGCACATCGGCCAGGCGATCACCGCCATGCGCGAGGGTGTCGAGCGCGGCGAAGCGCTGACCCGCGGTGCGGCGGCCAGCGGCCTGTTCACCCCGCTGGTGCTGCAGATGATGGCGGTGGGCGAGGAGACCGGCGCGCTGGACGACCTGTTCGTCGAGGTCGCCGACTTCTACGAGCAGGAGGTCGACTACGACCTCAAGCGGCTGGCCGACGCCATCGAGCCGATCCTCATCGTCGCCATGGGCGCGATGGTGCTGATCCTCGCGCTCGGGGTGTTCCTGCCGATGTGGGAACTGTCGAGCGCCGCCAAGGGGCTCAAGTAGTGCGGCCGCTGCCGGCCCGCCATGCGCGCTGGCTGCTGACCGCGCCGCTGCGTCTGGCGGCGGTGAGGACGCTGGCGCTGATGCTCGGCAGCGTGACGCTGGTCGCGTTCTGGCAGATGGCCGTTACCAGCGAGGAACAAGGGGTACGGGCGACGGTGGCGAATCTGGCGCACAGCCTCAACGCCCTGGCCGCCGAGCATATGGCCCGGGACCAGCCGCTGGATGCGGACTGGGCCCGGCGCAACCCGTTTGCCCTGCTGCGTGGGCAGCAGGGCAACTACTGCGGTGAGCTGGCCGAGGGCCAGCTGCCGCACCGGGGCTGCTGGTACTTCCTGCCGCAGCAGGCCCGGGTGCTGTACCGCGCCCGCTTCAGTGGCTGGCGCAATGGCGGGGAGGAGGGGGTGCTGGTCTGGCAGCTGGTGGCTCTTCCGCAACAACCGATGGGCACCGCACAGGATGCGCGGCAGATGACTGCCGTGGAACTGCGGGCGGTAACGGACCGATGAGCAGGCCCGCAGAAGGGCAGATGGAGATGGAAATGCAGAAACAGAAGGGTTTCACCCTGATCGAACTGGTGGTGGTGATCGTGATCCTCGGCGTACTCGCCGCGGTGGCGCTGCCGCGTTTCATGGATGCCACCGAGGATGCGCATACCGCTGCCGTCAAGGGTACCGGTGGTGCGCTGGCAGCCGGGGTGGCGTTGGTTCATTCGCAGTGGGAGCTGAACAAGGCCAAGGGAACCACCGGCAACACCAACGTGACTGGCTTTGGCGACGGTACTGTGGACGTGAGCGCCGGTGGCTGGCCGATCGGCACCTCCACCAGCGGCGATGCGGCTGCCTGTGTGGAGATCTGGAAGGGCGTGCTGCAGGGCTCGGCGCCGTCTGTCGTGGCTACCAGCGGTACCGCTGACTATGTCGCCACCGGCACCACGACCTGCACCTACGGCTACAGCCTGGATGGCGGCAGCACCCGCAGCATTCAGTACGACACCGCTACTGGCGTCGTGACCGTCGATGCCAACTGATTTTTTCTGTCTCTAACTCAAGTAATCAACCTTTTAAGGGCTTAATCATGAAGCAACAGCAAAGTGGTTTCACTTTGATCGAACTGATCATGGTCATTGTGGTGTTGGGCATTCTGGCTGCGTTTGCGCTGCCGCGGTTTGCCAACCTGGGCGGTGATGCGCGCTTAGCGTCCATGCAGGGTGCGTTGGCCTCGGTCAAATCGGCCGCTGCCATCGCTCACTCTGCCGCATTGGCTAGGAACAATGCGGCCAACGCGGATGTGACCCTCGAGGGGGGCGATGTGGATATGGTTGGTCTGTATCCTGCACCGACCGCAGCTGGTATAGGTGCTGCTTCAGGAGTTGTATCCGGCGATTACACTATCGACACAACTACTGCTGACACTTATATAGTTCAGGCCGTTGGCAAAGCTTCCTGCACTTTCAGCTATAAGATGGCTGCTGCTGATACGGTGCCGACCATCACTTCAACGGCTCTTACTTCTGCCAATTGCAACTAATTTTCTAAGGCTGATCCGTGCCCACGTTTTCGCGTGGGCACGGATCTTCGAATGCCCCAGATTTTGGGAGAGCTGAGTGCTCTCTTTACCGCTGGCTCTACCATCCCAGTAAGCTCCGGCAACATGTGCATCTTGGAGCAAGTGATGCAAATGAACTTCAGTGCCGGCTCGGAGCTGGCCGCTCTGCCCGGACAAGGACAGTCCCCATGCACCGCCAACGTGGTTTCACCCTGATCGAACTCATTCTGGTAATCGTGATGCTCGCCACCCTCTCCGCCTTCGCCCTGCCGCGTTTCGCCGACCTTGGCCGGGATGCGCGCATCGCCAGCGTGCAGGGGGCTGCGGCGTCCATCCGCTCGGCTTCGGCCACGTCGCATGCGGCATGGCTGGCCAAGGGGGGGGTAGACGGTTATCTGGACATGGAGGGAAGCACCGTGATCTTGGTCGGCGGCTATCCCCAGGCCCACGTCACCTTGGCCGGACTGGGCGATATCACCGATGCAGCCGGTATCGACGGCAACAACTTCGCCATCGCCGGGACCGCCAGTTCGGTAACCGTTCGCCCCGCCGGCATGACCTCCGCGGCCAACTGCTACGTGCGTTACACCCAGGCCAACACGACGGGTAGCGTGTCTCCCGCCATCGTCATCCAGACCGGTGGCTGCTGACTCCATGCATTCCCGCGGCTTCACCCTCGTCGAGCTGATCCTGGTGATTGTGATCATCGGCATCCTCGCCGCCGTGGTGGGGCCGCGCTTTTTCGAGCGCCAGGTGTTCGACGACCGCCTCTATGCCGAGGGCGCCCGCGCGGCATTGCGCCATGCGCAGAAGCTGGCGCTCGCCGGGGGTTGCCGCATCCGCTTCAGCCTCGATGCCAGCGGCTACCGCTTGCTGCGCGATGCCGATTGCGACAGCAGCACCAGCGATTTCACCGCCGCGGTCATCGATCCGGCCAGCGGCCAGACGCCCTACATCGGCAGCGCGCCGGCCGGGATCGGTCTGACTCCGGCAGGCGGTTTCAGCGTGATCTTCGACTCGCTCGGCCGTGCCGATACGGCGGTCAGCGCCAGCCTCGGCGGCCATGTCCTGCGCGTCGAGGCCGGCACGGGGCTGGTGCGATGATCAGGCGCCAGCGCGGGGTCACCCTGGTCGAACTGGTGATCGCCATCGTCATCGTCGGCATCGCCGCCGCGGCGCTGTACGGCGCGATGGCGAGCATCGGCGGTCGCTCGGCCGACCCGCTGCTGCGCCAGCAGAGTCTCGCGCTGGCCGAGGCCTATCTGGAGGAGGTGCTGCTGCAGGATTTCCTCGATCCGGCCACGGCGACCCAGTGCCCGGCGGCGCAGGCGCAGCGCCATAATTACGACAACGTCTGCGACTACGCCGGGCTGGTCGACAACGGCGCACGCAACGCCTACGGCGAGGCGCTGGCCGGTCTCGGCGGCTACCGGGTCAGCGTCAGCGTGACGCCGACCGCGTGGAACGGTCTGGCGGCGAGCGATGTGCTCTACGTGCAGGTCAGCGTCCGCGATCCGGCGAACCAGGAGCTGCGCCTGGGCGGCTATCGGGTGCGCCATGACTGAACGCCGGCGTCTGTACGGTTTTACCCTGGTCGAGCTGGTGCTGGTGATCGCCCTCAGCGCGGTGGTCGCGGTGATGATCGGCAGTGTGCTGTCGCATCCGCTGACCAGCTTCGTCGACCAGAGTCGCCGCGCCGAACTGGTCGACCGCGGCGCGCTGGCGCTCAGCCGCATGCAGCGCGACATCCGCCTGGCGGTGCCCAACTCGCTGCGGGTGAGTGCCGACGGCCAGGCCCTGGAGCTGCTCAATATCCACGGCGCCGGTCGCTACCGGCCCAATCGCAGCGGCAGCGACGCGCTGGCCTTCGCCAGCGGCACCGCCGCCACCTGCACCGCGACCGGCCAGCGCTGCGATGCCTTCCAGCTGCTCGAGTCGGGCCTCGACCCGAGCGGTGCGCGCTGGCTGGTGCTGTACAACGTCGGCGCCGAGTCCGCTGGCGTGCCGCTGGCAGGCAGCAACCTGTGGGCCTACGCCAATCCCGGCGTGGTCACGCCGAGCGGTACATCCTTCACGGCGCTGAGCGGCGCGCCGGCCGGCGAGAGCCTGTTGCAGGTGAGCACGCCCGGCGACTTCCGCTTCGCCTACGCTTCGCCGCAGCGGCGGGTCTATCTGGCCGACAAGGTGGTCGGCTACCGCTGCGTCGGCGGCGAACTGCGCCGCTACGAATACAGCCAGTTGCTGGCCACGCTGCCGGCGAGCATCCCGTCCGGCGCGAACAGTGCGGCCGTCGCCGGCGACGTGGCCGCCTGCGGCTTCGCATACCGCCGCGGCATCGGCAGCCGCGCCGGGCTGGCCAGTCTGCGCCTGCGCCTCAGCCTGGGGGGCGAGAGCGTCGAACTCACTGAGCAGGTCCATATCGACAATGCGCCATGAACGCGGTTTCGCCCTGGTGGCGGCGGTCTTCCTGATGGTGGTGATCGCCCTGGTGGTGGTCACCATGGGCCGTATGGCGGTCAACCAGAGCGCCGACGCCGATCTCGCCCTGCAGCAGGCGCGTGCCTACCAGGCCGCGCGCGCCGCGCTGGAGTGGGGGATCAACCGGGTGCGGGCCACCGGTGCCTGTGCCAGCGGCAGCGTGAGCATGGCCGGCGGCAATCTCGCCGACTTCGGCGTGTCGCTCACCTGCAGCCGGCGCGACTACACGGACGAGACGGGCGCGGCGTTCAGCCTGTTTCGCCTCGAGGCCAGCGCGAGCAACGGTGCTCCCGGTAGTCGGGGCGACTACGCCTGGCGGCGGCTGACGGCGACGGTGGGGAGGTGAGCATGGGAGGCTTGCGAGACGTACTGATAGCCTTGCTCTTCGCCGTTGGGCTTTTGGCCAGCCCGCTGACTCGGGCGGCAGCCTGTTCTCAGGTGTTTCCAGCCAACACCACCTCCAGTGGTGTTGATCTTTCAGCATCTGTAGATGCGATCTTCGCTGGCCTGAGTGCGAGCGACTACTCGACCTTCTCCGGCTCGAGTGTGCATTACGCGACGTCGAACGACTGGTACTACAAGTCAGGAACCTTAGGCACTTGGAGTGCCATCACGGTGAAGGCCGGAGCAACCACTTGGCTGTTCTTCGATGGCGATCTGACGCTGCAACCGCAATCGACGATCAACCCCTATTCGGTGGCCAGAGACTCCGGTGGCCGGCCGCAGGATCTGGTGATCATCGTCCGCGGTAACCTGACCATTGGTACACAGAACACCATCAACGCGCTGATCTACGCCACGGGGAATGTCGATGCCCAGCCGCAGGCTGAAGTCTACGGTGCGATCACGGCCAAGGGCACAGTCACGTTGGACAGCAAGGCCAAGGTTACTTACGACTCGGGGGCTGCCGCCGCTTTCGATCTGCCGGGGCTATGCAGCGATGGCAGCCTGCACCATTACCAGTTGTCCTTCGCCAGTCAGGCGCTGACCTGCCAGCCGCATGCGGTCACGGTGATCGCCTGTCCCGATGCCAGCTGCAGCTCGTCCTACACTGCGGGTAGCAGCAGCCTGAGTGTCACTCCAGGCGGTAGTCCAGTCAGCTTCACCGGTAGTACCACCACCGCTGTTGCCTTGCGCACTGCGCAGACCGTGACGCTGGATGTCAGTGGAGCCAACCCGGCGCCCGCCAATGCCACCCAGTGCCGCATCGACGGCGGCGCGGCTTCGAACAACTGCAACCTGACCTTCTCCGACGCCGGTCTGCTGGTGCAGGCCCCTGATCTGCTCGCCCGGCGACCTGACACGCTGACCGTGACGGCTGTGCGCAAGAGCGACAACAGCGCATCCTGCGTACCGGCTTTCGCCAACGTCATCCGTCCGGTGCAGTTGTGGAGTAGCTACCTTGATCCGGATGCTACCGCCCAGTTGGGCAACCAGGCGGTGGTGGTCGGCGGCACTGCGATTTCCACCACCTCGGCCAGCCCGACAACCCTGTCCCTGAGTTTCAACGCCAGCGGTCAGGCCAGCGCCAGCCTGAGCTACGCCGACGCCGGGCAACTGCAGCTGGACGCGAGCTACTTGGGCAGCGCGACCTACGGTGACGCAGGACTGGTGATGAGTGGCGCCGATCCCTTCGTCAGTCGCCCCTATGGCCTGCACCTGGCCACCGACGCCAGTTGCAGCGCCGCCAGCGTGGCCGGCTGCACGGTGCTGCGCGCCGCCGGCGACAGTTTCCCGCTGCGTATCCGCGCGGTGGCCTGGCAGGCCGATGGCGAGGCGCGCAGCGCGGCGGCGCTGGCCGACAACCCGAGCACGCCGAACTTCCGCCTCAGCGGCATCGCCCTGGCCAGCGCCCTGGTCGCCCCTGCTGGCGGCGACAGCGGCAGCCTGTCGCTGACCAGCTACAGCCATGCCCTCGGCAGCCAGACCACGCTCAATCCCAGTCAGCGCGAGGTGGGCATCTTCCGCATCACGGCCACGCCGCCGAGCGGCGGCTACTTCGGCTACACGGTGGACGGTGGCGAGAGCGGCCTGGTCGGTCGTTTCACCCCGGCCTGGCTGGGGGCCAGCGCCAGCGCCCAGCTCGACAAGGCCTGCGGTGCGTTCAGTTACCAGCAGCAGCCGATCGGCTTCGTCGGCGGTCAGGGGCCGCTGCTCACCGTGACCGGCTACAACCGCCAGGGCGGGGTGACCCGCAACTACGACCGTGGCGAGTTCTGGCGCCTGGCCGCGCCGCAGCGCCAGGACTACCTGTCGATCACCGGCCGCGCCGGCCTGGATGTCGCCGGCCGGCTGCAGACTTCCGGCAGTGCACAGGGCACGGCGCTGGCCAGCGATCTGGCCGGCGACGGTGCCCGGCAGTTCCGCTGGGCCGACGACCGCCTGCTGTGGACGGCGGCGGCGCAGCCACAGGCCGACGACCTGCCGTTCGGCGTCGCCGGCTCCGCCATCGCCCGCCTGCGTCTGGCCGCGACCCAGCTCACCGACGCTGACGGCGTCTGCCATGCCAGCGGCGGCTGCAGCGACTTCGCGTTCGATTTCGGCGGCAGCGAGGTACGCCTCGGCCGCCTGCGCTTCGGCAACGCCTTCGGTTCGGAGTTGCAGGGGCTGGACGTGCCGTTCTGGCTGGAAAGCTGGCAGGCGCTGGGCGGGGGGCTGAACGGCTTCCGCAGCGAGAGCGGCGACAGCTGTTCTGCACCATGGCTGGGCAGTCCTGCACTGCAAGCGGTCGCCGGCAGCCTGCAGCCGGCGGATATCATCGGGCCGACGGTCAGCGCTCCGCTGGCCGGGCAGGGCATGGTGCGTCTGCCGGCGCCGGGCAAGGAGGGCAGCGTCGGCGTCGGCCTGGGCGGACTCGAAGGGGCTTCTCCGCTGCTGCCGTGGCTGCTCTACGACTGGAATGGCGACGGAGCCCGTGAGGCCGCGCGCGGCCTGGCGACCTTCGGCATCTACCGCGGCAGCGCGCCGTTGATCTTCCGTCGGGAAATCTATCGCTGAGCGATCCTCAGGGCCGCTCGGGGATGTCCGGTTGGCGCCAATCCGACAGGCAGGCGCATGGGGCGCGGGCATGAAAAAGCCCCGGACCGCTGCGCGATCCGGGGCTCTGGCATAAAAAGGGGATTCCCCGGCCTGCCTATACCGTGGTCCCCGAAACTGGACGCTTAATCTAATGCAGATCGCGTGCCAGGTTTCGGGTCCGGTCTGCGGTCAGTCCTGCAGCGGGATTTCCATGCCGTCGTGGCCGACCACGATCTCGCCGGAATAGGTCTTGGCCACGGCGCTGCGCCAGTGCTCGGCGGTCAGGCTGGGGTCGTCGGCGGGAACGAAGTGGCTGAGCACCACCTTGCCGACCTTGGCGTCGCTGGCCATGCGGCCGACGTCCTCGGCGGTGACGTGGTGGGAGATGATCGCTTCGGCCAGCTTGGAGCCGTTGCCGATGCGCTCGGACAGGCGCTGCACGCCCTCGACGTGCACCACCTCGCTGATGAACACGTCGGCGTCCCTGGCGAACCTGGCCAGGTCGGCGGAGTAGTTGGTGTCGCCGGAGAGCACGATGCTCTTGCCGCCGACCTCGAAGCGGAAGGCGAAGGCCTGGCCCTTGTCGAACGGCGGATGCGGCACCGACACGGCGCTGACCTTCATGTTCTGGTCCTGATAGACCAGGCCTTCGCGGATGGTCTGGGTGGTGACCAGCGGGCGCGGGTCGGGCTTGCCCTCGTCGACGATGCGCAGCTGGATATCGACGTCGAAGGTCTTCCAGGCGTGGTCGGTCATTTCCTGGATGCCCTGCGGGCCGAACACCTTGATCGGCGTCTTCAGGCCGCTCGCCCAGCCGTTCATCAGCACCGACGGGTAGTCGAGCACGTGGTCGCTGTGCAGGTGGGTGATGAAGATACCCTTGATGTTGCGCAGCGGGATGCCGGCCTCGACCAGGCGCAGGCTGGCGCCGTAGCCGGCGTCGAGCAGGTAGGCGTCGTTGTTCACCAGCAGCACGGTGGACTGCGGCAGGCTCTTGGTCTGCAGCAGCGACGGGCCGCCCTTGGTGCCGAGCAGCAGCAGGCGCACGTTAGGCTGTTCGCCGACGGCGGCCCATGCGGCATTGCCTGACAGGGCCAGACTGGTGGCGACCGCCAGCAGGGTGCGGCGGCAGGGCAGAAGCTTCTTGAGCAAGGACATGGGGTTTCTCTCTTGTAGTTATTGTGGGATTGCTGGGGCGTCGGGCGCCCCGGTGAAGCCTCCGGCCGTCGTCAGGCGGCCGGAGTGGCCGGAGCCGGGCGCTCCGGAATGCGGGTCAGCAGCAGTGCCAGCAGACTGCCGAGGCCGGCAGCGCCGACCACCAGGCTCATCGGCAGCGGACTGCCGTCGTGCAGGGCACCGACCAGCGCGCTGCAGGCGGTGCCGAGGCCGAACTGCAGGGCCACGGCGAGGCCGGCGGCGGCGCCGGCCTGCCTGGGGAAGCGCGCCAGCAGGCTGGCCACGCAGTTGGCGCCGAGCAGGCCGGTGACGCTGACGAACAGCACCAGGCAGACGACAATGGCGGGCAGGCCGCCGATGCCGCTCGAGCCCAGCACCGCCAGGGCCAGGCTGGACAGTGCGGCGACAGCGGCGCCGAAGGTGAGCATGCGCTGCGGGCCGATACGGCCGACCAGGCGGGCATTGAGCAGGGTCATGACCATGATGCCGGCGACGTTGAGGGCGAACAGCCAGGCGTAGTGCTGCGGGCTGATGCCGAAATACTCGATGTAGACGAACGGCGAGGCGGTGATGAAGGCGAACATGCCGCCGAACGACAGGCCCATGCACAGGATGTAGCCGAGCGCCTGGGGCTGCAGGGCGATGTGTCCATAGGCGCGGAAGGCGGCCGCGATCGAGGCGCCGCGCTTGTCGGCCGGGTGGGTCTCGGGAATCTTCCAGGCCACCAGCAGCAGGCACAGGCCGGCGAAGGCCAGCAGTACGGCGAAGATCGCCCGCCAGCCGGCGATGAGGATCAGGTAGCCGCCGACCAGCGGGGCGATCAGGGTGGCGACCATGGTCACCAGATGCATCAGCGACAGCACGCGCGCGGCGTCCTTGAGCGGGAACAGGTCGCGGACGATGGCCCGCGCCAGCACCGAGGCGGCGGCGCCGCCGAGGGCTTGCAGGATGCGCCAGAACACCAGGTGCTCGGCCTTGGCGGCGAGAATGCAGCCGACGCTGGCCAGCATGTACAGGGCGATGCCGCCGAGCAGCAGCCGGCGCCGGCCGAAGCGGTCGGACAGCGGGCCATAGAACAGCATGCCGGCGCACAGGCCGGCGAGGAACACGCTGATGGTCAGCTGGATCTGCGCCTGCGGGGCAGCGAGGTCGCTGGCGATCAGCGGCAGGCTGGGCAGGTACATGTCGATCGACAGCGGGCCGAAGGCCACCAGCGCGGCGAGCAGGACGATCAGGCGTTGGGGGTTGGCGACGGCGGACATGCACTTACCATGGAAAGCCGGGGGGAGAAAAACAGGGCCGCCCGCAGGCGGCCCAGAGCGTTACAGCTGCAGCAGGCACAGGGTGACTGCGGGGAACAGCGCCAGCAGGATGATGCGCAGGATGTCCGAGGTGAGGAACGGAATCACGCCCTTGGCGGTTTCGGTCAGCGGTACGTTGCCGGCGGCGCGCTGGACGATGAACAGGTTCATCCCCAGTGGCGGCGTCACCAGGCCGATCTCCACCACCATCAGGGCGAGGATGCCGAACCAGATCGACTTCTCGCTGGCGTCCAGACCGAAGAAGTCCAGGCCCATGATCACCGGATAGAAGATCGGGATGGTCAGCAGGATCATCGCCAGCGAGTCCATCACGCAGCCGAGCAGCAGGTACAGCACGAGGATGGCGAACAGCACCAGCATCGGCGCCAGACCGCTGTTCTTCACCCACTCGGCCAGCTCGTTGGGCATCTGCGTCAGCGCCAGGCCGGAGTTGAGCAGATCGGCGCCGAGCAGCACGAGGAAGATCATCGCGGTGGTCTCGGCGGTGCCGAGCAGGCTGGTGCGGATGCCCTGCCAGCGCATGCCGCCCTGGAGCACGGCGAGAATGCCGCAGGCCGCGGCGCCGATCGAGGCGGCCTCGGTGGGGTTGGCCCAGCCACCGTAGATGCCGACGATCACCACGAGGAACACGCCGACCACCGGCAGCACGTTGACGAAGGCCTTCAGCCGCTCGCCGGCGCTGGCCTTCTGCAGTTCGTGGTCGTGACCGCCTTCGCGGGCGACCATGATGCGCAGCACGACCATGTAGCCGATCACCGCGATGATGCCGGGGATGACGGCGGCGACGAACAGCTTGGCGATCGACTCCTGGGTCAGCACCGCGTAGATGATCAGCGGCACCGACGGCGGGATGAGGATGCCCAGGGTGCCGCCGCAGGCCACGGTGGCGGTGGCCAGGCGGCCGGAATAGTTGTAGCGGCGCAGCTCGGGCAGGGCGACGTGGCTCATGGTCGCCGCAGTGGCCAGCGAGGAGCCGCAGATGGCGCCGAAGCCGGCGCAGGCGCCGATCGCCGACATGCCCAGGCCACCCTTCCAGTGGCCGATGAAGGCGGCGGCACAGCGGAAGATGGCGCGTGACAGGCCGCCGTGGGTGGCGAACTGGCCCATCAGCACGAACAGCGGGATCACCGCCAGGTCGTAGTTGGACAGCCGCGAGTAGGCCAGGTTGTTGAGGGTGAACAGCAGCGAGGACAGGTCGCCGTCGTTGACCGCCCAGAAGCAGGCCGCGCCGCCGATCAGCATGGTGATGCCGATGTGCACGCGCAGCGCCAGCAGGGTCAGGGTGATGGCCAGGGCAATCAGGCCGAGCGAAAGACCGCTCATGCGCGACCTCCACGGATCATGTCGGTGATACGGGCCAGCGAACACAGCGCCAGCAGGATCAGGCTGGGCACGATGCACATCAGCGGGATCCACATCGGGATCGACAGCAGGGTGGAGACGTCGCCGTACTCCATGTTGTCGAGCATCTGCAGGCTGGTGCGCCAGGCCAGCAGCAGCGCGGCGAGCAGACACAGCAGATGGGCGAAGCCGTCGAGCACGCGCAGGGCACCCGAAGACAGCTTCATGGTGAAGGCATCGACCTTGATGTGCGTACCGCGCAGCTCGCACAGCGGCAGGAAGGCGGCGATGGCGATCGATGCGCCGATCTCCATCAGTTCGATATCGCCGCGGATCGGCGTGGCGAACAGTTTGCGACCGATGATGGAGATCAGGGACATGTTGATGAGCAGCAGCATGACCACCCCGCCGGCCAGGGCGAAGCCCTGGGCGACGTGGTGCAGGACACGGCGGCAGGCGCCGTGTTCCACGGTCAGGCCGCTCTCGAAGGAGAGCGACTCTTGCATGACGGATTACCGGGTAGCGGAGGACAGATTGCGGGCGCCTTCAACCAGCGCCTTGCCGTCGATTCCCTTCTCGCTGGTCTCCTTGATCCAGGCGTCGGCGACGCCGGCAGCGGCATCCTGCATGCCCTTGTAGGCGGCCTCGTCGATGGCCACCAGGCCGTCGGCCGGGGTGGCGCTGCGCGCGCTGTCCATCGCCTTGTCCCAGGCGGTGGCGAAGCGGTCGTTGAGTGCCTGGCCGCTGTTGCGATCGATGATTTCCTGCAGGTCCTTCGGCATGCTGTTGAACTTCTGCTGGTTCATCAGCATGGTCAGCACGGTGTAGCCGAACGCCGGCTGACCGGCCGGGGTGGCGCTGTGGTACTGGGTGACCTCGTTCAGCTTGGTGGCCGGGACCACTTCCCAGGAGGCCAGGGCACCGTCGACCACGCCCTTGGAGATGGCTTCGGTCATCTGCGCCGGCGGCATGCTCACCGGGGTGGCGCCGAGGGCTTCGATGGTCTTGGCGGCAGTACGGCTGGAGGCGCGCAGCTTCAGGCCGGACAGGTCGGCAAGGGTCTTCACCTGCTTGCCGCGGGTGTGCAGGTCCATGCCGCCGTCGCCGAACACGGAGAGCACCTTGTAGCCCTTGAAGTCGTCCTTGGCGTACTGCTCGTAGAACTTCCAGATGATGTCGTTACCGGCCTTGCCGCCGTAGGGCAGCATGAACGGCAGCTCCAGCGCCTCGACGCGCGGGAACTTGCCGGCGGAGTAGGCCGGAGCGGTCCAGACGATGTCGGCCACGCCGTTGCGCGCCATGTCGGCCAGCTTGGCGGGGGTGCCGCCCAGCTGCATGGACGGATACAGCTGGCACTTGATGCGGTCGTTGGACTCCTGGCGCAGCTGTTCGCACCAAGGCTCGATGATGTTGACCTGGGCGTTGGAGGTGGACGGCAGGAAGTGAGCCACCTTGAGGGTGTAGCTATCGGCCGCCTGGGCAACGCCGGCGACACCGAGGGATACAGCGAGGGCAACGAGGTTCAAGGTACGCATGGGGGTCTCCCGTTTTTGTTGTACCCAAATTAGTAACATGTTAATCGAGCGATTGCATCAAGTTTCTGCAGGCGGTCCGTCGGACTTCTGCGGTCTCGGTTGTGCGCTCGACTTTGGGTCGCAGATGAAGCCTGCTGCGGGAGGCGAGGCCCGCAGTCGTCGTGCCTGATCCAGCGTAGCTGGAGAGGCTGGACCGCGCCTTTGGTAGGAATTGTTGGTGGCGGGTTCATCTTGGCGCTCCTGCGGATGGATCGTCGCGCTGACGCCGGGCGAATGCGCTCGGGCTAAGACGTGCAGGCGGCAGGAGGATTTCGTTAACAAGTTAACTCAGTCATGCTCGGCCAGCGCACGGGTAGAGTCAAGTCATCCTAAAGGAGGGGGGCTGACCGGTTGGCGTGGCGAAAAAAGGTCGGCAGGCTTGACCTCGCGGCGTTTTTACGATTTTTTGACGAGGTCGATCCGGGAGTTGCCGAAGCCGTTGCCGCCGATCCTAGGGTTGTTAACATCTTAATCGGATGGTAAAAGGCGCTCCTGCCCGTCATACCGCTGCCGGATGCCGGGTTTTATTCGATCGATCATAAAAAGTCCCCTGGAGACATAAAAAGAATGATCAGGATCTCTCAGCGCTCGAAGCTGGCTTTGAGCATCGTTGCAGCAAGTATTGCTCTTCCTTCCGTTGCTCAGGCCGCTCTCGTCGAGGACAGCAAGGCTACCCTCGAGCTGCGCAACATGTACTTCAACCGTGATTTCCGTGAGGGAACCGGTGCCAACTACGGTGAGACCTGGGCTCAGGGCTTCATCGGCAAGTTCGAATCCGGTTACACCGAAGGCACCGTTGGTGTTGGCGTCGACGCGCTGGCCCTGCTGGGCGTCAAGCTGGACTCCGGTCCCGGCCGCACCGCCGGCAACATGCTGCCGCTGGAAACCGACGGCAGCCCGGTTGACGAATACAGCCAGCTGGGGCTGACCGCCAAGGCGCGCATCTCCAAGTCGACCCTGCACATGGGCACCCTGCTGCCGACCCTGCCGGTCGTGTCTTACAACAACACCCGCCTGCTGCCGAGCTCCTTCACCGGCGGTCTGCTGACTTCCCAGGAAGTCTCCGGCCTGACCGTGCATGCCGGCCGTCTGGAAGACGTCAGCCTGCGTGACTCCTCCGATCGCCAGTCGGTAGGTTTCGGTGCCGCGGAGAGCGCTCACTTCGATCTGCTGGGTGGTTCCTACGCCTTCAATCCGCAACTGACCGCCAGCTACTACTACGGCGAGCTGGAAGACATCTACGCGCAGCACTTCGGCGGGCTGATGCACAAGCTGCCGCTGGGCGAGGGTCTGAGCCTGACCACCGACCTGCGCTATTTCAACACCAGCGACGATGGCGACAAGAAGGCCGGCAAGTTCGACAACGACATGTACCAGGGCATGTTCACCCTGGGCGTCGGTGCCCACAAGTTCGGTCTGGGCTACCAGAGCCTGTCCGGCGACGGCGTGTTCCCGTTCATGAACGGTGGCGACCCGTACAGCCAGAACCTGTCCACCTTCTGGACCTTCACCCGTCAGGAAGAGGATGTCTGGCAGGCCCGCTACGACTATGACTTCGCCTCGCTGGGCATTCCGGGTCTGACCTTCATGACCCGTTACGTCAGCGGCTCGAACATCGAGAATGCGGCCAAGACCTACGACGACGGCAAGGAGTGGGAACGCGACTCCGATCTGGTGTACACCCTGCAGGGTGGCACTCTGAAGGGGCTGCGCTTCCACCTGCGCAACTTGACCTACCGCGCCGAGTCGCGCGTTGCTCGCGACGTCGACGAAAACCGCGTGATCATCAGCTACACCCTGCCGCTGCTCTAACCAGCACCCGGCAGTCTGCAAAGGCCCGCCCTCACCGGCGGGCCTTTGCATTTGTGGCGCCTCACTCGGAGCGCTCGCCCTCGCGGCTGCGGTACTCGCTGGGGGTCATGCCGGCCTCGCGGCTGAAGAAGCGGGTGAAGTAGGCCGGGTCCTTGAAGCCGAGCTGGTAGCCGATCTCGTTGACCGAGCCGGCGGTGAACAGCAGCAGGCGCCGCGCCTCCTGCATCAGGCGCTCATGGACCAGGCGCTTGGACGGCAGGTCGGCGATGCGCCGGCAGATGTCGTTGAGGCGCGCCTCGGTGACGCCCATCGCCTCGGCGTAGCGCGACAGCGGCCAGTGCTCGCGGTAGTGGTCCTCGATCAGCGCGTTGAAGCGGTGGAAGATCTGCAGGTTGTCGTGGCGCACGTGCTGGTTCTTCACCGGCTCGGCGGCCAGACGCAGCAGGGTGATGAAGATCAGCTGGGTCAACGCCTGCAGGCTGGCCTCGCGGCCCGGCAGATGGGCGGCGAACTCGGCGGCGAGCATCTCGAACAGGCGGTTGAGGCGCTCGATCTCGCCGGCGTAGCTGGCGTCCAGCGTGTTGAGCGCCACGCAGGTCGGCGACACCAGGCGCGGCTCGCCGCCCTGGTTGAGGTGCGCCTCGAGCAGTGGCCAGACCAGCTGCTGGCGCACGGTCAGTACATGGCCTTCACTGTCCGGTAGCGTGACGAAGGCGTGCGGGATGGTCGGCGGGGTGAGGAAGAACAGCGGAGCGTTCTCGCTGTACTGGCGGTCGTCCAAGTACACCCGCGCCGCGCCGCTGGTCACGTAGTGGACCTGGAAGAAGCGGTCGTGGCGATGCACCGGCATGTTGCGGCCGAAGAAGTCGGCCAGCTTGCCCAGCGCCTCGTAGTGGACGTCCTCGTGGACATATCTTTGGTCGTAGACCTGGCCGATGTTGATGTTCGGAATCGGCTCGTTATCCCGCATTTTTTCGGGCTCCCCAGGCTGTCTGCGCCTGTCTGCATGATACCCCGTGCGGCAGAGCGACGATCGGGGACTTGACCATGATTAACATGTTAATTATAAAGTTCACATGTTAATCGGCCGTCAAGCGACGGCACGGTCACGGTAAGCACCGGATCCCGCTCGCGGGCGGATCCCTCAACTGGTCTGTGGAGAAAGCTGGCATGCGCCGAGCGATGATTGAAGTGGACGGTAAGGTCCTCGAGGCGACGGTTGACGACAACGGTCAGCCGCTCGTGAACGGCCAGGCCGTCAAGCCTGACGCCTGGAAAGCCCCGTTCAGCGGTACCGTGTTCGGCATCGCGCTGAACTATCAGGGCCTGCTCGACAGCAAGCTGGCCGAGTTCAACCAGGATCCGTACAAGACCCCGCCGAAGACCCCGGTGCTGTACATCAAGACCCCGAACACCGTGGTCGGTCATGCAGGCAGCATCGTCTTCCCGGCCGGCGTCGACAGCATCCAGGCGGGACCTGCGCTGGGCGTGGTGATCGGCAAGCGCGCCAGCCGCGTCTCCGAGGCCGAGGCCATGGACTACGTCGGCGGCTACACCGCGGTCAACGAGGTCACCCTGCCGGAAGTCAGCTTCTACCGCCCGGCGGTCAAGGCCAAGTGCCGCGATACCTTCTGCCCGGTCGGCCCGGTGGTGGTCGACGCCGCCGACATCAAAGATCCGCACGCCCTGGAGATCAGGCTGCTGGTCAACGGCGAAGTCCGCCAGCAGAACAGCACCGCCAACTTCGTGCGTTCGATCCCCGAGCTGATCAGCTTCCTCAGCCAGTTCATGACCTTCGAGCCGGGTGACCTGATCATCACCGGCGTGCCGGAAGGCCGCGTCGACCTCAAGGTCGGCGACCTGGTCGAAGTCGAAATCGAAGGCGTAGGCCGCCTCAGCAACACCGTGGTCGCGGAATAAGGAGCCGGACATGAAACACGCACGCATCCGTTACCAGGGCGAAGTCCACAACGTGTCCGTCGAGGACAACAACGCCGTCCGTCTGGTCGATGGCACCCTGCTGGCCGAGGACCAGGTCGAGTGGCTGCCGCCGGCCACCGGCAGCATGTTCGCCCTCGGTCTGAACTACGCCGACCACGCCGCCGAGCTGGCGTTCAAGGCGCCGACCGAGCCGCTGGTGTTCATCAAGGCGCCGAACACCTACACCGGCCACCGCCAGATCACCTGGCGCCCGGACAACGTCGCCTACATGCACTACGAGTGCGAGCTGGTGGCGGTGATCGGCAAGACCGCGCGCAACGTCAAGCGCGAGGACGCACTGGAGTACGTCGCCGGCTACACCGTGTGCAACGACTACGCCATCCGCGATTACCTGGAGAACTACTACCGGCCGAACCTGCGGGTGAAGAACCGCGACTGCACCACCCCGGTCGGCCCGTACATCATCGACCGCAGCCAGATCGCCGATCCGCAGAACCTCAAGCTGCGCACCTGGATCAACGGCGAGCTGCGCCAGGAAGGCACCACCGCGGACATGATCTTCGACATCCCCTTCCTGATCGAATACCTGTCCGCGTTCATGACCCTGCAGCCGGGCGACATGATCGCCACCGGCACTCCGGAAGGCCTGGCCGACGTGGTCCCGGGCGACGAAGTGGTCGTGGAAGTGGAGGGCGTCGGTCGCCTCGTCAACACCATCGTCAGCGAAGCCGATTTCTTCGCTGCCAAGAACGCCGCAGCAGCGCAGTGAGGGTAGAACAATGATCAAGCACTGGATCAACGGCCGCGAGGTCGAGAGCAAAGAAGTCTTCCAGAACCTGAACCCGGCCACCGGCGAGGTGATCGGCGAGGTGGCCAGCGGCGGCGCCGAGGAAATCGCCCAGGCCGTGGCCGCGGCCAAGGAAGCCTTCCCGAAGTGGGCCAACACCCCGGCCAAGGAACGCGCCAGGCTGATGCGCAAGCTGGGTGAGCTGATCGACCAGAACGTGCCGAAGCTGGCCGAGCTGGAGACCCTGGACACCGGCCTGCCGATCCACCAGACCAAGAACGTGCTGATCCCGCGCGCCTCGCACAACTTCGAGTTCTTCGCCGAGGTCTGCACCAACATGAACGGTCACACCTACCCGGTGGACGACCAGATGCTCAACTACACCCTGTACCAGCCGGTCGGCGTGTGTGGCCTGGTGTCGCCGTGGAACGTGCCGTTCATGACCGCCACCTGGAAGACCGCGCCCTGCCTGGCGCTGGGCAACACCGCGGTGCTGAAGATGTCCGAGCTGTCGCCGCTGACCGCCAACGAGCTGGGCCGCCTGGCCCTGGAAGCCGGCATCCCGCCGGGCGTGCTCAACGTGGTGCAGGGTTACGGCGCCACCGCCGGCGACGCCCTGGTCCGCCATCCGGACGTGCGCGCGATCTCCTTCACCGGCGGCACCGCCACCGGCAAGAAGATCATGCAGACCGCCGGTCTGAAGAAGTACTCCATGGAGCTGGGCGGCAAGTCGCCGGTGCTGATCTTCGACGACGCCGATCTGGGCCGTGCCCTCGACGCCGCGCTGTTCACCATCTTCTCGCTGAACGGCGAGCGCTGCACCGCGGGCAGCCGGATCTTCATCCAGGAAACCGTCTACGACCAGTTCGTCGCCGAGTTCGCCGCCCGCGCCAAGCGCCTGATCGTCGGCGATCCGCAGGATCCGAAGACCCAGGTCGGCTCGATGATCACCCAGGCGCACTACGACAAGGTGACCGGCTACATCAAGATCGGCATGGAAGAGGGCGCCAACCTGGTCGCCGGTGGCCTGGAGCGTCCGGCCAACCTGCCGGCCCACCTGGCCAAGGGTCAGTTCATCCAGCCGACCGTGTTCGCCGACGTCGACAACCGCATGCGCATCGCCCAGGAAGAGATCTTCGGCCCGGTGGTGTGCCTGATCAAGTTCAAGGACGAGGCCGAGGCGCTGCGCCTGGCCAACGACACCGAGTACGGCCTGGCTTCCTACATCTGGACCCAGGACATCGGCAAGGCTCACCGCCTGGCCCGTGGCATCGAGGCCGGCATGGTGTTCATCAACAGCCAGAACGTGCGCGACCTGCGTCAGCCGTTCGGCGGCGTGAAGGGCTCGGGCACCGGCCGCGAGGGCGGCGAGTACAGCTTCGAGGTGTTCGCCGAGATCAAGAACGTGTGCATCTCCATGGGCAGCCACCACATCCCGCGCTGGGGTGTCTGAGGCAGGCCACTAGCGACCGTCCGACGGTCGCCCGCGTCGGAACGGGCAGCTCCCCTCGGGGGACTGCCCGTTTTCGGCCCTGCACAACCCGAATCATCGCCGCGTGCGCCGCGCGCATAAGGCCGCAAGGAGAATCGTCATGGGCAAACTCGCTCTGGCCGCCAAGATCACCCACGTTCCCTCCATGTACCTGTCCGAGCTGCCCGGTCCGCGCCACGGCTTCCGCCAGGCGGCCATCGACGGCCACATCGAGATCGCCCGCCGCTGCCGCGAGCTGAACGTCGACACCATCGTGGTGTTCGATACCCACTGGCTGGTCAACGCCAACTACCACATCAACTGCGCGCCGCACTTCAAGGGCGTGTACACCAGCAACGAGCTGCCGCACTTCATCAGCAACATGGAGTACGAGTTCCCCGGCAACCCGGAGCTGGGCCGCCTGCTGGCCGAGGAGGCCAACCGTCTGGGCGTGGAGACCATGGCCCACGACGCCACCACTCTCGGCCCGGAGTACGGCACCCTGGTGCCGATGCGCTACATGAACGCCGACCAGCGCTTCAAGGTGATCTCGGTGTCGGCGCTGTGCACCTCCCACTACCTGGCCGACAGCGCGCGCCTGGGCTGGGCCATGCGCAAGGCGGTCGAGGAGCACTACGACGGCACCGTGGCCTTCCTCGCCAGCGGCTCGCTGTCGCATCGCTTCGCCCAGAACGGCACGGCACCGGACTTCGCCACCAAGGTGTGGAGCCCGTTCCTCGAGACCCTCGACCATCGCGTGGTGAAGATGTGGGAAGAGGGCGACTGGGACACCTTCTGCACCATGCTGCCGGAGTACGCGGTCAAGGGCCACGGCGAAGGCTTCATGCACGACACCGCGATGCTGCTCGGCGCCCTCGGCTGGACCAAGTACGACGGCAAGGCCGAGGTGCTGACCCCGTACTTCGGCTCCTCCGGCACCGGCCAGATCAACGCAGTGTTCCCGGTCACCCCGCAGGACGGCTCGACCATCCCGGCGGCGCAGGCCTCCAATCCGGACTTCATCGCCGCCAGCCGCCTGTAAGGAGCGCGCCATGCCCCATCTGGTCCTCTACTACAGCCCCGACATCGAGCGCGACGTCGACATCAAAGGCCTGTGCCGCGAGCTGGCCGACTGCATGCTGACCCAGCGCGACGAGAACGGCCGCCAGGTGTTCCCCACCGGCGGCACCCGCGTGCTGGCCTACCCGGCGGCGCACGCGGCGATCGCCGATGGCCAGGGCGAGTACGGCTTCTTCTACGCCAACCTGCGCATGGGTGCCGGCCGCAGTGCGGCGGTGCACCAGCAGGTCGGCGACAGCCTGCTGGCGGTGCTGCGCGCGCGCCTCGACGGCCTGCTGGCGCAGCGCCCGATCGGCGTGACCCTGCAGATCGACGAGAGCACGGCGCAGGTCTACGACGCCAAGCACAGCAGCCTGCACCCGCTGTTCACCAAGAATTGAAAGCTCCAAGAATCGAGAGTTCCGAGGTCTTCATGTTTGACGCCCAACTGATCCAGCAAGCCGCCGAGCGCCTCGACACCGCCGAGCGCACCGGCGAGCAGATCCGCCAGTTCTCCCTGGAGAACCCGGACATGACCATCGCCGACGCCTACGCCATCCAGCGCGCCTGGGTCGAGAAGAAGATCGCCGGCGGCCGCAAGATGATCGGCCACAAGATCGGCCTGACCTCGCGCGCCATGCAGGTCTCCTCCAACATCACCGAGCCGGACCACGGCGTGCTGCTCGACGACATGCAGTTCGAGGAAGGCTCGGACATCCCGATGAGCCGCTTCATCGTGCCGCGCGTCGAGGTCGAGCTGGCGTTCATCCTCGGCAAGCCGCTGAGTGGCCCGAACTGCACCATCTTCGACGTGCTGGATGCCACCGAGTACGTGATCCCGGCGCTGGAGATCATCGACGCGCGCATCCACAACGTCGACCCGGAAACCGGCATCACCCGCAAGGTGTTCGACACCATCTCCGACAACGCCGCCAACGCCGGCATCGTCCTCGGCGGCCGCGCCATCCGTCCGCACGACGTCGACCTGCGCCGCGTGCCGGCGATCCTCTACCGCAACGGCGTGATCGAGGAGTCCGGGGTGTCCGCCGCGGTGCTCAACCACCCGGCCAAGGGCGTGGCCTGGCTGGCCAACAAGCTGGCCCCCTACGGCGTGAGTCTGGAGCCGGGACAGATCATCCTCGGTGGCTCGTTCACCCGTCCGGTGGCGGCCAAGGCCGGCGATACCTTCCACGTCGACTATGACATGCTGGGCTCCATCTCCTGCCGCTTCGTCTGAGGAAACCGCCATGCAGATGCCCGTCAACACCTTCAAGCAGCGCCTGAGCGCCGAACAGCAGATCGGCCTGTGGGTCGGCCTGGCCGACCCGTACTGCGCCGAGCTGGCGGCCAACGCCGGTTTCGACTGGCTGCTGCTCGACGCCGAGCACGCGCCCAACGACCTGCGCGCGCTGCTCGGCCAGCTGCAGGCGGTGGCGGCCTACCCGAGCCACCCGATCGTCCGTCCGCCGGTCGGCGATGCGGTGCTGATCAAGCAGCTGCTCGACATCGGCGCGCAGACCCTGCTGGTGCCGATGGTCGAGCGCGCCGAGCAGGCCGAGGAGCTGGTGCGCGCCATGCACTACCCGCCCAAGGGCATCCGTGGCGTCGGCGCCGCCCTGGCGCGCGCCTCGCGCTGGAACAACATCCCCACCTACCTGGCCGAGGCCGACGCGCAGATGTGCCTGCTGGTTCAGGTGGAGAGCCTCAAGGGCCTGGAGAACCTCGACGCCATCGCCGCGGTCGAGGGCGTCGACGGCGTGTTCATCGGCCCGGCCGACCTGTCGGCGGCCATGGGCCACCGCGGCAACCCGGGCCACCCGGAGGTGCAGGCCGCCATCGAGGACGCCATCGCGCGCATCCGCGCCGCCGGCAAGGCCGCCGGCATCCTCAGTGCCGACGAGAAGCTGGCCCGCCGCTACCTGGAACTGGGCTGTTCGTTCGTCGCCGTGGGCGTCGACACCAGCCTGCTGATGCGTTCGCTGAAGAACCTCGCCGCCAGCTTCAAGGGCAGCGCGCCCGCCGTGGCCGCGCCCGGCAGCAGCGTCTACTGACTTCCTTTCGAGAGATTCGCCATGCAACTGACCGATAGCACCCTGCTGCGCACCCAGGCCTTCATCGGCGGGGAGTGGGTCGACGCCGACGACGGCGCCACCTTCGCGGTGACCAACCCGGCCGACCTGTCGCCCATCTGCAGCGTCGCCTCCGTGGGCGCCGCGGAAACCGAGCGCGCCATCGCCGCCGCCGAGGCCGCCCTGCCGGCCTGGCGCGAGAAGACCGCCAAGGAGCGCTCGGCGCTGCTGCGCAAGTGGTTCGAGCTGATGATGGCTAACCAGGAAGACCTGGCCCGCCTGCTCAGCTGGGAGCAGGGCAAGCCGCTGGCCGAGAGCCGCGGCGAGATTGCCTACGGCGCCAGCTTCATCGAGTGGTTCGCCGAGGAAGCCAAGCGCGTCTACGGCGACGTGATCCCGCACGACAAGCAGGGCCGCCGCCTGGTGGTGATCAAGCAGCCGATCGGCGTGGTCGCCGCGATCACCCCGTGGAACTTCCCCAACGCGATGATCACCCGCAAGGCCGGCCCGGCACTGGCCGCCGGCTGCACCATCGTCATCAAGCCGGCTTCGGAAACCCCGCTGTCGGCCCTGGCCCTGGCCGAACTGGCAAGCCGTGCCGGCATCCCGGCCGGGGTGGTCAACGTGGTCACCGGCAACGCCCGCGCCATCGGCGGCGAGCTGACCCGCAACCCGAGCGTGCGCAAGCTGTCGTTCACCGGCTCCACCGGCATCGGCAAGATGCTGATGGCGCAGTGCGCAGACACCATGAAGAAGGTCAGCATGGAGCTGGGCGGCAACGCCCCGTTCATCGTCTTCGACGACGCCGATCTCGACGCCGCGGTGGCCGGCGCCATGGCCTCCAAGTACCGCAACAGCGGCCAGACCTGCGTGTGCACCAACCGCATCCTGGTGCAGGACGGCGTCTACGACGAGTTCGCCAAGCGCCTGGTCGCCGCGGTCAATGCGCTCAAGGTCGCCCCGGCCCACGAGGACGGCGCCCAGCAGGGCCCGCTGATCAACGCCAAGGCGGTGCTCAAGGTCCAGGAGCACATCGACGACGCGGTGGCCAAGGGCGCCAAGGTGCTCGCCGGCGGCAAGCCGCACGCCCTGGGCGGCAGCTTCTTCGAGCCGACCGTGCTCGGCGACGTCACCCCGGCGATGCTGGTGGCGCGCGACGAGACCTTCGGCCCGCTGGCGCCGATCTTCCGCTTCCAGACCGAGGCCGAAGCCATCGCCATGGCCAACGACACCGAGTTCGGCCTGGCCTCCTACCTGTACACCCGCGACCTGGGCCGCGCCTGGCGGGTCGGCGAGGCGCTGGAGTACGGCATGGTCGGCGTCAACGAGGGCATCATCTCCACCGAGATCGCCCCGTTCGGCGGCATCAAGGAGTCCGGCACCGGCCGCGAGGGCTCCAAGTACGGCATCGACGACTACCTTGAGCTGAAATACATGTGTCTGGGGATCGGTGGCTGAAAGGCCGTCGTTCATCTGTGGTAAAACATGGCGCCGCTCCCTCACGGGGGCGGCGTTATGTCGTTTTTGGCAGGATCATCATGGCGTCCACCCACAAGCAAGACCCGTCCCTCACCCTGGCGCTGCTGCAGGCGCGCGAAGCGGCGATGAGCTTCTTCCGCCCGCTGCTCAACCAGCACGATCTCACCGAACAGCAGTGGCGGGTGATCCGCATCCTCAGCCAGTACCCGCACGGCGAGCTGGAAAGCCACCAGCTGGCGGAGATGGCCTGCATCCTGCGCCCGAGCATGACCGGCGTGCTGGTGCGCCTGGAGCGCGACGGTCTGGTGCGCCGCTGGAAGCCGGCCAACGACCAGCGCCGCCTGTGCGTCAGTCTCACTCCCAAGGGCGCCGAGCTGTTCGAGGAGATGAGCGGCGAGATGGCCCGCCAGTACAAGGAAATCCAGCGTCAGTTCGGTCCGGAGAACTTCCAGACCCTGATGCGCCTGCTCCAGGAACTGGGCAAGATCAGCCCCGGCGCGCCGTCGCCGCGCAAGAGCGCCTGAGCCAGCCCCGCCCCGTGGCGCCCGCTGCGGGGTTCGTTCGCCGCCCCGATAACAACAACTTCCCGTGAGGTCCCCCGATGCTGCGCAACCAACCGTCCCTGTCCCTCGAGCTGGCCCTCATCGCCATGCCCGCCGTGCTCGCCGAGGCGCGCCGCCTGGGCGTGCGCATCAGCGCCTCGATCGTCGACGCCGGCGGCCAGCTGATCAACCTGGCGCACATGGACGGCGCGCCGGCGCCGAGCCGCGACATCGCCCATGACAAGGCCTGGACCGCCACCGGCTTCGGCCTGGCCACCAGCGCCTGGGAAGAGCGCCTGGCCAGCATGCCGCCCAGCGTGCGCGACGGCCTGCTGCAGCGCCCGCGTCTGGCCATGTTCGGCGGCGGCGTGCCGGTCAAGGTGGACGGCGCCACGGTCGGCGCCATCGGCGTGTCCGGCGCCACCGCGGCGCAGGACGAGCAGTGCGCCGAGGCCGGCGTGCGCGCGATTCTCGAGGCGCTCGCTCAGTAATTTCGTAGGGTGGGAAACTCGCGTGGCGATTTCCCACCGCGTGGCCATCCACCCGCCGCGCCGCACCAGGCGGCGCGCCAAGCTCAGGCGGGCGACCTCACGCCTTGCCCTTGTCGCCGAAGGTCGCCTTCACCAGCTCGCCGACACCGCCGACCGCGCCGATCACCTGGCTGGCCTCCAGCGGCATCAGCACCACCTTGCTGTTGTTCGCCGCGGCCAGTTTGCCGAGGGCGTCGACGTACTTCTGTGCGACGAAGTAGTTGATCGCCTGCACGTTGCCGGCGGCGATCGCCTCGGACACCACGCGGGTCGCCTCGGCTTCCGCCGCGGCGGCGCGCTCGCGCGCTTCGGCCTCGAGGAAGGCGGCCTGGCGCTCGCCCTCGGCGCGCAGGATCGCCGCCTGCTTCTCGCCCTCGGCGGTGAGGATCTCCGCCTGGCGCTTGCCCTCGGCCTCCAGCACCTGGGCGCGCTTCAGGCGCTCGGCGCGCATCTGGCTGGACATCGCCTCGACCAGGTCGGCCGGCGGGCTGATGTCCTTGATCTCGATGCGGGTGACCTTGACGCCCCAGGGCGCGGTGGCCTCGTCGACGGTGCGCAGCAGGCGCTCGTTGATCGCGTCGCGCTGGCTGAGCATCTGGTCGAGCTCCATCGAGCCGAGCACGGTGCGGATGTTGGTCATCACCAGGTTGCGGATGGCGTACTCCAGTTCGCTGACCTCGTAGGCCGCCTGCGCCGCGTTGACCACCTGGAAGAAGCACACCGCGTCGATCTGCACCATGGCGTTGTCGGCGCTGATCGCCTCCTGCGGCGGCACGTCGAGCACCCGCTCCATCATGTTGATCTTGTGGCCGATGGTGTCCATCACCGGGACGATGATGTTGAGGCCGGGCTTGAGGGTATTGGTGTAGCGGCCGAAGCGCTCCACCGTCCACTCGCTGCCCTGCGGCACCACCTTGAAGCCCATGAACACGATGGCCACGGCCAGGGCGACGAACAGCAGCATGACGATTCCGATATCCATCTGCGTGCTTTCCTTTCCTTGCGTTGAGGGATGTTGTTCAGCGTTGCTCGCTCTGCGGGGTGACCCGCAGGATCTCTTCCACTGTAGTCATTCCGCTGGCGACCTTCTGCGCGCCGGACAGGCGCAGGCTGCGCATGCCCTCCTTGAACGCCTGGCGGCGCAGCGCGGTAAGGTCGGTGTCGGCGTGGATCAGCTGGCGCAGGCCGTCGCTCATCAGCATGATCTCGTAGACCCCGGCGCGGCCACGGTAGCCGGTGTCGCGGCACTCGTTGCAGCCCACCGCGCGCATCGTGCCGCTGGGCAGCGCGGCGCTCCACGGTCGGGTCAGCTCCTGCCAGTCGCTGGCGTCGATCGTGTGCGGCGCCTTGCAGTGCGGACACAGGGTGCGTACCAGGCGCTGGGCCATCACGCCGAGGATGGTGGCCTTGAGCAGGTAGTGCGGCACGCCCAGTTCGAGCAGGCGGCTGATCGCGCTGGGCGCGTCGTTGGTGTGCAGGGTGGACAGCACCAGGTGGCCGGTCAGCGCCGCCTGGATGGCCATCTCGGCGGTCTCCAGGTCGCGGATCTCGCCGACCATGATGATGTCCGGGTCCTGGCGCATCAGCGCGCGAACGCCGCTGGCGAAGGTCAGGTCGATGTTGGGCTGCACCTGCATCTGGTTGAACGCCGGCTCGATCATCTCGATCGGGTCCTCGATGGTGCAGACGTTCACCTCCGGCGTGGCCAGCTGCTTGAGGGTGGTGTACAGGGTGGTGGTCTTGCCCGAGCCGGTGGGGCCGGTGACCAGGATGATGCCGTTGGGCTGGCCGGTCATGCCCTGCCAGCGCCTGAGGTCGTCGGCGGAGAAGCCCAGCTTGTCGAAGCCCTTGAGCAGCACCTCGGGGTCGAAGATGCGCATCACCAGCTTCTCGCCGAAGGCGGTGGGCAGGGTCGACAGGCGCAGCTCGACCTCGCCGCCGTCCGGCGCCTTGGTCTTGATCCGGCCGTCCTGCGGCTTGCGCTTCTCGGCGACGTTCATCCGGCCGAGGGTCTTCAGCCGGCTGACGATGGCCATCACCACCTGCGCCGGGAACTGGTAGACGTTGTGCAGCACGCCGTCGATGCGAAAGCGCACCGTGCCCTGCTCGCGGCGCGGTTCGATGTGGATGTCGCTGGCGCGCTGCTGGAAGGCGTACTGGAAAAGCCAGTCGACGATGGTGACGATGTGCGCGTCGTTGGCGTCCGGCTCGCCGTCCACCGCGCCGAGGCTGAGCAACTGCTCGAAGTTGCCGACCCCGCTGATCTTCTGCTCGCTGGCACTGGCGCCGCTGACCGAGCGGGCGATGCGGTAGAACTCCTGGGTGAAGCGCTGGATGTCCGCCGGATTGGCCACCACGCGGCGGATCGGCCGCTTGAGCACGTGGGTGAGATTGGCCTCCCAGCTGCCGACCAGCGGCTGGGCGCTGGCGATGGTCACGCTCTCGGCGTCCACCGCCACGGCGAGGATCTTGTGGCGTTGGGCGAAGGCGTGCGACATCAGCGGGGTTACCGCGGCGACGTCGATCTTCAGCGGGTCGATGCGCAGGTAGGGCTGGCCGGCGTATTCGGCCAGCCACTGGGTCAAGCCCTCCAGGTCGAGCTTGCGGCCGGGATGGGCGCGGTCGTCGACCTGCTGGGCGGCGAGGAACTCCAGCGGGTGCTGCTGGCTGTCCAGGCTGCTGCGGCGGATCGCCAGGCACTGCTCGGCGACCGCCTGGTCGATGCGCCCCTGCGCGATCAGTTCGCGCAGCAGGTCGTTGAGATCGAGCCAGCGGTCCTGGGCGGGCGTGGTCATGGCGGTCATCGGCTTCCTCGGGCGAGCGGCTGGAGCAAGGGGCCAGCATGCCGGGAAATGTCCGGACTGTCGCCGGGGTGGGTCATGTTTCGGGTGGTCGACCTGCCGTAGGTGGGAAACTGCCGAAGGCATTTCCTACCGTCGGGGGCATGGTCACGGTGGAAAATCGCTGCGCGAGTTTTCCACGGGGTGGCCATCCCCCCTACGGGTGTCGCGGGCTTACTTCAGCGCCTTCCAGCCCTTGAGCATCCACACGGTCTGCACCTGCGCGGCGCGCGCCTGCAGGGTGTCCTCGTCGGCCGGCTGGCGGGCCAGTTCGACCAGCTTGTGCAGCTCGCCGTACAGGCGGTCGGCCTCGGGGATGTCCAGCACGCCGCGGGCCAGGCGCAGCCAGGCGCACATGCGCTCCAGGCGCGGCAGCTGCTCGGGCAGGTCATAGGGCTGGTTCTGGTAGCGCTCCAGCGGCAGGGCGGCGATCTCCTCGTTGAGCAGGCGGGCCAGCCAGCGGCCGATGGGCGCCTGCCCGGCACGCTGGCCGCGCTCGTTGCGTTGCGCGGTCCAGGCGCGGCTCAGCAGCCAGCGCGAGGCGTTGAGCGAGAAGCGGCCCCAGCGGGTCTGCGTCAGTTCTGCGGCGAACTGTGCCGGCGCGGCCTGGCGGGCGGCATCGTCGTGCTGGCCGGCCTGCAGGCGCGGGCGCCAGTCGCCGAGCAGGCCGTCCAGCCCTTCGCGCAGTTCGCGCGAGCTGGCGCGCGGCGCGGCCTGACCGAGGCTGCCGAGCAGGGCGCGCAGGTCGATGAGCTGCTGCAGCCACTGCTCGAGCAGCTTCCAGTGGCCGTTGAAGCGGTACTGCTCGGCCAGCCGCTGGCTGTTGCCGAGCAGTTGCCAGGCGAGGGCGGCGAAGGCGTCGTCGAGCGGCTGTGCGGCGTTCAGCTGCGGCTCCGGCAGGCTGACGCTGTAGCAGGCCGGATCGAACAGGCGGTAGCCGCGCTCGGCCTTGCTGATGTCGCAGGGCATCAGCGGCAGCTCGGCGGCCAGCTCGCAGGCCAGCTCGAGCAGGGCCGCCGGCTCGCCCTCACGCAGCTCCAGCTCCAGCTCGCAGATTTCCTCTTCCCGACCGGCGGCAAGCACCTTGCCGAGGTCCAGCGCGGCCTCGATCACCACCTTGGCTTTGCCGCGGCCCCAGGCGATCTCGGCCTTGTCGCGGGCGAAGTCGGTGGTGAAGATCGGCTGCAGGCCGGCCTTGTCCAGCCCCGCCAGTTCGGCCGGCCAGCAGTCGTCGCTCAGCTTGCCCAGGTCGAGTTCGGCCTGGTCGAGATACCAATCCCACTCGTTGCGTTCGGACAGTCCGGCGACGCTCTGGCCCCGGCTTTTCAGGGTCTGGATGTACTGTTCGCCGTCGCGGCGCAGGCGCAGGGCGACGCGGGCGCGGGCGAGGTCGCGCGCGGGGGTGTCGAAGTACTGGTTGAACAGCTCGCCGTGCTGCCAGCCGCTCTTGTTGCGCTTCTTCAGCAGCGGATGGTCGCGCAGCGCGGCGAGGGTGGCGCGGCTGGCGCGCAGCTTGATTTCGGTTTCTTTGACCATGAGGGCGGGGGCCTCTGCCCCTAACATGCGTGTATTACGGTGCCATGACGGCGTGCTGGCGGGGTGTGCGGGGGCGGACTTATAATCGAGGTCCTTTTCAACAGGGTTTTACCCCATGCCGATCAATCCCTTCGTCAGCCTGTTCGGACGTTCTCCCATCGGGCCGATGCAACAGCACATTACCAAGGCACATGAATGTGCGGCGAATCTCCTGCCCTTCTTCCAGGCCGTCATCGCCGAGGACTGGCCGCGGGTGGAGCAGATTCAACAGGAGATGTCGCGTCTGGAGCAGGAAGCCGACAAGCTCAAGAAGAGCGTACGCATCCACCTGCCGAAAAGCCTGTTCCTGCCGGTGCCGCGCTCGGATCTGCTGGAGCTGCTCAGTGTACAGGACAAAGTGGCCAACCGTGCCAAGGACATCGCCGGCCTGATGCTGGGTCGCCAGATGACCATCCCGCAGGCCCTGCAGCCGCTGATGCTGGCCTACGTGCAGCGCACCGTCGACGCCAGCGCCCAGGCGCTGAAGGCGATGAACGAGCTGGACGAACTGCTCGAGACCGGTTTCGCCGGCCGCGAGGCGACCCTGGTGGAAAACATGGTCGAGGAGATCGAGGTCATCGAGCGTGACACCGATCGTCTGCAGATCGAAGTGCGTCGTGGCCTGTTCAAGCTGGAGAAGGATCTGCCGCCGGTCGACGTGATGTTCCTCTACCAGATCATCGAGTGGATCGGTGATGTGGCCGACCGCGCCGAGCGTGTCGGCAACCGTCTGGAGCAACTGCTGGCGCGCTGATGCGCCGGCGTTCTGTCTGGAATCTACGAGAACTCTTCTATGTCCCTTATTGCGGATTACGGCTTCGTACTCCTGGTGCTCGCCTGCGCCTTCGGTTTCTTCATGGCCTGGGGCGTCGGCGCCAACGACGTGGCTAACGCCATGGGCACCTCGGTCGGCTCGCGTGCGCTGACCATCAAGCAGGCGATCCTGATCGCCATGGTCTTCGAATTCTGCGGCGCCTACCTGGCTGGCGGCGAGGTGACCGAGACCATCAAGAACGGCATCGTCGACGCGACAGTGATCACCCCCGACCTGATGGTGCTGGGCATGATGTCGGCGCTGCTGGCGGCCGGCACCTGGCTGATGGTGGCCACCGCCAAGGGTTGGCCGGTATCGACCACCCACTCGATCATCGGTGCGGTGATCGGCTTCGCCGCGGTCGGCGTGTCCATGGACGCGGTGCAGTGGGGCGCCATCGGCCCGATCGTCGCCAGCTGGGTGGTCACCCCGTTCCTCTCCGGCCTGGTTGCCTTCGGCCTGTTCATGAGCGTGCAGAAGCTGATCATCGACACCGACGAGCCGTTCCGCAACGCCAAGCGCTTCGTGCCGCTGTACATGTTCGTCACCGGCTTCATGGTCGCCCTGATGACCGTGACCAAGGGCCTCAAGCACGTCGGCCTGCACCTGTCCGGCAACCAGGGCATCCTGCTGGCGCTGGGCGTCGGCGTGCTGGTGATGCTGCTCGGCATGGCCATCCTCAGCCGTATCCAGGTGGACACCGAGGCGGACAAGGGCTTCCACTACGCCAGCGTGGAGAAGGTGTTCGCCGTGCTGATGGTGTTCACCGCCTGCTCGATGGCCTTCGCCCACGGCGCCAACGACGTGGCCAACGCGGTCGGCCCGCTGGCCGGCATCGTCGGTGTGATCCAGTCCGGCGGCGCCGCGGACATCGCCGCCAAGTCGGCCGTGCCGGGCTGGGTGCTGCTGCTCGGCGCCATCGGCATCGTGGTCGGCCTGGCCACCTACGGCTATAAGGTGATCGCCACCATCGGCAAGGAAATCACCGAGCTGACCCCCAGCCGCGGCTTCGCCGCCGAACTGGCCACCGCCTCCACCGTGGTCGGCGCCTCGGCCATCGGCCTGCCGGTGTCCACCACCCACACCCTGGTCGGCGCGGTGCTCGGCATCGGCATGGCGCGCGGCATCGGTGCGCTGAACCTCGGCGTGATCGGCAAGATCTTCATGTCCTGGATCATCACCCTGCCGGCCGGCGCCATCCTGGCCATCGTGTTCTTCGAGATCCTCAAGGCGATCTTCGCCTGACCCGTACCGCCGCGCCCGCTTCGTGCGGGCGCGGGCGGTTTCCCCCGCCGCCCTGGCGACCTATCATGCAAGGCATATCTCCCGGAGTGCCTGCATGCCCCTTCCCAGCCTCAAGCAACAGTTCGCCGAGCTGATCGCCCTGCCGTCGGTGAGCTGCACCCAGCCGAGCCTCGACCTGCCCAACCGCCCGCTGATCGAGCGTCTGGCCGCCTGGCTGGGCGACCTCGGTTTCGCCTGCGAGATCCAGGACATCGCCCCCGGCAAGGCCAACCTGCTGGCCAGCTACGGCGCGGGTCCCGGCGGTCTGGTGCTGGCCGGGCACAGCGACACCGTGCCCTTCGACGCCGCGCTGTGGCAGAGCGACCCGCTGGCCCTGCGCGAGGCCGACGACCGCTGGTACGGCCTCGGCGTGTGCGACATGAAGGGCTTCTTCCCGCTGATCATCGAGGCGGTCAGGCCGCTGCTCGACCAGCCGTTTCGCCAGCCGCTGCTGATCCTCGCCACCTGCGACGAGGAAAGCTCGATGAGCGGTGCCCGCGCGCTGGCCGAGGCCGGCCGTCCGCTGGGCCGCGCCGCGGTGATCGGCGAGCCGACCGGCCTCAGGCCGATCCGCCTGCACAAGGGGGTGATGATGGAGCGCATCGACATCCAGGGGCAGAGCGGCCACTCCTCCGACCCGCGCCTCGGGCGCAGCGCGCTGGAGGCCATGCACGCGGCGATCGGCGCACTGCTGGCGCTGCGCGGCCAGTGGCAGCAGGAGTTCAACAACCCGCTGTTCAACGTGCCGCAGCCGACCCTCAACCTCGGCTGCATCCACGGCGGCGACAACCCCAACCGCATCTGCGGCCAGTGCGCCCTGGAGTTCGACCTGCGCCCGCTGCCGGGCATGGACCCCGAGCAGCTGCGCGCGGCGATCCGCGCCAGGCTGCAGCCGCTGGCCGAGCAGCGCGGCGTGCGCATCGACTACGGGCCGATCTTCCCCGGCGTACCGCCGTTCGAGCAGGCGGCGGACAGCGAGCTGGTGCGCGTCGCCGAGCGTCTCACCGGGCATGCCGCCGAGGCGGTGGCCTTCGGCACCGAGGCGCCCTACCTGCAGCAGCTCGGCTGCCAGACCATCGTCCTCGGCCCCGGCGACATCGCCTGCGCCCACCAGCCGGACGAATACCTCGATCTTTCGCGCATCGCGCCGACCGTCGAGCTGCTGCGCGGGCTGATCGGGCACTATTGCCTCGACGCCCAACCGACCCCGTAGGAGCGAGCTTGCTCGCGATTATGGTTCGTGCAGGTGCACGGATCGCTAGCTAGCTGGCTCCTACCAACCGTAGACACGAGCGCGGTCACACCCCGGGGTGGCCGCGTACCCCGGGGCGCGAACAGCCCCTACAGGCAGGTTCTTCATGCACGACTACGTCAACTGGCTCCGCCACGCCACCCCCTACATCAACGCCCATCGCGAGCGCACCTTCGTGGTCATGCTGCCGGGCGAGGGCGTCGAACATCCCAACTTCGGCAACATCGTCCACGACCTGGTGCTGCTGCACAGCCTCGGCGTGCGCCTGGTGCTGGTGCATGGCTCGCGCCCGCAGATCGAGGCGCGCCTGGCCGCGCGCGGCCTGACCCCGCGCTACCACCGCAACCTGCGGGTCACCGACGGGCCGACCCTGGAGTGCGTGGTCGAGGCGGTCGGCGGCCTGCGCCTGGGCATCGAGGCACGCCTGTCGATGGACATGGCCGCTTCGCCGATGCAGGGCGCACGGCTGCGCGTGGCCGGCGGCAACCTGGTCACCGCGCGGCCGATCGGCGTGGTCGACGGCGTCGACTACCAGCACACAGGTCTGGTGCGGCGTATCGACCGCAAGGGCATCGAGCGCCTGCTCGACGAGCGGCGCATCGTCCTGCTGTCGTCACTCGGCTACTCGCCGACCGGGGAGATCTTCAACCTGGCCTGCGAGGACGTGGCGATGAGCGCGGCCATCGACCTGCAGGCCGAGAAGCTGATCCTGTTCGGCGCCGAGCGCGGCCTGCTCGACGAACACGGCGCGCTGGTCCGCGAGCTGCGCCCGCAGCAGGTGCCGGCGCACCTGGCGCGCCTGGGCAGCGACTACCAGGGCGAGCTGCTCGACGCCGCCGCCCAGGCCTGCCGCGGCGGCGTGCGGCGCAGCCACATCGTCAGCTACGCCGAGGACGGCGCGCTGCTCAACGAGCTGTTCACCCGCGACGGCGCCGGCACCCTGGTGGCCCAGGAGCAGTTCGAGCAGCTGCGCGAGGCCGGCATCGACGACGTCGGCGGCCTGCTCGAGCTGATCCGCCCGCTGGAGGAGCAGGGCATCCTAGTGCGCCGCTCGCGCGAGGTACTGGAGCGCGAGATCGGCCAGTTCAGCATCGTCGAGCGCGACGGCCTGATCATCGCCTGCGCGGCGCTCTATCCGGTGCCGGATTCCGACTGGGGCGAGCTGGCCTGTCTGGCCGTGCACCCCGAGTACCGCCAGGGCGGTCGCGGCGATCAGCTGCTCGAGCGCATCGAGCAGCGCGCCCGCGCCCAGGGCCTGAAGACCCTGTTCGTGCTCACCACGCGCACCGCGCACTGGTTCCAGGAGCGCGGCTTCAAGGCCAGCAGCGTCGAGCGGCTGCCGCCGGCGCGCGCCTCGCTGTACAACTTCCAGCGCCAGTCGAAGGTGTTCGAGAAGCCGCTGTGACGGCTGAGGGAGGGGTAGGGTAGAAGACTCGCGCAGCGATCTTCTACCGATCTTCCGCGCCACTGGCGGTGGACAATCGCTGGCGCGAGTTGTCCACCCTACCGGCTCACGCCGGCTCGATCGCCGCCATGTAGCGCTCGACGAACTCGTCGAAGCTGCCCTGCTGGCTGGCCTCCAGCTCGGCCTGGGCGGTGAGCGAGTCGCGCGCCGACTGCTCGAAGGCGGTCAGTTGCGCGGCATCCAGCGGCCGGCCGCGGAACCAGGCGGCGTGGCGCTCGGACTGGCGCAGGGCGAAGGCGTGGAAGCTCAGCCGGTCCTCGCGCAGGCTCTGCAGCACCCGTGCCGACGGCGTCAGGCGGGCGTCCTCGAGCTTGGCGCGCTGGCTGGCCAGCGCCTGCTGGTGCAGGTCGTCGCCGTGGGCGGCGTCGAGCAGCGCGGCGCAGGACGCGATGCGTTCGAGCAGCTCCAGGCCCCAGGCCTTCAGCTCGTGCGGCTGGCCGTTGCGGCTCAGCTGCAGGCCCGGCCGGCGGCCTTCCTTGACGGTCAGGGCGAAGTTGGCCGAGCACTCGCGGCACTCGTCACCGGGCATCGCCGGGCTGTCTTCCAGCGCGCAGTAGAGCAGGAAGGCGTCGAGGAAGCGTGCGGCGGGCAGGTCGATGCCCAGCGGCAGGAACGGGTCGATGTCCAGGCAGCGCACCTCGACGTACTGCACGCCGCGCGCGCCGAGCGCCTGGATCGGCCGCTCGCCGGAGTTGGCCACGCGCTTGGGGCGGATGGTCGAGTAGTACTCGTTCTCGATCTGCAGCACGTTGGTGTTGAGCTGCTGCCACTCGCCGTCCTGCCGGGTGCCGATGGCTTCGTAGGGCGGGTAGGGAGTGGATACCGCCTGGCGCAGGCTGGCCAGGTAGCTGTCGAGGTCGTTGTAGCAGGGGCGCAGGCTGGCCTGGGCGTTGTTCTGGTAGCCCAGATCGCTCATCCGCAGGCTGGTCGCCCACGGCAGGTACAGGGTGCCCTCGCTGAGCGTTTCCAGGTTGTGCTCGCGGTCCTTGAGGAAGCTGGCGCACACCGCCGGTGAGGCGCCGAACAGGTACATCAGCAGCCAGCTGTAGCGGCGGAAGTTGCGGATCAGCGCGATGTAGCGCGCCGACTGCCACTCCTGCGCCGGCCGGCCGTCGTCCTCGGCCGCCTGCAGCAGCGGCCACAGCGCCTCGGGCAGCGAGAAGTTGTAGTGGATGCCGGCGATGCATTGCATGGCCTTGCCGTAGCGCACCGCCAGCCCCTTGCGGTAGACGTGCTTGAGCCGGCCGATGTGGCTGCTGCCGTATTCGGCGATCGGGATGGTCGCCTCGTCCGGCAGCTGGCACGGCATCGAGTGGGTCCACAGCTGCTCGTCGCCGAGCTTGGCGTAGGTGAAGCGGTGGATGGCGTCCAGCTCGTCGAGGGTGCGCGCCGGATCCTCCCAGGCGTCGGTGATGAACTCCAGCAGCGCCTCGGAGTAGTCGGTGGTGATCTGCGCGTGGGTCAGCGCCGAGCCCAGCACCGGCGCGTGCGGAGTCAGGGCCAGGTGGCCGGCGGGGTCGACGCGCAGGCTTTCCTTCTCCAGCCCGTGTCGGCAGTGGCGCAGCAGGTCGCGCTGGTCGGCGTGCGCGAGCAGGGCCAGGCGGCGGGAAAGTAGGTCGCTCAAAAGTCAGGTTCCTTTTCGCAGAGTCTGCGCACTATGGGGGCGCAGGGCGCCGGTCTCAAGGGCCGGGCGCTGGCGGATGGAGGCTCGGCAGCGATTTTCCCCCCGCGTGCCGGTGGACCATGGCAGGGAGCGACGGCTGCTTGTCGGCCGGCGACAGCGCCGTGCGCGGGCCGTGTCCCCCGCTTCGGGCAGGGCCGGCAGCGCCAGCCCCGCCGTCGTTGCCGGTCCCTGCCGATCAGGTTAGACCAGCATGAAGGTGCCCTGGGCGCGGGCGACCAGCGCCTCGCCCTGGCGCACCTCGGCGTCCACCACCAGGGTGCGGCTGCCGTGGTGGATCACCTTCGCTGCGCACAGCACCTCGCCATCGTCGATGGCGCGCATGTAGTTGATCTTGCACTCGACGGTGACGCTCTTGCGCTCGAAGCCGTGGGCGCTGGAGCAGGCCAGGCCCATGGCGATGTCGACCAGGCTGAAGATCGCTCCGCCGTGCAGCTTGCCGGCGCGGTTGCGCAGCTCGGATTTCAGCGGCAGGCGCACCTCGGCTGCGCCGCCGTCGATGCGCACGGGCTCGCAGCCGAGCAGGTGGCTGAAGGCGCTGGTGGTCACTTCGCGGACGTCGGTCATCTCAGCGCTTCTTGATCTGCTTGGCGTTGGCGAACAGCGCGGCCATCCCGGCGTTGGCCGGCGCCGGCTTGTCCTGCGCGGAGTGGCGCTCGCTGCGCGGGGTGTTGCCGCGGGACTGCCCGCCACGCGGCCCACTGCGTGCGCCATCTACCTTCTCGCCCGGGGTGTCGCTCATGCGCATGGACAGGCCGACGCGGTTGCGCGGGATGTCCACCTCCATGACCTTGACCTTGACGATATCGCCGGCCTTGACCACCTCGTAGGGATCCTTGACGAACTTCTCCGACAGCGCGCTGATGTGCACCAGGCCGTCCTGGTGCACGCCGATGTCGACGAAGGCGCCGAAGTTGGTGACGTTGGTCACCACGCCCTCGAGGATCATCCCCGGCACCAGGTCCTTGAGGCTCTCGACGCCTTCCTGGAACTCGGCGGTCTTGAACTCCGGGCGCGGATCGCGGCCGGGCTTGTCGAGTTCCTTGAGGATGTCGGTGACGGTCGGCAGGCCGAAGGTCTCGTCGGTGAACTTCGCCGGGTCGAGACGCTTGAGGAACGCCGAGTCGCCGATCAGCGAGCGGATGTCCCGGCCGGTATCCGCGGCGATGCGCTTGACCAGCGGGTAGGTTTCCGGGTGCACCGCCGAGGCGTCCAGCGGGTTGTCGCCGTTCATCACGCGCAGGAAGCCGGCGGCCTGCTCGAAGGTCTTGTCGCCCAGGCGCGGTACCTTCTTCAGTTCGCTGCGGCTCCTGAATGCGCCGTTGGCGTCGCGGAACTGCACGATGTTGCCGGCCAGGGTCGCGTTGAGGCCGGAGATGCGCGCCAGCAGGGCGGCGGAGGCGGTGTTCACATCCACGCCGACGGCGTTCACGCAGTCCTCGACCACCGCGTCCAGCGAGCGCGCCAGCTTGAGCTGGGACACGTCGTGCTGGTACTGGCCGACGCCGATGGCCTTGGGCTCGATCTTCACCAGCTCGGCCAGCGGGTCCTGCAGGCGACGGGCGATGCTCACCGCGCCGCGCAGCGACACGTCCAGCTCGGGGAACTCGCGCGCGGCCAGTTCGGAGGCCGAGTACACCGAGGCGCCGGCTTCGCTGACCATGATCTTGGTCAGCTTGAGTGCCGGCAGTTGCTTGATCAGGTCGGCAGCCAGCTTGTCGGTCTCGCGGCTGGCGGTGCCGTTGCCGATGGCGATCAGCTCGACCTGGTGCTTGGCGCACAGGCGGGCGAGCACGGCGAGGGTGCCGTTCCAGTCGTTCTTCGGTGCGTGCGGGTAGACGGTGGCGGTATCCAGTAGCTTGCCGGTGGCGTCGACCACGGCGACCTTGCAGCCGGTGCGCAGGCCGGGGTCCAGCGCCAGCACGCTGCGCGGGCCGGCCGGGGCGGCCAGCAGCAGGTCGTGCAGGTTGCGGGCGAACACGTTGATCGCCTCGGTCTCCGCGGCCTCGCGCAGCTCGCCGAGCAGGTCGGTCTCCAGGTGGGTGTACAGCTTGACCTTCCAGGTCCAGCGCACCACCTCGGCCAGCCAGCGGTCGGCGGCGCGGCCGCGGTTATCGAGGCCGAAGCGCTCGGCGATCATCAGCTCGCACGGATGCAGGCTGCCCGGAAGTTCCTCGCCGACCTTGAGGCTGGCGCTCAGCACGCCCTCGTTGCGGCCGCGGAAGATCGCCAGGGCGCGGTGCGACGGCACGCCCTTGAGCGGCTCGTCGTGCTCGAAGTAGTCGCTGAACTTGGCGCCTTCCTGCTCCTTGCCGGCGACCAGGCGTGCACTGAGGGTGGCGTTGTCCTTGAGGAAGCCGCGCAGCTTGTCGAGCAGGCTGGCGTCCTCGGCGAAGCGCTCCATGAGGATGTACTTGGCGCCTTCCAGCACGGCTTTCACATCGGCGAAGCCCTTCTCGGCATCGACGAAGCGCGCCGCCTCGTCCTCGGGGTTCAGCTCGGGATTGCCGAACAATGCATCGGCCAGCTCGCCGAGGCCCGCTTCCAGGGCGATCTGGCCCTTGGTGCGGCGCTTCTGCTTGTACGGCAGGTAGAGGTCTTCCAGGCGGGTCTTGGTGTCGGCCAGCTTGATCTCGCGGGCCAGCTCCGGGGTCAGCTTGCCCTGCTCCTCGATGCTGGCGAGGATCGCCGTGCGCCGCTCCTCCAGCTCGCGCAGGTAGCGCAGGCGCTCCTCCAGGGTGCGCAGCTGGGTGTCGTCGAGGCTGCCGGTCACTTCTTTCCGATAACGGGCGATGAAGGGCACGGTCGAGCCCTCGTCGAGCAGCGCCACGGCGGCGGCGACCTGTTGCGGGCGGACGCCGAGTTCCTCGGCGATACGGGCGTTGATGCTGTCCATATGACTTCCTGCGACTGCGGGGGAAGGTGCCCTCGGGGGGCGGAAAGCGCCGGATTATACTCAGCCACCCGGACATGGCGAGGCGCGCGGCGGGGGAAAAATCTGCTAACAATGGCCCTGCGAACGGCCGTGAGGCCTGCGTCATAATCGCCGCATATTCTCGAGGACTCCCGATGAACACTACCGCCAGCAGCCAGCCGGAAGGCGAAAAAATTCTCATCGTCGACGACGACGTGCGTCTGCGCCGCCTGCTCGAGCGCTTTCTCGACGAGCAGGGCTACCGCGTCAAGACGGTGGAGAACGTCGAGCAGATGGACCGCCTGCTGAGCCGCGAGCTGTTCAGCCTAGTGGTGCTCGACCTGATGCTGCCCGGCGAGGACGGCCTGTCCGCCTGCCATCGCCTGCGCGCGCAGGACAACCACATCCCGATCATCATGCTCACCGCCAAGGGCGACGAGGCCAGCCGCATCCAGGGCCTCGAGCAGGGCGCCGACGACTACCTGGCCAAGCCGTTCAATCCGCGCGAGCTCTTGGCGCGCATCCGCGCCGTGCTACGCCGTCAGACGCCGCTGGTGCCCGGGGCGCCGGGCGTCGAGGAGGAGACGGTGACCTTCGGCGACTACGAGCTGAACCTCGGTACCCGCGAACTCAAGCGCGGTGGCGAGGTGCACATGCTCACCACCGGCGAGTTCGCCGTGCTCAAGGCGCTGGTCCAGCACGCCCGCGAGCCGCTGACCCGCGACAAGCTGATGAGCCTGGCGCGCGGCCGCGAGTGGGACGCGCTGGAGCGCTCGATCGACGTGCAGATCTCGCGTCTGCGCCGGCTGATCGAGCCCGATCCGTCCAAGCCGCGCTACATCCAGACGGTGTGGGGTGTCGGCTACGTGTTCGTGCCGGACGGTAGCGCGCGCAAGTGAGAACCCCGGTCTGGTTTCCGCAGAGCGTGTTCGCCCGCATCCTCTGGCTGGTGCTGATCGTCGTGCTGTTCTCCAAGGCGCTGACCCTGGTCTACCTGCTGATGAACGAGGACATGCTGGTCGACCGCCAGTACAGCCACGGCACCGCGCTGACCCTGCGCGCCTACTGGGCGGCCGACCCGGCTTCGCGCGAGGCGGTCGCCGCCGCCGCCGGGCTGCGCCAGCTGAAGGCCGACGAGGTGCCGGCCGGCGAGTACCACTGGCCTTACACCGAGGTATTGGAGTCGCAGATGCGCCAGGAGCTCGGGGACGACGCCGAGCTGCGCATGCGCGCGGCGCGCTTGCCGCGTCTGTGGGTGCTGGCGCCCAAGCTCGGCCCGGACTGGGTCGAGGTGCCGCTGTATCCCTATCCGCTGAAGATCCAGCGCATCTGGAGCGTGCTCGGCTGGTTCCTCGCCATCGGCCTGTTGTCCACCGCGGCGGCCTGGATCCTGGTGCGCCAGCTCAGCCTGCCGCTCAAGCGCCTGGTGTTCGCCGCCCGGCAGATCGGCCGCGGCCGCAGCGTGCGCCTGCCGGTGAGCGACACGCCGAGCGAGATGACCGAGCTGTATCGCGCCTTCAACCAGATGTCCGAGGACGTCGAGCAGGCCGCCCGCGAGCGCGAGCTGATGCTCGCCGGGGTGTCCCACGACCTGCGCACGCCGCTGACCCGCCTGCGCCTGTCGCTGGAGCTGCTGCCGGCTGACAACGAGCTGACCGAGGACATGATCCGCGACATCGAGGATATGGACGCCATCCTCGACCAGTTCCTCGCCTTCATCCGCGATGGCCGCGACGAGCCGCTGGAGGCGCTCGACCTCAACGAGCTGATCCGCGAGGTGGCCGCGCCGCTCAACCAGAACGAGGAGCAGGTGCGCCTGTGCCTGGAGCCGCTGCCGGCCATGCCGCTGCGCCGGGTATCGATCAAGCGCCTGCTCGCCAACCTGATGGAGAACGCCCTGCGCCACGGCGGCAGCGCGGTGGAGGTCACCTCCAGCCTGTCCGGCAGCGCCGCGGCGCCCTACGTGGTGCTCAGCGTGCTGGACCGCGGCCCGGGCATCGATCCGGCCGAACTGGAGAGCATCTTCAACCCGTTCATCCGCGGCGACCGCGCGCGCAGCAGCAAGGGCACCGGCCTGGGCCTGGCCATCGTCAAGCGCATCGCCGCCCAGCACGGCGGCAGCGTCGAGCTGCGCAACCGCGCCGGCGGCGGGGTGGAGGCGCGGGTGTGTCTGCCGATCGGTTTGCTGTTGCCGCGCGATGCGGTCTAGGGGGCGCGTAGCGGGGTAAACCGACTTCGATGCCGTCAGGCATCGCCAGAGCCGGCCTAGCTGCCGGTTGGTGGGTTACGGCCTGTGGCCTAACCCACCCTACGCTGGCCCAGGCGGCGCGGTGCGGCTCACCCCCGCCCCTTGGTCCGCGTCTGCCCAGGCCGGGCGTGCTCCTCGATGTGCTGGATGATCATGCTCGCCACGTCCTGACCGGTGGTGGTCTCGATGCCTTCCAGGCCGGGCGATGAGTTGACCTCCATCACCAGCGGGCCGTGGTTGGAGCGCAGGATGTCGACCCCGGCGACGCCGAGGCCCATGACCTTGGCGGCGCGGATCGCGGTCATGCGCTCCTCCGGGGTGATCTTGATCAGGCTGGCGGTGCCGCCGCGGTGCAGGTTGGAGCGGAACTCGCCGGGCGCGGCCTGGCGCTTCATCGCTGCGATAACCTTGTTGCCGACCACGAAGCAGCGGATGTCGGCGCCGCCGGCCTCGTCGATGTATTCCTGGACCATGATGTGCTGCTTGAGGCCGAGGAACGCCTCGATCACCGATTCGGCGGCCTTGTGCGTCTCGCACAGCACCACGCCGATGCCCTGGGTGCCTTCCAGCACCTTGATCACCAGCGGCGCGCCACCGACCATGTCGATCAGGTCGGGAATGTCGTCCGGCGAGTGGGCGAAGCCGGTCACCGGCAGGCCGATGCCCTTGCGCGACAGCAGCTGCAGGGCGCGCAGCTTGTCGCGAGAGCGGCTGATCGCCACCGACTCGTTGAGCGGGAACACGCCCATCATCTCGAACTGGCGCAGCACCGCGCAGCCATAGAAGGTCACCGAGGCGCCGATGCGCGGAATCACCGCGTCGAAGCCCTCCAGGGCGCGGCCACGGTAGTGGATCTGCGGCTTGTGGCTGGCGATGTTCATGTAGGCGCGCAGGGTGTCGATGACCTCCATCTCGTGCCCACGCTGCCGGCCCGCCTCGACCAGGCGGCGGGTGGAGTACAGCTTGGGGTTGCGCGACAGCACAGCGATTTTCATCAGACACCTGAGGGGATGGTGGGCGCCAGCAGCAGCGGCTTGCCCTGGACATAGGTTAGTGCGGGATTGACCACCAGCTGGCCGCTGACCAGCGCCTTGGCGCCGAGCAGCACGCGGTAGCGCATGGTCTTGCGGCAGGTCAGGGTGAATTCTACAGGCCATTGGCGGTCGCCGAGCACCAAGTTGGTGCGAACCACGTAGCGTGTCTGGGTATGCCCGGTGGAGCTGCGGATGGTCTTCATGCTCACCAGCGGCGCCTCGCGCTGGCGGTGCTGGCGCTGCACCAGGCTGCCGAGGTGGGCGGTGAAGCGCACCCAGGGCTGGCCGTCGCGCTCGAAGGGCACGATGTCGCTGGCATGCAGGGTCGAGGTGGCGGCGCCGGTGTCGATCTTGGCGCGCAGGCCGGCCAGGCCCAGGTCGGGCAGGGCGATCCACTCGCGCAGGCCGATCACGGCCAGATGGTCGAAGGTCTTCACGGCAGTTCGGCTCCGGTCTGTTGCGCCGCGGGGGCGCCTGATCGCGATGATACTGTCGGCGGTCTCAGTCGACATCCGCCAGCGCGGCAAGTTGCAGGCGAACCCGGTCGCGGCCACTGTGCTTGGCGGCGTACAGCGCCTCGTCGGCGCGCTGCACCAAGCGCGCCACCGTGTCGCCCGGTATGGCCGTGGCCACCCCGGCGCTGGCGGTCAGCGCCCGCTGGCAGGGGAAGCGGTGCTCGCGGACCTGCTGGAGGAGGCGCTCGGCCAGTTGGGCGGCCTGCTCGAGGGGCGTCTCGTGGCAGATCAGCAGGAACTCCTCGCCGCCCCAGCGGCACACGGTATCGACGCTGCGCAGGCCGCCCCTGAGCAGGCGGGCGAAATCGACCAGCACCTTGTCGCCCATCAGGTGGCCGAGCTCGTCGTTGACCGTCTTGAACAGGTCGATGTCGAGCAGGATCACCGACAGCGGCCGGCCGTAGCGCTGTGCCCTGAGGATATCCAGGGCAAATGACGCATCGAGGGCATTGCGGTTGGGCAGGCCGGTGAGCTGGTCGGTTTCGGCCAGGCGCCGGAACTGGTCGTTGAGCTTGCGCAGGCGGGTCATCCACAGCAGGCTGGTGGCCAGGATGGCCGCCAGCACGACGCCGAGCCAGATGGCCAGGGTGTAGTCGGTGACCACCTCGGTCACCACCGTCATGTTGACGTGACGGTCGACGATCTGCCGGCGCTCCTGGGCGCTGAGGGTGGCGATGCCCTTGTCGAGGATGTCGCGCAGGGTGGTCTCCGAGCGGAGCACTCCCATGCGCAGATGGTTCTCGTAGCCGGGGATCTGTCCGGAGATCTTCAGGTTGAACCAGCCCTCGTGCTTGATGGTGGCGGCGGCGACGATCAGCGAGCGCAGGGTCATGTCCGCCTTGCGTTCGCTGACCAGGGCAAGGGCCTCGCGCTCCGACTCGGTGGGGATGATGGTCAGGTTGGGGAAGTCGCGGGCGATGCGTTCGGCCATCGCGGTGCCGCGCGGCAGGGCGATGGTGCTGCCGTGCAGGGCGCCGATGTCGGAGACGAACGGATGCTCCTCGCGGGTGATGATCACGTTCGGGTCGCTGAGCAGCGGTGCCGTGAAGATCAGCCAGCGCTCGCGTTCCGGGGTGCTGTTGAGGAAGCTCAGCGCCAGGCACTCGCCGGCCTGCGAGGCGGCCAGGCTCGCCTCCCAGTTGCGCGTGGGGTGCAGCACGAGGTTGGCGCCGCTGCGCAGGGTCGTCAGGGCGATCAGGTCGGCGGCCATGCCGATGTGGCGGCCGCTCGGGTCGATCTGCTCGAAGGGCCACCAGTCGGGGTCGACGCACAGCGGGATGCTCGGGTGGGCCTGTAGGTAGGCCTGCTCCGAGGCGGTGAGCACGACCGGCTGCGCCTCGCTCGGCGTGGATAGCCAGATGAGCAGCAGGAGGAGGGCCGGCCGCAGCCAGCCCCGCGGGGTGGCGGATGTTCCACGGGCTCTGCGGCGCTCGGCCATGGTCGAACTCCTCCCTGTCAGGCCACGACGTGGTCGCTGCGCCTCTTCGTCGTGTCATTATGGCCAGCGCCCGGCGCGCCTGTCATGTTTCGTGACGGGGTTAACATCGGGCGAGTGGTTGCCAGCTGTGACACGAGAGAGAACATGAGCGAACAGGACGACAAGCCGCGCCTGGACAAGTGGCTGTGGGCGGCGCGTTTCTTCAAGACCCGCGCCCTGGCCAAGGCGGCCATCGAGGGCGGCAAGGTGCATTGCCGCGGCGAGCGCTGCAAGCCGGCCAAGGAGCCGAAGCTCGGCGACGAACTGACCATCCGCTGCGGCTTCGACGAGCGCACGGTGATCGTCCGCGCGTTGTCCATGGTACGCCGTGGCGCGCCGGAGGCGGCGCTGCTCTACGAGGAGACGGCCGACAGCGTCGCCCGCCGCGAGGCGGCCGCCGCGCTGCGCAAGGCCGGGGCGCTCGGCGTGCAGAGCGAAGGGCGGCCGACCAAGAAGCAGCGCCGGCAGATCCACCACTTCTGGGACGAGCACTGAGCATCGATAGACAACACCCGCAGAGCCGATAGACAGGCGACCCTTGGTCAGGCCCGGGGTTTGCGCCTAAAATCGGCGTTCAAAAACGAGCTCTGCGGGTCTGGCATGTCCGATTTTTCCCAACGTTTCCTCTTCGAAGACACCGATGTGCGCGGCGAACTGGTCGAGCTCGACCAGAGCTACGCCGAGGTGCTGGCCAAGCACGCCTACCCCGAGGCGGTCGCCCAGTTGCTCGGCGAGATGCTCGCCGCCGTGACCCTGCTCAGTGACACCCTCAAGTACGACGGACTGCTGGTGCTGCAGGCGCGCTCCTCCGGCCCGGTGCCGCTGCTGATGGTCGAGTGCTCCAGCGAGCGCGAGATCCGCGGCATCGCCCGCTACGACGCCGCGGCACTGGGCGCGGCCGGCAGCCTGCGTGAGCTGATGCCAGAGGGCGTGCTGGCGATCACCATGGATCCCAAGGTCGGCAAGCGCTACCAGGGCATCGTCAGCCTCGACGGCGACACCCTGGCCGCCTGCCTGTCCGGCTACTTCGCCATGTCCCAGCAACTGCCCACCCGCTTCTGGCTGAATGCCGACGGCCGCCGCGCCCGCGGCCTGCTGCTGCAGCAGCTGCCCGCCGACCGCCAGCGCGACGCCGAGGCGCGCGAGACGAGCTGGGAGCACCTGGTCACCCTGGCCGACACCCTGACCGCCGAGGAGCTGCTCGGCCTCGACAACCTGACCCTGCTGCACCGCCTCTATCACCAGGAAGAAGTGCGCGTGTTCGACGAGGAGCCGCTGCGCTTCGGCTGCAGCTGCTCGCGCGAGCGCTCGGCGACGGCGCTGGTCAGCCTGGGCGCGGAAGACGCCGCCCGGCTGGTCGAGGAGCAGGGCGGCGCGGTGCAGATCGACTGCCAGTTCTGCAACCATCGCTACGAATTCGATGCCGCCGACATCGCCCAGCTGTTCGCCGGTGGTGGCAGCGCTGCGCCGTCGCCGACCCGGCACTGATTGTTTTTTACCCAAGAACGCGATTGATCTGGCATAATCGCGCGCAATTTTTTCGCTGTAGCTAGCCGCCAGGCGCGCTACAAATCGTTTGGAGGACTCGGCCGCAGGCCGACGGGGACCACATGACGCAAGCCAATACTGCCGTGTACACCGATATCAGCGTTGCCGAACTGATCGAGAAGGCCATCAGCCGTGGCGAGGGTGAACTCGCTGCCAATGGTTCCCTGGTCGTCCGCACGGGTCACCGCACCGGTCGCTCGCCGATGGACCGCTATATCGTGCAGGAGCAGAGCACCGAGGCGAAGATCGCCTGGGGCAAGATCAACCGTCCGTTCCCGGAAGACAAGTTCGATGCCCTGTGGGACCGCGTCGAGGCCTACCTGAGCGAGCGCGAGCACTTCGTCTCCCACGTCCACGTCGGCTCCGCCGAGGCGCACTACCTGCCGGTCAAGATGACCACCGAGACCGCCTGGCACAACCTGTTCGGCCGCTGCCTGTTCATCAACCCGGAAACCTTCAACCCGGCCGGCAAGGGCGAGTGGCGCATCCTCAACGTGCCGTCCTTCGTCTGCGAGCCGGAGCGTGACGGCACCAACTCCGACGGCTGCGTGATCCTCAACTTCGCCCAGAAGAAGGTGCTGATCGCTGGCATGCGCTACGCCGGCGAGATGAAGAAGGCCATGTTCTCCGTGCAGAACTTCCTGCTGCCGGAAGCCGACGTGCTGCCGATGCACTGCGCCGCCAACATCGGCGAGGAAGGCGACGTCACCCTGTTCTTCGGCCTGTCCGGCACCGGCAAGACCACCCTGTCCGCCGACCCGAGCCGCTACCTGATCGGCGACGACGAGCACGGTTGGGGCGAGGGCGTGGTGTTCAACATCGAGGGCGGCTGCTACGCCAAGTGCATCGACCTGTCCGAGAAGAACGAGCCGGTGATCTGGAAGGCCATCCAGTTCGGCGCCGTGCTGGAGAACGTGGTGCTCGACGAGCGCACCCGCAAGCCGGACTACGCCGACGCCAGCCTGACCCAGAACAGCCGCGCCGCCTACCCGCTGGAGCACGTCGAGAAGCGCTCGGCAGAGAACCTCGGCGGTGAGCCGAACGCGGTGATCTTCCTGACCTGCGACCTGACCGGCGTGCTGCCGCCTGTGTCGATCCTCAACAACGAGCAGGCCGCCTACCACTTCCTGTCCGGCTACACCGCGCTGGTCGGTTCCACCGAGATGGGCAGCGGCACCGGCATCAAGTCGACCTTCTCCACCTGCTTCGGCGCGCCGTTCTTCCCGCGTCCGGCCGGCGAGTACGCCGAGCTGCTGATCAAGCGTATCAAGGCGTTCGGCTCCAAGGTCTACCTGGTCAACACCGGCTGGACCGGTGGCGGCTACGGCGTCGGCAAGCGCTTCAACATCCCGACCACCCGCGCGGTGATCGCTGCCATCCAGAGCGGCGCGCTGGTCGGTGCCGAGACCGAGCACCTGCCGATCATCAACCTGGACGTGCCGAAGGCCGTGCCGGGCGTCGAGACCGAGCTGCTCAACCCGCGCAACACCTGGGCCGACAAGTCCGCCTACGACGAAGCCGCCCGTGGCCTGGCCAAGCTGTTCATCGAGAACTTCACCAAGTTCGAAGTGTCCGACGCCATCCGCGCCGCCGGTCCGCAGCTGTAATCGCTGGCGAACCCGCATGAAAAAGCCGCCTTCGGGCGGCTTTTTCGTTTCTGGCGGCTGCTCGGGCAGAAGAGGCGCGCAGCGATGTTCTACCGCCGGGGCTGTCGCCGTGCGGTCACTCGCCGGCACCCTCCAGGCGCGCTAGGCGCGCCTCCAGCTCGGCCAGGCGCGCCTCGAGGGCGGCGATGCGCTCCTCCTGGGCCTGCTGGGCGGCGGGGGCGGCCGTCTCCGCAGGGCGGGCGGCGAGCAGGGCTTCCTGATCGGCCGGGTCGCCCAGCTGGTGGGCGTAGCGTTCCTCGCGCTGGCCGCTCTGACGCGCCAGCTGGCGCACCAGGCCGCGCGTCGCCAGGCGCTCGAGGTGGTGGCGGATTTCCTCGGTGTCGTCGAAGGCGTGCAGGCGGTTGCTGCGCGCCAGCAGCTCGCCGAGGGTCTGCGGGCCGCGCAGCATCAGCAGGGCAAGCAGGATCAGCTGGGCGTGCACCAGCTCCAGCTGCTTGTCGGCGCGCTGCTCCCAGCGGTCGGCGCGGCTGCCCATCACCAGGCGGACCAGACCGCGCTGCTCCAGATGGCGCAGGGCCTGACCGGTCTCGCCGGGCTGCAGGTTCATCAGCGGCTCGCGGCTGGTCTTCTGGTTGCAGGCCAGCTGCAAGGCGTTGAGGGTCAGCGGGTAGGTTTCCGGCGTGGTCGCCTGCTTCTCGATCAGGCAGCCGAGGGCGCGGATCTCGACGGCGGACAGCGGGGCGTCGGCGAAGGGTGAGGGGGTGGCGGTCGGTTCGCTCATGGGGCGGGGCGCTCGGCAAGGAATAGACCCCTAGTGTCACCAAGCGGCCGAGGCTTTTCCAGCCTCCTTGCTCGCCTTCGGTGGGGCGGCAGGCTGCGCTGCGCCCGGAAATGCAAACGGGCGCCCTGGGGCGCCCGTTGCTGATCTGCTGGGCAGGGCTCAGCAGTTACCCTTCTTGGCCTGACCCGGGGGGCAGAAGCCGCCGCGGTGGGGATGGTATCCGTCGTCGTAATCGCGACGATAGCTGGTGCGGCGCCCGTCGCGGTAACCGTCACGGTAACTGCCGTCGCGACGATCGTCGCGGCTGGCGTCGCCCATGTTGTTGCCCAGCGCGCCGCCGGCGCCGCCGCCCACGGCCGCGCCGATCAGGCCACCGGTGGTGCCGCCGACGGCGTTGCCGACCGCTTGGCCACCCGCCGCGCCGAGGCCGCCGCCAATGGCCGCTTCGGTCTTGTTGCCGCGCTCGGCGCCGACCGCACTACCGGCCGCGCCGCCCACGCCGGCACCGATGGTCGCGCCGGTGCTGCCGCCGACGGTCTGGCCGACCACGGAACCGAGTACTCCGCCGAGTGCGCCGCCGACGGCGGCACGGCCATCGCCGTCGGCCGCCCAGGCGCTGCTGCCGGCCAGGGTCAGGGACAACAGGATCAGGGGGGAGTATTTCATCTGAGCTATCACTCGAGAGGGATGATGGCGCCGATCCTGTGCAGGTCGGCATCTTTTGGCAAGTCCTCAAGCGACGATCGGTGACTTGTTGCGCTTTTTTACCGTCTTTCGCGCAGTTTTGGGAACCTTTTCGCCTGCGCGGCAGTCACATCGCTCTTGGTCGGTGCCGGTCTGCTGCCGGGAGGTCTCAGTCGTCCCAGCGATCGTGACGGTGGTGTCTGTGCTTGCGCCAGTGCTTGTGCCGGCGGCCGTCGCGGTAACCGTCGTGGTAGCTGTCGCGCCGCCGCTCCGCCTCGCTGGCGTCGCCCATGTTGTTGCCCAGCGCACCGCCGGCGCCGCCGCCCACCGCTGCGCCGATCAGGCCACCGGTGCTGCCGCCGATCTTGTTGCCGACGACGTTGCCGCCGGCCGCGCCGAGGCCGCCGCCGATGGCCGCTTCGGTCTTGTTGCCGCGCTTGGCGCCGACCGCGCCACCGGCCGCGCCGCCGAGGCCGGCGCCGATGGCTGCGCCGGTACTGCCGCCGACGGTCTGGCCGACCACCGAGCCCAATACCCCGCCGAGGGCGCCACCGACGGCGGCGCGGCCATCGCCGTCAGCGGCCCAGGCGCTGCCGCCGGCCAGGGACAGGGAGAGCAGGAGCAGGGGAGCGTATTTCATAGCGTGCGTTCATCCTTGCAGGTTGGTGGCGCCGATCTTGCTCAGCGGCTGGGTGCTTGGCAAGCATTCAGCCGACGATCGGCACCGTGACGCACGTTTTTCCTGAAATTCGCGGAATTTGTGGAACCTTGGCCGCAATCTGGCGTCAGACCTGGGTTGCAGTCGCCGCGTGCAAGCCATCGAGCAGCTCCCGGTAGCCATCCACCGCGGCGAATTCCTCGGTGTCCTTCAGCGGTCCCCGGCTGTCCGGCTGGCGGATGCCGAGCAGGTGGGCGATGCCGTACTGGCGGGCGCTGCGCAGGATCGGCAGGCTGTCGTCGATGAACAGGCTGCGTGCCGGCGCGAAGCCGAAGTCCTGCTGCAGGGCGAACCAGAACTGCTGGTCCTCCTTGGGGAAGCCGTAGTCGTGGGAGCTGATCAGGCGGTCGAACCAGGGCGCCAGCTCGACCCGTTCGAGCTTGAGCGATAGCGAGTCGCGGTGGGCGTTGGTGATCAGCGCCACGCGCTTGCCGGCGGCGCGCAGGGCGGCGAGGAAGCGGTCGGCGTCCGGGCGCAGGGCGATCAGGTGGGCGATCTCCTCCTTCAGCGCGCGCACCGGCAGGTCCAGTTCGCGGCTCCAGAAGTCCAGGCAGTACCAGGTCAGTTGGCCGGCATGGCGCTGGAACAGCGGCAGCAGTTCGGCCAGCGCGGCGTCGAGCGTGGTGCCGTGCTTGTCCGCGTAGCGCTGCGGCAGGTGGTGCAGCCAGAAGTGGTTGTCGAAGTGCAGGTCGAGCAGGGTGCCGTCCATGTCGAGCAGGACGGTGTCGATCTGGGTCCAGGGCAGCTGGGGCATGGTATCGCGCTTCGCGTGGATGGTCCGCCGGGCGGCGGCGCCAGGGGTCGAAAGAGGGCGGGTTATGGTAACGTGTCGGCTCGCCAAGGAGTCCAGCATATGCGCCAGAAACCCGATGTCCTAGCCCGTGCCATCGTGGCCAAGAGCCGCCTGTTCACCGTCGAGGAGCTGCAGCTGCGTTTCGCCAACGGTGTCGAGCGCACCTACGAGCGGCTGCTCAGCCGCGGCCTGGGTTACGGCGCGGTGATGGTGGTGGCGCTGGAGGATGCCGAGAACGTGCTGCTGATCGAGGAATACTGCGCCGGCACCGACGCCTACGAGGTGTCGCTGCCCAAGGGCCTGATCGAGCCGGGCGAGGACGTGCTGGCGGCGGCCAATCGCGAGCTGAAGGAGGAGGCCGGCTTCGGCGCCCGCCAGCTCGAGCACATCACCGGGCTGTCGCTGTCGCCCGGCTACATGAGCCAGTGCATCCAGGTGGTGCTGGCCCGCGATCTGTACCCCGAGCGCTTGCCCGGCGACGAGCCGGAGGAGATCCGCGTCTCGCGCCTCAATCTGCGCGACATCTCGCGTCTGGCGGTTTCCGAGCACTTCAGCGAAGGCCGCGCGCTGGCCGCGCTGTACCTGGTGCGCGACCTGCTGACCCAGCGTGGGGAATATCAACCGTGAGCCATCCGCTGCTGCCCGCGGTGGTCGAGCTGGTGCAGCGCGCCGGTGCCGCGACCCTGCCGTTCTGGCGCGTCGAGGTGGCCATCGAGCTGAAGGCCGACGCTTCGCCAGTTACCGCCGCCGACCTGGCCGCCCACCGCCTGCTGGCCGACGGCCTGGCGGCGCTGGCGCCCGATGTGCACCTGCTGTCCGAGGAGGACTGCGCGATCGAACATGGCGTGCGCCGGCACTGGTCGCGCTGGTGGCTGGTCGATCCGCTGGACGGCACCAAGGAATTCATCGCCGGCAGTGCGGAGTTCACCGTCAATGTGGCGCTGATCGAGGCCGGTCGGGTGGTGTTCGGCGTGGTCGGCGTGCCGGCACGCGGGCAGTGCTTCTACGGCGGCGCGGGCCTCGGCGCCTGGCGCCTGGATGCGCAGGGCGAGCAGCCGATCAGCGTGCGCATCGCTCCGGCCGAAGCCTTCACCGTGGTGGCCAGCCGGCGTCACTCCAGCCCGGCCCAGGAGCGCCTGCTCGCCGGCCTGGGTGCGCGCTTCGGCGACCTGGCGCTGGCCAGTGTCGGCAGCTCGCTGAAATTCTGCATGCTCGCCGAGGGCAGCGCCGACTGCTATCCGCGCCTGGCGCCCACCTCGCAGTGGGACACCGCGGCGGCGCAGGGCGTGCTGGAAGGCGCCGGCGGCGAGGTGCTCGACCTGCGCGGGCGGCCGCTGGCCTACCCGGCGCGCGAGGACTACCTCAACCCGCACTTCCTCGCCCTGCCGCAGGCCGCCGAGTGGCGCGAGGAGCTGCTGCAGCTGGCCCTGGCGCTGGATTGAGGCAGGCGCTCCGATGACTTGTAGGGTGGACAACTCGCGCGGCGATTGTCCACCGGTCAGGCCACGGCGCGGGTACTGGTGGAAATCCGCTGCGCGGGTTTGCTACGGGGTGACCATCCACCCTGCGTGCTGCACTCACTTGTGCAGCACATACTCCCCATGCAGATGCACCGCCGTTTCGCCGCTCGGCGCGGGGATGCGGATGTCCAGGTACAGGCGCGCGCGGCCGCGGCGGCGGTACAGGGTCTCGAACTTCTTCCAGTCTTCCTCGGCAGGCGCCGCGCAGATCGCCACGGCCTCCTCGACCACCGGCAGCGGGTAGTCGATCTGTCCGCCCTTGATCACGATGTGACCGTCGTCGATGCCGGCCTCGCGCAGGCGCAGGGTCAGCCAGCCCCAGCCGGCCAGCACGCTGATGCTGTACAGGCTGCCGCCGAACATGCTGCCGGTGTGGTTGCTGTTCGGCGCCAGCGGCATGGCCAGGCGAAGCTCGTGGTTCTCGTAGCCGGCCACGCGCAGCTGCATGGCGCGGGTCAGCGGAATGTCGCGGTGGAGGAGGTCTTGCAGGTACTGACAGTCGGGATGCATGTCCGGAAAGGTCCAGGTGCGCTGACAACGGGTAGCCAATGATCCTGCGTCGCGGCAGCCAGCGCAATCGCGCTGCCGGTCATCGGTTGGCGGCTGGCGCTGCGCTGTCAGCGTTTCCGGCGGGAGTATAGTGAATGGATGCCGACGCCTGCAGGGCGGCGGGGCGAGTCTGCTGCCGTTGCTGCCGGGCGGGGCTGAACGTACCTGTGGAGGTACTCGCCATGAAAATGCACTCCTTCAATCAGTACTCGCACGACCTGGGGATTGCGGTTCACGATCTCTGGCTCACCACCAAGGTGAAATCCGCCCTGGAGATGGCCAGGCCGACCCGCGGTCAGCATATCCATGTGCGGACGCACGCCGGGGTGGTGGCGCTCAGCGGCCAGGTCGAAACCCACCGCCTGTGCGAGCAGGCCGTCGAGCTGGCCCGTGCCGTGCACGGCGTCAGAGAGGTGGACGCCCACGAGCTGGAAACCTGGATGGTCGCCCCCGGCCATCTGCCCGAAGCGGGCAATGCCGAGGAAAGCGCGGACCACGAGGCCGAGGTCGCCAGGCGCCGGGAACGGATCCGTGGGCCCCACGGAGGCGATACGCCGTGATGAAAAAAGCCCCGCGCGGCTCTGGAGCCGGCGGGGCTTTCGCTACTGCGGCGGGGCTTACAGGCCGGCGGCGGCGCGCAGCGCCTCAGCCTTGTCGGTACGCTCCCAGGTGAAGGCGGTGAAGGTATCGTCGCCCACGGTCATCTCGAACGGGTTGCGGCCGAAGTGTCCGTAGGCCGCGGTCGGGCGGTACATCGGGTGCAGCAGGTCGAGCATCTTGGTGATCGCGTACGGACGCAGGTCGAAGTGCTCGCGGACCAGCTGGACGATGCGCTCGTCGCTGATCTTGCCGGTGCCGAAGGTGTTGACCGAGATGGAGGTCGGCAGGGCCACGCCGATGGCGTAGGACACCTGGATCTCGCAGCGCTCGGCGAGGCCGGCGGCGACGATGTTCTTGGCCACGTAGCGGCCGGCGTAGGCGGCCGAGCGGTCGACCTTGGACGGGTCCTTGCCGGAGAAGGCGCCGCCGCCGTGGCGGGCCATGCCGCCGTAGGAGTCGACGATGATCTTGCGGCCGGTCAGGCCGCAGTCGCCCACCGGGCCGCCGATGACGAACTTGCCGGTCGGGTTGATGTGGAACTGGGTGTCCTTGTGCAGCAGTTCGGCCGGCAGGGTGTGCTTGATGATCAGCTCCATCACCGCTTCCTGCAGGTCGGCCTGGCTGATCTCCGGGTTGTGCTGGGTGGACAGCACCACCGCGTCGATGCCGACCACCTTGCCGTTCTCGTAGCGGCAGGTGACCTGGCTCTTGGCGTCCGGGCGCAGCCACGGCAGCAGGCCGCTCTTGCGCGCTTCGGCCTGGCGCTCGACCAGACGGTGGGAGAAGCAGATCGGTGCCGGCATCAGCACGTCGGTCTCGTTGCTGGCGTAGCCGAACATCAGGCCCTGGTCGCCGGCGCCCTGGTCTTCCGGCTTGGCGCGGTCGACGCCTTGGTTGATGTCCACCGACTGCTTGCCGATGATGTTCAGCACGCCGCAGGTGGCGCCGTCGAAGCCGACGTCGGAGCTGGTGTAGCCGATGTCGCAGATCACGTCGCGGACGATCTGCTCGAGGTCGACCCAGGCGCTGGTGGTGATCTCGCCGGCGACGATGGCCACGCCGGTCTTCACCAGGGTCTCGCAGGCCACGCGGGCGTGCTTGTCCTGGGTAATGATGGCGTCGAGCACCGCATCGGAGATCTGGTCGGCGATCTTGTCCGGATGGCCTTCGGACACGGACTCGGAGGTGAAAATGGAATATTCGCTCATCTATCGGTTCCTGTTATTACCGGTGGGTGAGTCGGCCTCGCGGCCGTGTCATACAGCTGTAGTCAATTCTGATCCGGGCGGGCGAAGTGCCGTACCTGGATCTGGAAACCGTTGCGCAGGCCCAGATACAAGCTTTCGCCGCTCTCCAGTCCCGCCTGTTCGGCCCAGCGGGCCAGTTCGTCCTGATCGAAACCCAGCCACAGATCGCCGCACGCCTCGCGCGCCCAGCCCTGGGCATGGCTGCACAGCTCGGTCAGCAGCAGGCTGCCGCCGGGGCGGACCAGCCGCGCCAGCTGGCGCATCGCCACGGCCGGCTCGGCGAAGTGGTGCAGCACCATGTTCAGCACCACGCAGTCGGCCGGCGCCTGTTCGTCGTGCAGCGCATCGGCCAGTTTCAGTTCGACGTTGGCCAGTCCTTCGGCCTGGCAGCGCTGGCGCGCCAGTTCGAGCATCGCCGGGCTGCTGTCCAGCGCGGTGACGGCGGCGAAGCGCCGCGCCAGCTCGGGCAGGAAGGCGCCGTCGCCGGGGCCGACCTCCAGCGCGGTGGCGCTGGCCGGGAAGTGCAGGGCGTCGAGCAGGGCCAGCAGGCTGTCGCGGTACTGCGGCAGGCCGGCGATCAGGTCCTGCTGGGCGCGGAACTTCTCCACGGTACGGGCGAAGAAGTCGTGCGCCGCAGCGGCGCGCTGCGCCTGTACCTCGGCGATGCGCGCCTGCACCTCGCCCGGCAGCTCCAGCGTGTCCACCTCCTCGAGCAGCGCCGCGTGCAGCGTGCTGCCGGTCTCGCCGCCGCTCGCCAGGGCGCGGCGATAGAAGATCGCGGTGCCCTCGCGGCGGGTGGCCACCAGCCCGGCCTGGGCCAGCACCTTGAGATGATGGCTGATGCCCGACTGGCGCATGGCGAAGATCTGCGCCAGCTCCAGTACGCCGAACGAGTCGCTGGCCAGCACGCGCAGCACACGCAGGCGCAGCGGGTCGCCGGCAGCCTTGCACAGGGCGGCCAGGTGCTCGCTCGGGTCGTGGCGGAGGGCAGGCTGGATGCTCATAAGGCGGCGAAGTCTAGTCGGCGCGATCCGGTGGCGCAATGCCTGTATCAAAAAGTTTTGATATTGGCGCTTGATCACAGTCCGGACGGCAGGCCGATTCGCCCGGATCGACCATCTGTGATTGCCCGTTCCCCCGCCTGTGGGCGAAAATGGCGGCCTTTTTTCGTCAAGCCCCCCTGCAGGAGACCAGCGATGCCCAGCCGTCGTGACCGAGCCAATGCCATTCGTGCCCTCAGCATGGATGCCGTGCAGAAAGCCAACAGCGGCCATCCCGGCGCACCCATGGGCATGGCGGACATCGCCGAAGTGCTGTGGCGCGACTACCTCAAGCACAACCCGCAGAACCCGCAGTGGGCCGACCGCGACCGCTTCGTGCTGTCCAACGGCCACGGCTCGATGCTGATCTACTCGCTGCTGCACCTCTCCGGCTACGACCTCGGCATCGACGACCTCAAGCAGTTCCGCCAGCTGCACAGCCGCACCCCGGGCCACCCGGAATACGGCTACACCCCGGGCGTGGAGACCACCACCGGCCCGCTCGGCCAGGGCATCGCCAACGCCGTCGGCTTCGCCCTCGCCGAGAAGGTGCTGGCCGCGCAGTTCAACCGTCCGGGCCACGACATCGTCGATCACCACACCTACGTGTTCCTCGGCGACGGCTGCATGATGGAAGGCATCAGCCACGAAGTCTGCTCGCTGGCCGGCACCCTGGGCCTGGGCAAGCTGGTCGCCTTCTACGACGACAACGGCATCTCCATCGACGGCGAGGTCGAGGGCTGGTTCACCGACGACACCCCGGCGCGCTTCGAGGCCTACGGCTGGCAGGTGATCCGCAACGTCGACGGCCACGACGCCGAGGAGATCAAGCAGGCCATCGAGACCGCGCGTGGCGAAACCGCGCGCCCGACCCTGATCTGCTGCAAGACCGTGATCGGCTTCGGTTCGCCGAACAAGGCCGGCAAGGAAGAGTGCCACGGTGCGCCGCTGGGGGCCGACGAGATCGCCGCCACCCGCGCCCAGCTCGGCTGGAACCACGGCCCGTTCGAGATCCCGGCGGACATCTACGCCGAGTGGGACGCCAAGGAAGCCGGCACCGCCCGCGAGGCCGCCTGGAACGACAAGTTTGCCGCCTACGCCGCCGAGTTCCCCGAGCTGGCCGCCGAGTTCCAGCGCCGCCTGGCCGGCGAGCTGCCCGCCGACTTCAGCGCCAAGGCCGCCGCCTACGTCGCCGAGGTCGCCGCCAAGGGCGAGACCATCGCCAGCCGCAAGGCCAGCCAGAACACCCTCAACGCCTTCGGCCCGCTGCTGCCCGAGTTCCTCGGCGGCTCGGCCGACCTCGCCGGTTCCAACCTGACCCTGTGGAAGGGCTGCAAGGGCCTGGCCCACGACGACGCCGGCGGCAACTACGTGCACTACGGCGTGCGCGAGTTCGGCATGGCGGCGATCATGAACGGCGTCGCCCTGCACGGCGGCTTCATTCCCTACGGCGCCACCTTCCTGATCTTCATGGAATACGCGCGCAACGCCGTGCGCATGTCGGCGCTGATGAAGCAGCGCGTGCTGCACGTGTTCACCCACGACTCCATCGGTCTGGGCGAGGACGGCCCGACCCACCAGCCGATCGAGCAGCTGGCCAGCCTGCGCGGCACGCCGAACCTCGACTGCTGGCGCCCGGCCGACGCGGTGGAGTCCGCGGTGGCCTGGAAGTACGCCATCGAGCGCCAGGACGGCCCGTCCGCGCTGGTGTTCAGCCGCCAGAACCTGCCGCACCAGCCGCGCAGCGAGCAGCAGATCGCCGACATCGCCCGCGGTGGCTACGTGCTCAAGGACTGCGCCGGCGAGCCGGAACTGATCCTGATCGCCACCGGTTCTGAAGTCGGTCTGGCCGTGCAGGCCTTTGATGCGCTGACCGCGCAAGGCCGCCAGGTGCGCGTGGTGTCGATGCCGTCGACCACCGTGTTCGACCAGCAGGACGCCGCCTACAAGCAGGCCGTGCTGCCGGTGCAGGTCGGCGCGCGCATCGCCATCGAGGCCGCGCATGCCGACTTCTGGTACAAGTACGTCGGCCTGGAAGGCCGCATCATCGGCATGACCACCTTCGGCGAATCCGCGCCGGCCGGCCAGCTGTTCGAGGAGTTCGGCTTCACCCTCGACAACATCCTGGAAACCGCTGCCGAGCTGCTGGACGCCTGATGCCGCGCGAGGTGGATGGCTGCGGCCATCCACCCTGCAGGGTCTGATCCTTCCGTAGGGTGGAAAACCCGCGCAGCGGTTTTCCACCACCGGCACCACAAGCAGAGCAGCCATGCCCAACCGTCCCTACAAAGTCGCCCTCAACGGCTACGGCCGCATCGGCCGCTGCGTGCTGCGCGCCCTCTACGAGCGCGGCGCGGATGCCGCCCTGGAGATAGTCGCGCTCAACGATCTGGCCGACCAGGCCAGCATCGAGTACCTGACCCGCTTCGACTCCACCCACGGCCGCTTCCCCGGCGAGGTGAAGGTCGCCGGCGACTGCCTGCACATCAACGGCGACTGCGTGAAGGTGCTGCGCCAGGCGACGCCCGAGGCCATCGACTGGGCGGCGCTGGGCGTCGATCTGGTGCTGGAGTGCTCCGGCGTCTACCACAGCCGCGCCGATGGCGAGCGTTTCCTCGCTGCCGGCGCGCCGCGCGTGCTGTTCTCCCAGCCGATGGCCAGCGAAGCCGACGTCGACGCCACCGTCGTCTACGGCGTCAACCAGGCCAGCCTGAGCGGCGCCGAGAAGCTGCTGTCCAACGCCTCGTGCACCACCAACTGCAGCGTGCCGCTGCTCAAGTTGCTCGACGAGGCGATCGGCCTCGACTACGTGGCGATCACCACCATCCACTCGGCGATGAACGACCAGCCGGTGATCGACGCCTACCACCACGAGGACCTGCGCCGCACCCGCTCGGCGTTCCAGTCGGTGATCCCGGTGTCCACCGGCCTCGCCCGTGGCATCGAGCGCCTGCTCCCCGAATTGTCCGGACGGGTCAAGGCCAAGGCGATCCGCGTGCCGACGGTCAACGTCTCCTGCCTGGACATCACCCTGCAGACCCGCCGCGACACCAGCGCGGCCGAGATCAACCGCGTGCTGCGCGAGGCCGCCGCCAGCGGCCCGCTGCAGGGCCTGGTGGCCTACACCGAGCTGCCCCACGCCAGCTGCGACTTCAATCACGACCCCCACTCGGCCATCGTCGATGGCAGCCAGACCCTGGTTTCCGGCCCGCGGCTGGTCAACCTGCTGGCCTGGTTCGACAACGAGTGGGGCTTTGCCAACCGCATGCTCGACGTGGCGGAACACTTCCTGCGCGTCGCCCATCGCCCACAGCCCATGTAAAGGACTGAGCCCATGACCGTTTTGAAGATGACCGACCTCGACCTCGCCGGTAAGCGCGTGCTGATCCGCGAAGACCTCAACGTCCCGGTGAAGGACGGCGTGGTGAAGAGCGACGCGCGCATCCTGGCCTCCCTGCCGACCATCAAGCTGGCGCTGGAGAAGGGCGCGGCGGTGATGGTCTGCTCGCACCTGGGCCGCCCGACCGAGGGCGAGTTCTCCGCCGAGAACAGCCTGCAGCCGGTCGCCGACTACCTGTCCAAGGCCCTCGGCCGCGACGTGCCGCTGGTCCGGGACTACCTGGGCGGCGTCGACGTGCAGCCGGGCCAGGTCGTGCTGTTCGAGAACGTGCGCTTCAACAAGGGCGAGAAGAAGAACAGCGACGAGCTGGCGCAGCAGTACGCCGCGCTGTGCGACGTGTTCGTCATGGACGCCTTCGGCACCGCCCACCGTGCCGAGGGTTCGACCCACGGCGTGGCCAAGTTCGCCAAGGTCGCCGCGGCCGGCCCGCTGCTGGCCGCTGAGCTGGAAGCCCTGGGCAAGGCCCTCGACAAGCCGGCGCGGCCGATGGTCGCCATCGTCGCCGGCTCCAAGGTGTCCACCAAGCTCGACGTGCTGAACTCGCTGGCCGAGATCTGCGACCAACTGATCGTCGGCGGCGGCATCGCCAACACCTTCCTCGCCGCCGCCGGCTACAAGGTCGGCAAGTCGCTGTGCGAAGCCGACCTGCTGGATACCGCCAAGGCCATCGCCGCCAAGGTCGCCGTGCCGCTGCCGGTCGACGTGGTGGTCGCCAAGGAATTCGCCGAGTCGGCCTCCGCTACCGTCAAGGGCATCAATGAGGTCGCCGACGACGACATGATCCTCGACATCGGCCCGCAGACCGCCGCGATGTTCGCCGAGATGCTCAAGGCCTCGCAGACCATCCTGTGGAACGGCCCGGTCGGCGTGTTCGAGTTCGACCAGTTCGGCAACGGCACCCGGGCGCTGGCCCAGGCCATCGCCGCCAGCGACGCCTTCTCCATCGCCGGTGGTGGCGACACCCTGGCGGCCATCGACAAGTACGGCGTGGCCGAGCAGATCTCCTACATTTCCACCGGTGGCGGCGCCTTCCTCGAGTTCGTCGAGGGCAAGGTCCTGCCGGCCGTGGCGGTGCTGGAAGAGCGCGCCAAGGCCTGAGGCCATGACCGTAGGGTGGACAACAGCGCAGCCTTGTCCACCGTGGGCGCCGATTGGTGGACAAGCACTGCGCGCGTTGTCCACCCTACGCCGACCGCAAGCATATTGCGCCCGACCTGCCCCTGCGGCAGGCTGGGCACCGATCAAACGACCCTTACTGGGAGCTACACAGATGGCACTTATCAGCATGCGCCAGATGCTGGACCACGCCGCCGAATTCGGCTACGGCGTGCCGGCCTTCAACGTCAACAACCTCGAGCAGATGCGCGCCATCATGGAAGCGGCCGACAAGACCGATTCCCCGGTGATCGTCCAGGCCTCCGCCGGCGCCCGCAAGTACGCCGGCGCGCCGTTCCTGCGCCACCTGATCCTCGCCGCCATCGAGGAATTCCCGCACATCCCGGTGTGCATGCACCAGGACCACGGAACCAGCCCGGACGTCTGCCAGCGCTCGATCCAGCTGGGCTTCAGCTCGGTGATGATGGACGGCTCGCTGATGGCCGACGGCAAGACCCCGGCCGACTACGACTACAACGTGCGCGTCACCCAGCAGACCGTGGCCATGGCCCACGCCTGCGGCGTGTCGGTGGAAGGCGAGCTGGGCTGCCTGGGCAGCCTGGAAACCGGCCAGGCCGGTGAAGAGGACGGCGTCGGCGCCGAGGGCACCCTCGACCACAGCCAGATGCTCACCGATCCGGAAGAAGCCGCGGCCTTCGTCAAGGCCACCCAGGTCGACGCCCTGGCCATCGCCATCGGCACCAGCCACGGCGCCTACAAGTTCACCAAGCCGCCGACCGGCGACGTGCTGGCCATCGACCGCATCAAGGAAATCCACAAGCGCATCCCCAACACCCACCTGGTGATGCACGGTTCCTCCTCGGTGCCGCAGGAGTGGCTGGCGATCATCAACCAGTACGGTGGCGACATCAAGGAAACCTACGGCGTGCCGGTCGAGGAGATCGTCGAGGGTATCAAGCACGGCGTGCGCAAGGTCAACATCGACACCGACCTGCGCCTGGCCTCCACCGGCGCCATGCGTCGGATGATGGCTGAGCACCCCAGCGAGTTCGACCCGCGCAAGTTCTTCGCCAAGACCATCGAAGCCATGCGCGACATCTGCATCGCCCGCTACGAGGCCTTCGGCACCGCCGGCAACGCCTCGAAGATCAAGCCGATCTCCCTGGAAGGCATGTACCAGCGCTACGCCAAGGGCGAGCTGGCCGCCAAGGTCAACTGATCCGGCGCGTTCGCTGCTCGCAGTCCCACAAGGCCCGCCCCGTGCGGGCCTTGTGCTGTACGGGGCTCAGTCCTCGGCTTCGACCAGCTCGCTGGCTGGGCGCGGCACTGGTTCCGGCCTGGCCGGCGCCTGGTTGGAGTACAGCTCGAACTGCATGTTGGCGTAGTTGCTGGCGCCGCTGAGGTCGGGGAACAGCGTCAGGTGGTTGATGTTCATCTGCTCCAGGCCGCGCAGCACGTCGATGCGCTCGGTGTTGGGCAGGTAGATCTTCTTGAGGATGGCGCGCTTGGCCCCGGCGAACTCGTGGGCGATCAGCGACTCCAGCTCCTCGCCCGACTCACAGAACGAGAACAGGCCGTTCTGGCCGAGCACCCGGGCGTTCTCGTCGGAGTTCGGCGTGTAGAAGCGCACCGTGCTCGCCAGGGCCGAGTGCTCCACCTCGTTCTTGTTCAGCGAGATGACGATGCGCTTGCGCGTGTCGTCCTCGCCGGTGCGAGCGAAGGCGAAGAACGCCGCGGTGTAGGGCGAGTGGGTCCAGTCGAGCAGCGGGGTGAGCAGCTCGAAGTGCTGGCCGAGCGCCCACCATTCCAGCGGCTCGTCGTACTGCGGCGGGTTGGCGCCGCGCTTGCCGCGGATCGCCATCTTGAAGCGGTCGAGCTGCGCGCTGCGCAGCTGCTCGGTCTTCGACTTGTCGAGGATCTTGCGGTCGATGGTCGACTCGAGCCGGTAGTAGTCCTTGCGATGGCCGCGATGCACCCAGCCGCAGCCGGGCGAGAATGTTTCCTGGATGTAGTCGATGAAATAGTTCCACTTGCGGATGTGGATTTCCTCGATGCCATCCCTGACCCGGCCGGAGGTCCAGCGCGGTTGATGATCTTTGCTCATGCTCGAGACTCTGTGCACAAACGGTGACTCGCCGGCGTGCGGCGCTGGAGCGGAAAGGCTGCCTGGGGACTGGGCGCGGCAGGCCCGGAGCCCGGATCGGCGCTCCCGCGGGCGTGCCGAGCGGTTGCCAAAGGTAGCACGGAAGGTGGCGGCGTCGCTGTGGGACAGGCGGTCGCGGCCGGAGAGTCCGGCGAAGAACCGCCGGGCCGGCGGATCGACGCGGCCCCGGCATGCGCCCGCGCTGGCCGGTGGCTGCGCTATAGTCGGCGACGGAGTTTTCCCCGAGAGCGCGCTCATGGACGAGTTCAACCCCTACGCCCCGCCGGGCGCCAAACCGCCCGCGCCGCCGGCCGGCACGCTGCCGGGCCTCGGCATCTACCGCCTGGTCAACTGGCTGTATGCCGCGTTCATGCTGTTCTGCCTGATCAGCCTGCTGCACAGCGGTACGCTGCGCGCCGAATTCCACCACCTGCTGGTGGTGAGCATCTTCCTCGCCCCGCTGCTGTGCTTCCTGCTGGTGATGAGCCGCCGCGAGGCGCTGTTCCGCCGCTGGTACTGGGGGCAGGCGCTGGGCACCGGCTGGCTGCTCCTGCTGTGCCTGCTCGACCTCACCGAGGGGCCCGGGCTGCGCGGTATCGGCGTGTTCATGACCGCGGTGAACGCCGCCGCGCTGCTGGCCGGCCAGCACTTCCTGCTCGCGCGCCGGCTTCCCGGCGGCGAGCCGGCGGAGCGGCAGGGCGGTTAGAATGGCGGCCTCGTATCCCCATCGCTGGCCCCGCCGATGACCGCGCTCAAGTACCTCGCCGCCTACCCGTCCCACCTGCAGGAGCAGGTGCACCGGCTGATCGACGCCGGCCGTCTCGGCGAGTACCTGGCCCAACGCTACCCCGAACGCCACGCGGTGCAGAGCGACAAGGCGCTGTACGCCTACGTCATGGAGCGCAAGCAGCGCTTCCTGCGCAACGCGCCGGGCATCGACAAGGTGCTCTACGACAGCAAGCTCGACGTGCTGCGCAACGCCCTCGGCCTGCACACCGCGGTGTCGCGGGTGCAGGGCGGCAAGCTCAAGGCCAAGAAGGAAATCCGCGTCGCCGCGCTGTTCCGCGACGCCGCGCCGGAGTTCCTCGACATGATCGTGGTCCACGAGCTGGCGCACCTGCGCGAGTTCGACCACAACAAGGCGTTCTACCAGCTCTGCGAACACATGCTGCCCGGCTACCAGCAGCTGGAGTTCGACCTGCGCCTGTACCTGACCTGGCGCGAGCTGGGCTGAGTCCCGCTGCCCGTCTGCGGCTCCCGTCGGGGTAGGCTGGGTAACTCGCGCAGCGATTACCCGCCAGACAGACCGTCCCGTCCCATCGGTAGAAGATCGCTGCGCGAGTCTTCTAGCCTACGAAGGCCCACCATTGGCAGGCGCGCCGCGTGCTCAGTGCGCCGCCATCACCACCTTCAGCACCCTCTTGAAGGTTTCCAGGTCCTCGGCGCCGACCCCGGCGAACACCGCCTCCTGCTGGCGTCGCGAGATGTCCCACAGCGCCTCGGTCTGTGCGCGGCCGGCGTCGGTCAGCTCGTGGCCGGCGGCGCTCTCGGCGACCAGGCCCTTGCGCCGCAGGTTGGTCAGCGCCTCGACGATCTCGCGGGTCGGCATCGCCACCTCGCGCTGCAGGTCGACCAGGTCGAGCCGCGCGCTGTCCTCCAGCACCATCAGCATGCGCGCCTCGCTGGTGCTCAGGCCGGTGATCAGCTGCTTGGGTGCGTAGCTGGCCTGGTAGGCGTTCACCGCCTGGATCATCAGGTAGTACAGGTTGCCCATCAGCCGACCGTGCATGGTTCCCGGCGTGGCCGCCGCCTCGCTCCTGCGCGGCGCGCGCGGGTGGGGCAGGACCATCGAGTAGGCGCCCTGGTGGTAGAGCAGCGGCGAGCGGCCGAAATCGTCGAAGGCCACCACCCTGCCGATCAGGATCCAGTGGTCGCCGCCGTCCACCTCCACGTGGCGCTCGCACTGGAAGCGCGCCGCGCAGTCGGGCAGCAGCGGCGCGCCGCCGAGGCCCGGCTCGACAGCGACGCCGGCGAACTTGTCCTCCTGCGGGCGGGCGAAGTGGTTGGACAGCTCGATCTGGTCGGCGGCGAGGATGTTCACCGCGAAGTGGCTGGCGGCGGCGAACACCGCATGGCTGGCCGAGCGCTTGTCGATGCTCCAGAGGATCAGCGGCGGGTCGAGCGACACCGAGTTGAAGCTGTTGGCGGTGACCCCGGCCTGCTCGCCGGACGGCGCGCGCGCGGTGACGATGGTGACGCCGGTGGCGAAGTTGCCGAGGGCGCGGCGGAACGCGCGGGGATCCAGACCGCTGTCGGGACTGCTGCTCATGGCGAAGGCTCCACTGGTGACGCCGGCGGCGGGGAGCCCGGCTGGGCTCCCGTTTTCCAGTCTAGTGGGCGCTACGTGGCTCGCTAGCACCGCCCTGCGGCAGCAGGCGCGCCGCCACCTCGCGCAGCGGGGCGAGCTGGCGGCACAGCAGGGCCAGCTCGGTGCGCAGCAGGCGCTGGCGCTCGTCGGCCTCTTCCGGCAGCTGCTCCAGCTCGCGGGCCAGCAGTTCCTCGTCGCGCGCCGGCGTCTCCGGCGGCTGGCGCCGGGCGAGGCGCTCGGCGATCGCCTCGAGGCTCTCGGCCAGGTAGTCGGCGGCGTGCTCGATGAGGCCGCCGCGCAGTTCGGCCGGCAGCGCGGCGCGGTGCGCGCCGAGCGCGGACAGGTAGCTGAGCAGGGTGTGCGACAGCACCAGGCAGCGGAAGCCGACGTCGGCCTCGCGGCGGAAGTGCCCCGGTTCGAGCAGCATGTTGGCCAGGCTGGCGGCGAGCGCAGCGTCGGCGTTGTGCGCGTTGCGCCGCGCCAGCCGGTAGGCGAGGTCGTCGCGCTTGCCGCTGGCGTACTGCTGGATGATCTGTCGCAGGTAGCGGGCATGGCAGCTCAGGGTGTTGGCCACCACGCTGGGCAGGCGGCGGCCCTGCCAGTCGGGGAGGATGAGGAACACGGCGAGGCCGGCGATCAGGCTGCCGAGCAGGGTGTCGACCAGCCGTGGCCAGATCAGCCCGTAGCCGTTGCCGACCTGGTTGAAGCAGAACAGCACCATCAGGGTGATCGCCGCGGTGGCCAGGGTGTAGCGCGTGCTGCGGCTGGCGAAGAACACAACCCCGGCGGCCACGGCGATCAGCGACTGCACCACGGCGCCGGGGAACAGGTCGAACAGCGCCCAGCCGGCGAGCAGGCCGAGCACGGTGCCGGCGATGCGCTGGACCAGCTTGGTGCGCGTGGCGCCGTAGCTCGGCTGGCAGACGAACACCGTGGTGAGCAGGATCCAGTAGCCCTGGCTGGGATGGATCCAGTGCAGCACCCCGTAGCCGGCGGCCAGCGCCACCGCCAGGCGCAGAGCGTGGCGGAACAGCAGGGAGGTGGGGGTGAGCTGCTGGCGCAGACGCTCGCCGACCTCGCGCAGGCTGTGCGGCGCGCGGTCGTGCAGGGTGCTGTCCTGCTCGTCGGCCAGTGCGTCGGGGTTGCGCGCCGCGCTGAGCAGCTGCTCGAGGTTGCCCAGGTTGTTGGCCAGCGCGCGCAGCGAGCGCAGCAGGCCGCGCCACTGCGGGTTGTGCTGCCCCTGCAGGTGGGCCAGCGAGGCTTCCAGGTCGGCCAATGCCTGGGCACTGGCCTGTTCGTAGGCGAACGGCTGGCGCAGCTCGATGGCCTGGGCCAGCGCCCGGCAGGCCTTGCCCTGCTGCTGCAGCAGCAGCTGGCAGCGGAACAGCACGTCGCTGTGGAAGAACGCCTCGGCCAGCGCGTTGTACGGGTAGTGCGAGGAGCTGGCGCGCTCGTGGATGTCCTGGGCGAGGAAGTACAGCTTCAGGTAGCGGTTCAGCTGCGGGCTCGGCCGGCCCTTGCCGACGCGGTGCAGGATGATCTCCTTGGCGGCGTTGAGCGCGCTCACCAGCTTGCCGTTCTGCTGCGCCAGGGCCAGGCGGCGCGCCTCGACGTCGAGCTCGCGCAGCGGCTCGAACAGCGCGGCCTTGAGGCGCAGGTACATCCCCAGCTCGCGGAACACCCGGGCCAGCGCCTGCTGCACCGGTTGCTGGCTGAACAGCGCCTGCCAGAGCACCGAGAGCAGGCCGTACCAGGCCGCGCCGGCGACCAGCAGCAGCGGCTCGCGCCACAGGTCGACCACCTCGCCGCCGCGCTGGTCGACGCCGATCATGGTGTAGATGGACAGGATCAGGGTGGCCGAGGCGATGGTGCCGTAACGTTCGCCGAGCGCGCCGAGCATGGTCAGGGCGAAGGCCGACAGCGCCAGGGCGGCGACGAACAGCCAGGGGTAGGGGAACAGCAGCTCGACGGCGAAGGCCGCCGCGGCGAAGCACGCCAGGGTGGCCAGCAGCGCCTGCAGGCGGCCCTGCCAGCTGTCGTCGGTCTCGGCCAGGGCGCTGGCGATGATGCCGAGGAACAGCGGGATGAGCAGCTCCATGCGCCCCTGCTGCCAGCTCAGCGCCATGCTGCCGGCGAAGGCGATCAGCACGCGCAGGCTGTAGCTGAACTTGTCCAGCGCCCACAGGCGGCGCAGGGATTGGCGGAGCGAGGGATTGGGCATGGGCGGTCGGCGGCTGGAGGAAAGGGGGCGCACGGCAAGGCGCATTGTAGACGCAGGCTCGGCGCTGCCGGGAGAGGTGGGCGCGGGCCCTGGCGCGCATCGGCTCGAGTCCGCGCGGTAACCGCACCGAAAACGGGATCTTTCCGCCACCGGCGCACCGTTTTGGTTCGATGTGCCGGCGGCGCGAGTGCGTCGTCGGGGCACGGCCGGGCGCTGGCGGAGACCGCTGCCTGCCTGGGCCGAGGCTCTGCGTCGCGGCTTGGGCAGCGGTTACGCCGGCTCATGGCAAGGCTGGCACGGAATCTGCTGAGGTGTGCTCAGCATCTGCCACCCAGGCGTGGCAGACCGTCCAGAATGGTCAATGGCGACCATCGCGCCCCAGGCGCAGGACCGGTGAGCCGGGCAGCGTTGCCAGGCACTCACCGCACAAGGAATACCAGGCAAAGGCGCCTGGAGCCGCTCGACGGCTCCAGGCGCTTTTTTTTTGCGGTTTTTTGCCCCTCCTGCCGGGCAGTGGCTTCGATCGAGGTACGGGTTATGAGCTCCAGTGACTTTTCCAGCAGCAAAGCGAATCTGGTCATCGTCGGCAACGGCATGGTTGGCCATCACTGTGTCGAGCAACTGGTCGGCAAGGGGGCGCTGGCGAGCTTCGAGGTCCACGTGTTCGGCGAGGAGCGCCAGCGCGCCTACGACCGCGTGCACCTGTCCGAATACTTCGGCGGCCGCGATGCCGAGTCGCTGGCCCTGTGCGCGGCCGACTACTACGCCAGCCACGGCGTGCAGGCGCACCTCGGCGTGCAGGTGCTGGAGATCGACCGCGAGCGCAAGGAAGTGGTGACCAGCGCCGGGCGCCAGGCCTACGACCAGCTGATCCTGGCCACCGGCTCCTATCCCTTCGTGCCGCCGATTCCGGGCGCCGAGGGCGACTCGCGACTGGTCTACCGCACCCTCGAGGACCTCGACGCGATCCGCGCCGCCGCGGCCAACGCCCGCCGCGGCGTGGTGGTCGGCGGCGGCCTGCTCGGCCTGGAGGCGGCCAACGCGCTGAAATCCCTCGGCCTCGAGGCCCACGTGGTGGAATTCGCCCCGCGCCTGATGCCGGTGCAGCTGGACGCCGAGGGCGGTGCCGCGTTGCGCGCGCAGATCGAGGCCCTGGGCGTCGGCGTGCACCTGTCGCGTGCCACCCGGGAAATCGTCGCCGGCGAAGACTATCGCTACCGGATGAACTTCGAGGACGGCGAGTTCCTCGAGACCGACCTGATCGTGTTCTCCGCCGGCATCCGCCCGCAGGACGCCCTCGGCCGCAGCGCCGGCCTGGAAATCGCGCCGCGCGGCGGCGTGGTGATCGACGGCCAGTGCAAGACCTCAGATCCGGCGATCTACGCCATCGGCGAGTGCGCGTCGTGGAACGGCAGCGTGTTCGGCCTGGTCGCCCCCGGCTACGGCATGGCGCGCGGCGTGGCCGCGCAGCTGGCCGGCGAGCCGCACGAGGCGTTCAGCGGCGCCGACATGTCGACCAAGCTCAAGCTGCTCGGCGTCGACGTCGGCTCCATCGGCGACGCCCACGGCGCCACCCCGGGCGCCAAGAGCTACCGCTTCATCGACGAGGCCAACGCCGCCTACCGCCGCCTGGTGGTCTCCGCCGACGGCAAGCGGGTGCTCGGCGCGGTGCTGGTCGGCGACAACAGCTACTACGACACCCTGCTGCAGTACGCGCAGAACGGCATCAAGCTGCCGGCCGACCCGGCCGGGCTGATCCTGCCGCTGTCCGACGGTGCCCCGGCGCTGGGCGCCGACGCGCTGCCGGACACCGCGACCATCTGCTCCTGCCACAACGTCACCAAGGGCGCGGTGTGCTGCGCGGTGGACGCCGGCATCACCGACCTGGGCGAGCTCAAGGCGCAGACCAAGGCCGCCACCGGCTGTGGCGGCTGCAGCGCGCTGCTCAAGCAGGTGTTCGAGCACGAGCTCGCCGCCCGCGGCGTGGCCGTCGACAAGAGCCTGTGCGAACACTTCGCCCACACCCGCCAGGAGCTGTACGCCATCGTCCGCGTCGAGGGCATCCGCAGTTTCGACGAGCTCTTGGCCAAGCACGGCCGCGGCCACGTCGGCTGCGACATCTGCAAGCCGGCGGTCGGCTCGATTCTCGCCTCGTGCTGGAACCAGCCGATCACCGATCCGTTGCTGATCCCGCTGCAGGACACCAACGACACCTTCATGGCCAACATGCAGAAGAACGGCACCTACTCGATCGTGCCGCGCATCGCCGGCGGCGAGATCACCCCGGACAGGCTGATCGCCCTGGGCGCCGTGGCCAAGAAGTACGACCTCTACACCAAGATCACCGGCGGCCAGCGCATCGACCTGTTCGGCGCCCAGCTGCACCAGCTGCCGGACATCTGGGGCGAGCTGATCGAAGCCGGCTTCGAGACCGGCCACGCCTACGGCAAGTCCCTGCGCACGGTGAAGTCCTGCGTCGGCAGCACCTGGTGCCGCTACGGCGTGCAGGACAGCGTGGCCATGGCCCTGCACCTGGAGAACCGCTACAAGGGCCTGCGCTCGCCGCACAAGATCAAGTTCGCCGTCTCCGGCTGCACCCGCGAGTGCGCCGAGGCGCAGAGCAAGGACGTCGGCGTGATCGCCACCGACAAGGGCTGGAACCTCTACCTATGCGGCAACGGCGGCATGCGCCCGCGCCACGCCGAGCTGTTCGCCACCGACCTCGACGACGAAACCCTGGTCCGCTACATCGACCGCTTCCTGATGTTCTACGTGCAGACCGCCGACAAGCTGCAGCGCACCTCGGTATGGCGCGAGAGCCTGGAGGGCGGTCTCGACTACCTCAAGGAAGTCATCATCGGCGACAGCCTGGGCCTCGCCGCCGAGCTGGAAAGCCAGATGCAGCACGTCGTCGACAGCTACGAGTGCGAATGGGCCAACGCCATCGCCGACCCGGAGAAGCTCAAGCGCTTCCGCACCTTCGTCAACGACGGCCGCGGCGACCCGGACATCCACTTCGTCCGCGAGCGCGAGCAGCGCCGTCCGGCCCGCGCCAATGAACTCCACCTGATCCCCGTTGCCGAGGAGGCAGTCTGATGAGCCAGTCCAACGCCGTACGCAAGGAATCCCTGGGCCGCGTCATCCACTGGCGCGCGCTGTGCAGCAGCCACGACCTGGTGGCCAACTCCGGGGTGGTCGCCTGGCACGAGGGCGCCCAGGTGGCGCTGTTCCACCTGCCCGACGCCGCCAACGGCAAGACCCTCTACGCCATCGCCAACAAGGACCCCAGGTCGGGCGCCAACGTCATCGGCCGTGGCATCGTCGGCAGTCTCAAGGGCGAACTGGTGATCGCCTCGCCGCTGTACAAGCAGCACTTCCGCCTCGAGGACGGCGCCTGCCTGGAGTACCCCGAGCAGCGCCTGCAGGTCTGGCCGGTGCGCCTGAACGGCGACGCGGTGGAGATCGGCGTGGAGTGACCTCCGCCCGGCTCGCGCGCTTCGTGCCCACGTTTTCCCGCAACAAGGAATAGAGCGATGTCCTATCTCGTCCCCGCCGAGTTCGTCACCAAGATGGTCGACGCCGGCGAATCCAAGATCTTCATGTCCGCCCGCGACACCCTGATCCGCGCCTTCATGGCCGGCGCCATCCTGGCGCTGGCCGCGGTGTTCGCGGTTTCCGTCTCGGTGCAGACCGGTTCGCCACTGGTGGGGGCGATGCTGTTCCCGGTCGGCTTCGTGATGCTCTACCTGATGGGCTTCGACCTGCTCACCGGGGTGTTCATGCTCACCCCGCTGGCCCTGCTCGACAGACGCCCGGGGGTGACCGTCGGCGGCATGCTGCGCAACTGGGGCCTGGTGTTCGCCGGCAACTTCGCCGGTGCGCTGACGGTGGCGGTGATGATGGCCTTCGTCTTCACCTACGGCTTCTCCACCGCTCCGGGGCCGATCGGCGAGAAGATCTCGCACATCGGCGAGGCGCGCACCCTCGGCTACGCCGAGTACGGCGCGGCGGGCTGGGCGACCATCTTCCTGCGCGGCATGCTGTGCAACTGGATGGTATCGATGGGCGTGGTCGGCGCGATGATCTCCACCAGCGTCAGCGGCAAGACCATCGCCATGTGGATGCCGATCATGCTGTTCTTCTTCATGGGCTTCGAGCACTCGGTGGTGAACATGTTCCTGTTCCCCTCGGCGATGATCATGGGCGGCAACTTCTCGGTCATGGACTACATGATCTGGAACGAGATCCCCACCGCGCTGGGCAACCTGGTGGGCGGCCTGGCCTTCACCGGCCTGACCCTGTACGCCACCCACGTGCGCACCGCGCCGAAACGCGCCCTGTCCTGAGCGCCGGGCGCGCGCCCTCTCGCCCATGTCCAGCCAACTGCAGGTGTCGCTCGGCCAGCACAGCGACAAGGGGCGCAAGGCGGTCAACCAGGACTTCCACGGCGCCTGCATTCCGCAGCAGCCGCAACTGGCGAGCAAGGGCGTCGCCATCGCCCTGGCCGACGGCATCAGCAGCAGTGCGGTCGGCCACGTCGCCAGCGAAACCGCCGTGGCCGGCTTCCTCGCCGACTACTTCTGCACCCCGGATGCCTGGTCGGTGAAGACCTCGGCGCAGCGGGTGCTGGTGGCGACCAATGCCTGGCTGCACGCGCAGACCCGGCAGAGCCAGTACCGCTACGACCTCGACCGCGGCTACGTGTGCACCTTCAGCGCGCTGGTGCTGAAGTCGGCCACGGCGCACCTGTTCCACGTCGGCGATGCGCGCATCTACCGCCTGCGCGGCGCCGACCTCGAACAGCTCACCGAGGATCACCGGGTGCGGCTGGGCGGCGACAGGAGCTACCTGGGCCGCGCCCTGGGCATCAATCCGCAGCTCGAGATCGACTACCGGACGCTGCCGCTGGAGGCCGGCGACCTGTACCTGCTCGCCACCGATGGGGTGTACGAACATGCCAGCGCCGCCAGCATGGTCGCCGCCATCGGGCGCTGCGGCGACGACCTGGATGCGGCGGCGCGCGCCATCGTCGCCGAGGCCTGGACCCGGGGCAGCACGGACAACCTCACCGTGCAGATCGTCCGCGTCGAGGCGCTGCCGGCCCGCGAAGTCGGCGAACTGCAGCGCCAGGCCGCCGAGCTGGCGCTGCCGCCGCTGCTGGCGGCGCGCATGCGCTTCGACGGCTACACCATCGTCCGCGAGCTGCACGCCAGCAGTCGCAGCCACGTCTACCTGGCCGTCGACGACGAGAGCGCAGCGCCGGTGGTGCTCAAGATCCCCTCGCTCGACCGGCGCCAGGACCCGCAGTACCTGGAGCGCTTCCTGTGCGAGGAGTGGATCGCCCGGCGCATCGACAGCGCGCACGTGCTCAGGCCCTGCGTGCCGGCGCGCCAGCGCAACTATCTGTACACCGTCAGCGAGTTCGTCGACGGCCAGACCCTGCGCCAGTGGATGATCGACCATCCCGCGCCGGACCTGGAGACGGTGCGCGGCATCGTCGAGCAGATCGCCCGGGGCCTGCGCGCCTTCCATCGCCTGGAAATGCTCCATCAGGACCTGCGCCCGGACAACATCCTGATCGACCGCACCGGCACGGTGAAGATCATCGACTTCGGCGCCACGCGCGTCGCCGGCATCGTCGACAGCGCCCCGCCCGGCACCGCTGACGAGCTGCTCGGCACGGCGCAGTACACCGCGCCGGAGTACTTCCTCGGCGAGCGCGGCACGGAGCGCTCGGACCTGTTCGCGCTGGGCGTCATCGCCTACCAGCTGCTCAGCGGCCGGCTGCCCTACGGCGCCGAGGTGGCGAAGTGCCGCACTCGGGCCGCGCAACGCAAGCTGGTCTACCGCTCGGTGCGCGCCGAAGGTCGGGAGATCCCCGCCTGGATCGACGAGGTGCTGCGCAAGGCGGTCCACCCGGATCCGCGGCAGCGCCATGCGGAGTTGTCCGAACTGCTGTTCGACCTGCGCCAGCCCGGCCGCGCGTACCTCGAGCGCAGCCGCCCGCCGCTGCTGGAGCGCAACCCGCTGCTGTTCTGGCAAGGCCTGTGTTTCGGCCTGGCCGTGCTGGTGCTGGTGCTGCTGATCGAGTGACGCCGGGCATGGCGCCGGGCGCTCGCCGAGCGGCGCGATGGACCGTCCGGCGCCGGCGGGCCTGCTCCCGCCGGGTCTCGACTATCCTTTCCCTGACTTCACCTGGATGCTCCGGGGTAAGGCCATGCCATTTCTCGCTCGTTGCCTGCGTCTGGCCTGGGCCGCGCTGGCGCTGGCGGCCTTGCCGATACTGGCGGCGCCGGCGCCGGTGGTGGTGCTGAGCGTCGAAGGCGCCATCGGGCCGGCCAGCGCCGACTATCTGGTGCGCGGCCTGACGCGGGCGCGTGCTGACGGGGCGCAGCTCGCCGTGCTGGTGATCGATACCCCCGGCGGGCTGGACACCTCTATGCGCGACATCATCAAGGCGATCCTCGCCAGCCCGCTGCCGGTGGCCAGCTTCGTGGCGCCGAGCGGTGCGCGGGCGGCCAGCGCCGGCACCTATATCCTCTACGCCAGCCACATCGCCGCCATGGCGCCAGGCACCAACCTGGGCGCCGCCACGCCGGTGCAGATCGGCGGCATGCCCGGCGCACCGCCGGCGCCCGATCAGGGCAAGCAGGAGGAGGGCGAGCGCCCCGGCGACGTGCTCAGCCGCAAGCAGGTCAACGATGCGGCGGCCTACATCCGCAGCCTGGCCGCGCTGCGCGGGCGCAACGCCGAATGGGCCGAGCAGGCGGTGCGCGAGTCGGCCAGCCTGGCCGCCGAGGAGGCGCTGCGCCTCAAGGTGATCGACTACCTGGCCGCCGACCTGGCGGACCTGCTGCGTCAGCTCGACGGCAAGGCGGTCGTCGCCGCCGGCCAGACGCTGGTCCTGCACACCGCCGGCGCCGAAGTGCTGCAGCGCCAGCCGGACTGGCGCGCCCGTCTGCTGGCGGTGATCACCAACCCCAGCGTGGCGCTGATCCTGATGATGCTCGGCATCTACGGGCTGTTCTTCGAGTTCTCCAACCCCGGCCTCGGCGTCGGCGGGGTGCTCGGCGCCATCTGCCTGATCCTCGCCCTGTACGCCCTGCAGCTGCTGCCGGTGAGCTACGCCGGCATGGCGCTGATCCTGCTCGGCGTCGCCTTCATGGCCGCAGAGGCCTTCCTGCCCAGCTTCGGCGTGCTCGGCATCGGCGGGGTGGTGGCCTTCGTGGTCGGCGCGCTGATCCTGATCGACACCGAGGTGCCCGGCTTCGGCATCCCACTGGCGCTGATCCTCAGCCTGGCCATCGCCAGCGCGCTGCTGATCGCCGCGCTGCTCGGCATGGCGCTCAGGGCGCGTCGTCGCGCCCCGGTGGCCGGGGATGCCGGGCTGGTCGGCAGCCTGGCCAGGGTCACGCGGGTCGCGGCGGAGGATCCCCATTGCGGCTGGGTGCAGCTGCAGGGCGAACACTGGCAGGTGCGCAGCGCACTGGCGCTGCAGCCCGGCCAGCAGGTGCGGGTCACGGCCCGCCACGGTGTGCTGCTGGAGGTCACGGCGGCACAGACGGCGACAGCCCAAGGAGGCTGAGATGGTTGGTTTCGAACTGAGTTTCGCGGCGTTGCTGGCCGTGCTGATCGGCCTGCTGGCCTCGGCGTTCCGCATCCTGCGCGAGTACGAGCGCGGCGTGGTGTTCATGCTCGGGCGCTTCTGGAAGGTCAAGGGGCCGGGGCTGATCGTGGTGGTGCCGGGCGTGCAGCAGATGGTGCGCGTCGATCTGCGCACCATAGTGCTGGACGTGCCGACCCAGGACGTGATCTCCCGCGACAACGTGTCGGTGAAGGTCAACGCGGTGGTCTACTACCGGGTGCTCGACCCGCAGAAGGCGATCATCCAGGTCGAGGATTTCCAGGCGGCCACCAGCCAGCTGGCGCAGACCACCCTGCGCGCGGTGCTCGGCAAGCACGAGTTGGACGACATGCTCGCCGAGCGCGAGCGTCTCAACGCCGACATCCAGCAGGTGCTCGACGCGCAGACCGACGCCTGGGGCATCAAGGTGGCCAACGTCGAGATCAAGCACGTCGATCTCGACGAGTCGATGGTGCGCGCCATCGCCAAGCAGGCCGAAGCCGAGCGTGAGCGGCGCGCCAAGGTGATCCACGCCGAGGGCGAGCTGCAGGCCTCGGAGAAGCTGATGCAGGCGGCCGCGATGCTCGCCCGGCAGAGCGGCGCCCTGCAGCTGCGCTACATGCAGACCCTGGGCAGTATCGCCGGCGACAAGAGTTCGACCATCGTCTTTCCGCTGCCGATCGACCTGCTGCAGGGGCTGGGCGGGCGCGGCGGCAAGCAGGACTGAGTCACCGCTCCGGCGCCTCCTGCGCCTCGCCCTGCGGCTGGCGGCCGAGGCGGATGCAGTTGCGGCCGGCGGCCTTGGCCTGGTACATGGCCAGGTCGGCCTCGCGCAGCAGGTCTTCGCCGCTGCCGCCATTGGGGCCGAAGCTGATGCCGATGCTGGCGCCGATGTGGATCTCCTTGCCGAGCATGCTGTACGTCTGGCCGAGGATGTCGAGGATGCGCGCGGCCAGCGCCTCGGCCTGCGCCGGACTGCCGATGCTCTCGCAGATCAGCACGAACTCGTCGCCGCCCAGGCGCGCCACCAGGTCGGTGGCGCGCGCGCTGGCTTGCAGGCGGCGCGCCACCTGGACCAGCAGCAGGTCGCCGGCCTCGTGGCCGTAGCTGTCGTTGACCGGCTTGAAGCCGTCGAGGTCGAGCAGGATCACGGCGAGCAGCTCGCGGCGGCGCCGGGCGCGCTGCCAGGCCTGCTCGAGGTGCTGGCGCAGGGCGGTGCGGTTGGCCAGGCCGGTGAGCGGATCCTTCAGCGCCAGTTCGCGCAGGTGCTCGTTGGCGGCGGCCAGCGCCTCGGTGCGTTCGGCCACGCGCTGCTCGAGCAGCCGCTCCTGCTCCTGCAGGGCCTGCAGGCTGTTGCGCTGGGCGGCCAGCGCCATGGCCTGGGCGGCCACCTTGAGGCGTTTCATCTCGTTGAGCCGCGCCGCCAGGCCGAAGGACAGCAGCAGCATGGCGAGCATCGAGGCGATCTGCAGCGCGTTGACGGTGAGGGCGTTGGACGGCAGCACGCCGTAGTTGCGCAGCGCCAGCAACAGCGCGCCGCTCAGCAGCAGCAGACAGGCGGTGGCATACAGCGGCGCGGTGGGTAGCCGGCGGCGCAGGCAGTCGATGGCGCAGGCCAGCAGCAGGAGCAGGTTGGCGACCCCGCTCAGGGCCAGCAGTTGCAGCATCGGGGTCAGCGGCAGCAGCAGGGTGGCGAGGGTGACGACCAGCTGCACGGCGACGGCCACGCCGAGCAGGCGATCCCAGGCCCGGGTGTAGCGGGCGGTATCCAGGAAGCTGCGCGAGAGCAGGGCCGCGCTGGCATGGGTCATGGCCAGGCAGAAGGGCAGCACGCGGTTGCCCCACTGGCCGCCCTGCGGCCACAGGTACTGCGCGCCGAAGCCGGAGAAGCCGAGCATGCTGGCGGCGAAGCTGATGGCGAACACCACGAAGATCAGGAAGCTGCTGTCGCGCAGGGTGATGAACAGCAGCAGGTTGTAGCTGGCCAGCGCCAGCAGCACGCCGAAGTACAGCGCTTCGAGCATGGCGGCGAGCTGGCTGTGCTCGGCGAAGCTGGCCGCGCTCCACAGGCGCGCATCCAGGGTCAGGCTGCCGGCCGAGCGCACGCGGAAGTACAGGGTGCGCTGCTCGCCGGGGGCGAGGCTCACGGCGAACAGCGGGGCATGGTGCATCAGGCTGCGCTGGCCGAGGGGCAGGGTGTCGCCGGCGACCTGCCGCTGCACGCCGTCGCTGCCGACGCTGAACAGCTCGACGAGATCCAGCGGCGGATAGCCGAACTCGATGCGCCAGTCGCCCTCGCGCTCGGCGGGCGCGCGCAGGGCCAGACGCAGCCAGACGGCATCGCTGCTGTAGCCGAGGCTGAGGTCGTTGCGCCGGCGGCTGGGGACGAAGTCCGCGGCCCGTTCCGCCAGTTGCGCGACGTCCAGACGGGCGCCGGGATCGCGCAGCAGGCTGAAGTGGCCGTGCAGCTCCATGCCCTGCTCGCGGCCGTCGAGCTGCACGGGGGCCGCCGCGTCCTGCGCGCGCAGCGGCGGCGACAGCAGGACGAGCAGCAGGAGCAGGGTGAGCAGTAGCCGCGAGGGCGCATGGGCGAGGGCGCAGGTCGTCCCCCGCAGCGTCCCCTGGGCGCTCCGGCCGGATGCAGGCTGCATGAGTTAATCCGCGAGTTCCGTGACAGTCCCCGCGTCTCCGCGCCGGGCAGGTATGGGCAGGGTGCCGCTGAGGGCACGGTGCCATACACCAACTCTAGTCACTGCGTGCGGTTCTCGCCGGCAATGTTGCGCGGATTGCCAAGTGTTCGCCGGGGCCGGTCTGCACCGGCCGGCGGGTCAGAGAATGCGGGCCTTGAAGTGGCGCCCCTTGACCTTGCGCTCGCTGAGCCGCTGCAGCGCGGTCCTGGCCTGCTCGCGCTCCACCGCCACGTAGGCGTTGAAGTCGTAGAGGGCGATCTTGCCGATGGCGCTGCCCGGCAGGCCGCCGTCGCCGGTGAGGGCGCCGAGGATGTCGCCGGGGCGCAGCTTGTCCTTGCGCCCGCCGTTGATGCACAGGGTGGTCATCGGCGGCAGCAGGCGCTCGCCTTCGCGGACCTTGAGCAGCTCGAGGTTGCCCCACTGCAACGGCTCGCCTTGCTGCGCCTCGATGGCGCTGGCGCGGCCGGCCTCGCTCGGCGCCACCAGCGACAGCGCCAGGCCCTTGGCCCCGGCGCGGCCACTGCGGCCGATGCGGTGCACGTGCACCGCCGGATCGCGCGGCAGCTCCAGGTTGATCACCGCCTCCAGGCCGTCGATGTCCAAGCCGCGGGCGGCCACGTCGGTGGCCACCAGCACGCAGCAGCTCTGGTTGGCGAACATCGCCAGCACCTGGTCGCGCTCGCGCTGCTCGAGGTCGCCGTGCAGGGCCAGCGCGGAGATCTTGCGCGCGTTGAGCATGGCGGCCAGCTCCTGACACTGCGCCTTGGTCTGGCAGAACACCACGCTGGAGGCCGGGCGGAAGTGCAGCAGCAGGCGCGCCACCGCTTCCAGGCGCTGCCCGGGATCGACCTCGTAGAAGCGCTGCTCGATCACGCTCTGGTCGTGCAGGCCTTCCACCTCGATGCGCTGCGGCTGGCGCAGGAAGCGCGCGGCCAGCTGCTCGATGCCCTCGGGGTAGGTGGCGGAGAACAGCAGGGTCTGCCGGCGGCTCGGCGTCTGCTCGATGATCGCGCTGATCGCGTCGACGAAGCCCATGTCGAGCATGCGGTCGGCCTCGTCGAGGACCAGATGGTTGACGCCGTCGAGCTTGAGGCTGCCGCGGTTGAGGTGTTCGAGCACGCGGCCCGGGGTGCCGACCACGATGTGCGCGCCGTGCTCCAGCGAGCCGATCTGCGGGCCGAACGGCACGCCGCCGCACAGGGTGAGCACCTTGATGTTGTTCAGGCCGCGCGCCAGCAGGCGGATCTCCTTGGCCACCTGATCGGCCAGTTCGCGGGTCGGGCACAGCACCAGCGCCTGGCAGCCGAAGTAGCGCGGGTTGAGCGGGGCGAGCAGGCCGAGGGCGAAGGCGCAGGTCTTGCCACTGCCGGTCTTGGCCTGGGCGATCAGGTCCTGGCCGGCGAGGATGACCGGCAGGCTGCGCGCCTGGATCGGCGTCATCTGGCTGTAGCCGATGGCGTCCAGACTGGCGATGAGGCTGGCAGGCAGCGGAAGGGTGGAGAAGGCGTCGGTCACGGCGTCTGGCCTGCGTGGAAACAAGGCCGCACAGTCTAACAGGTTGGCCTGTTGCTGCCGCGGCCATGCGCTTGGCCGCCGCGCTGCCGTAATGGGGCGTCGGTCAAGGCCGCGCAGCGGTCGCGCAGTTGGGCTGCCGCCAGTCGAGCGTCTGTTGCTGTGGCGCCGGGGTATTCAGTTGCAGGCGGAAATATTTATTTCTGCGCGGAATGATTGCCGTGGATAGCGGACTTTTTCACGGCGCTAATTGATCGTTAGAGATTGGCAGGGAGTCTGCGATGAAGCCCAGTGCAGTCTGGATATATCCGTTGAGTCTCGAATCACATCGCCTTGTTATTCATGTGGGAATGAGTGGCTGCCGTTCGTTGTCCTTGCTTTGCCGGCGCGCTGCAGCGACTCGGCGAGCGGTGGGCCGAGATCGGCGCGGGCGTCTGCAAGCATGCAACAGAGACTTGCCGCTGCAGCTGGCATGGCGTGTTCGCGCGGGCCTGGCCGGACCTGTCGAGGGCGGCCAGCCGACCCCGCGGAGCGGCCGGGAAGCGTCTGGGACGGCCGTCAGACTAAAGTCGGGGGTTACTTTGGGTACGCCCCCTTTGTTAGATTCAGGATGTGGTTCTTTCACCCGCAATAAAAACAATACGGAGAAAGGCGATGGCAGACGATAAAAGCAATTCTGCTGCGTACTGGAAGGCGAACGTTCGCCTTATCACCTGGAGCCTGGTGGTCTGGGCTCTGGTTTCATATGGTTTCGGTATTATTCTACGCCCGATGCTGATGGGTATTTCAGTCGGCGGTGCGGACCTCGGTTTCTGGTTCGCTCAGCAGGGATCCATCATCACGTTCATCGCGATCATCTTCCACTACGCGTGGCGGCTGAACAAGCTGGACAAAGAATTCGGCGTCGAGGAGTAAACCAGCATGAGCCAATTTGTAATCAACATGCTGTTCGTAGGGGCGTCCTTCGCTCTCTACTTCGGTATCGCGGTCTGGGCTCGCGCCGGATCGACCAAGGAGTTCTACGTCGCCGGCGGTGGCGTGCATCCGGTGACCAACGGTATGGCCACTGCGGCCGACTGGATGTCCGCGGCCTCCTTCATCTCCATGGCCGGCCTGATCGCTGCCGGCGGCTACTCCACCTCGGTCTACCTGATGGGCTGGACCGGCGGTTACGTGCTGCTGGCCATGCTGCTGGCTCCCTACCTGCGCAAGTTCGGCAAGTTCACCGTACCGGACTTCATCGGTGACCGCTTCTACAGCCGTGGCGCGCGCCTGGTCGCCGTGATCAGCCTGCTGCTGATCTCCCTGACCTACGTGATCGGCCAGATGGCCGGTGCCGGTATCGCCTTCTCCCGCTTCCTCGAAGTGAGCAACTCGGCCGGTATCTGGATCGCCGCTGCCGTGGTGTTCGCCTACGCGGTATTCGGCGGCATGAAGGGCATCACCTATACCCAGGTGGCCCAGTACGTGGTGCTGATCATCGCCTACACCATCCCGGCTGTGTTCATCGCCTTCCAGCTGACCGGCAACCCGATCCCGTCGCTGGGCATGATCGGTACCCACGCCGAGTCCGGCATGCCGCTGCTGGCCAAGCTGGACGCCGTGGTCACCGATCTGGGCTTCGCAGCCTACACCGCCGATGCCAGCAACAAGCTGAACATGATCCTGTTCACCCTGTCGCTGATGATCGGTACCGCCGGTCTGCCGCACGTCATCATCCGCTTCTTCACCGTGCCGAAGGTCGCCGATGCCCGCTGGTCCGCCGGCTGGACCCTGATCTTCATCGCCCTGCTGTACCTCACCGCTCCGGCCGTGGCCTCCATGGCGCGCCTGAACCTGATGACCACCGTCTATCCGGAAGGTACTTCGGCTCCGGCTCTGGCCTATGAAGAGCGTCCGCAGTGGGTGAAGACCTGGGAAGAAACCGGTCTGATCAAGTGGGAAGACAAGAACAGCGATGGCCGCGTGCAGTTCTACAACGACGCCAACGCCACCTTCGCTTCCACCACCGCCAAGGAGCGTGGCTGGAACGGCAACGAGCTGACCGTCAACAACGACATCATCGTGCTGGCCAACCCGGAAATCGCCAACCTGCCGGGCTGGGTCATCGGTCTGATCGCTGCGGGCGCCATCGCTGCTGCGCTGTCCACCGCTGCCGGTCTGCTGCTGGCCATCTCTTCCGCCGTGAGTCATGACCTGATCAAGACCCTGATCAATCCGAAGATCAGCGAGAAGAGCGAAATGAAGGCCGCACGGATCTCCATGGCGGTATCGATCCTGCTGGCCACCTGGCTGGGCCTGAATCCTCCGGGCTTCGCGGCACAGGTAGTGGCGCTGGCATTCGGTCTGGCGGCAGCGACGCTGTTCCCGGTCCTGATGATGGGTATCTTCTCCAAGCGCGTGAACGACAAGGGCGCCATCGCAGGCATGGTCGTAGGTCTGATCACCACCGTGATCTACATCTTCATGTACCTGGGCTGGTTCTTCATTCCGGGCACCGCGACCTTCGCCAACACTCCGGAAAACTGGCTGTTCGGTATCTCCCCGCAGGCCTTCGGTTCGGTGGGTGCGATCATCAACTTCGCCGTGGCCTACGCCGTGTCGCTGGCTACCGACGCTCCGCCGAAGGCAGTCCAGGATCTGGTGGAGAGCGTGCGTACTCCGAAGGGTGCTGGTGCCGCGCTGGATCACTAAGTGATAATTTGACCGGAACCCAGATCAGATAATCTGAGCCACGGTTGAAGCAAATATCGGGCTTCCATCTGGAAGCCCGATTTTTTTTGAGGAAGTTGCACATGATTTGGCACCTTGTTGCCGCGATAGTTGCTGCGCTGGGTGGTGCGGGAGTCGCACTGCTGCTGCGTTCGCTGACCCGCAAGCTGTTGCCGAAATGGATCATTCCGGTATTCGCCGGCGTCGGCATGCTCGCCTATACCATCCACTACGAATACACCTGGTTCGACTACACGCAGGCGCGCCTGCCGGAAGGATCCCTGGTCGTATCCAGCGAGAAGGGCGAGATGCTCTGGCGTCCCTGGACCGTGAAGTTCCCCATGCCGCTGGTGTATACGGTGCTCGATAGCGCCAATGCGCAGATCGCCGATACCGTTCAGGGACGTGTCGCCCGTTTCGTCCTCTACCGTTTCGAGAAGCAGCACCTGCTGTCCACCGTGAGCAGTGGCTCCTATCAACTGTTCTGCAATGAGCGGACGATGTTTCGCCTGAATGAGCAGGGCCAGGCCAAGTTCGAGTCGATGACCGAGCTGGCTGCGGATGCTCCGCTGTACCGGGCCGTGTGTGCCGGCAACGACTGATGCGCAGCGCCAGGGAAGCATCCCGTCGCGGCAGGGGGGCATGACCCGGTTCTGCCCGGCAGGAGGCAGCCCGCGTACTTCGTGTCTTTAATCGTGTTGATGCATCCGTTGCCGTGCGGATGTCGAGGGTGGGTAGAGTTTTCGCGGCGAGTGGCCTGGCTGGGAAGAATACGCAAAAAGGAGAGCTGGTCATGTCTGAGTCGTTCAGGATGGATAACCTGCCTTTCAGTCTGCTGGATGCGCGCGAGCAGGCCTTGATGAGCGACAGCCTCGAGCTTGCCGACTTCCGCACCGGCGAGGTGATCATCGAGGCGGGCAAGCCTCCGCTGGGCGTCTTCATCATTGCCCGCGGCCGGGTCGCGGAAAGCGATGTGGCCGAGCCGGATGCGCAGGGCAAGCCGCTGACCAGCCACGTCTTCGTGCATTACGAGGTCGAGGACTACTTCGGCGGCTGGTCGGCGATCAATGGCGTGGCGATCCACAACTTCGTCGCGGTCGAGGACACCACCTGCCATGTGCTGCCCACCCGGATCCTGCTGGAGCTGATGTCCAGCAACCCGCTGTTCGCCGACTACTTCCAGCAGAACCTGGCCGCCAAGCGGGAAATCGTCGCGCAGTACGGGCAGAGCCAGGACATGACCGAGTTCATGCTGGCCCGCATCAGCGACGGCATGGTCCGCGAGCCCCCGGTCGTGGCGGAGGGGACCAGCCTGCACGAGGCCACCCGCCTGATGCGTGCGATGAAGTCGGATTGCCTGCTGGCGAAGAAGGGCAACCGCTACGGCATGGTCACCAGAACGGACCTGCTCGACGCGGTGGTACTGAACGGCCTGCCACTGGAAACCGATGTCTGCGACATCGCCACCTACCGCCTGATCACGGCGGACCCCGAGGACTACCTGTTCAACGCGCTGATCCTGATGACCCAGCATCGGATCGAGCGGGTCGTTGTCCTGCGCGAAGACAACACGCTGGCCGGGGTCGTCGAGCTGACCGATGTGCTCAGCCACTTCTCCAGCCATTCCCACGTCATCGGCCTGCGCGTCGAGCGCGCCAATACCGTCGAGGAGCTGCGCGAGGCGGCGCTGGGGCTCACCGACCTGATCCGGGCGCTGATCTCCACCGGGGTGAAGATCCGCTTCACCATGGAGCTGCTGGCGGCCATGAATGGCCGGATCATCTCCCGGCTGTTCGACCTCATGATTCCCCAGGACATGCGCCCGCACGTGTGCCTGATCGTGATGGGCTCGGAAGGGCGCGGCGAGCAGATCATGAAGACCGATCAGGACAATGCGCTGCTGGTGCGCAACGGCCTGGAGTGGCCCGGGATGATGGACACCCTGCGCCGCTTCAGCGAGACCCTGATCAGCTTCGGCTTCCCGCCCTGTCCCGGCAACATCATGGTGTCGAACCCGGAGTGGGTGAACTCCATGGATGAGTGGACGCACAAGCTGCGGCACTGGAGCCAGAGCTACGACGGTCTGGCGGTGATGAATCTGGCCATCGCCGTGGACAGCAAGCCGATCGCCGGCAACATCGCCCTGTTCAAGGTGGCGAGGAATGCCTTCCTGCGCAGCGTGCAGAGCAACGACATCTTCTTCTCCCACTTCGCCAGGGCCGCGCTGAACTTCGATACGCCGCTGACCATCTTCGGCAACCTGAAGGACAAGGAGCAGCTGGACATCAAGAAGGGCGGCATCTTCCCCATCGTCCATGGGGTGAGAACCATGGCGCTGGAGCAGCGCATCCTGGAAACCAACACCTTCAAGCGCATCGAGGCACTGGTGGCGATGGGCAAGATGGACAAGGCGATGGGCGAGAACCTCGGCGAGGCCCTGTCGATCTTCATCCAGCTACGCCTCACTCAGCAGATCCAGCGTGCCGAAGCCCGTGACGGCGGTCTGGACAAGACCCCCAATACCCTCGATCTGCAGCAGCTGAACAAGCTGGAGCGCGACCTGCTGCGCGATGCCCTGCACATCGTGAAGGACTTCAAGAAGCAGTTCGCCATGCGCTACCACGTCAGTAGCTGAGCCTGATTCGCTTGCAGGGGCCAGCAAGCTGGCTCCTGCGGGGTGCGGGCGGCTCAGATCGAGTTGAGCGCCGCCTGGCGCGCACGCTGCCAACACCTGACCCGTTCGGCCAGCTCGTCGACCCGCTCGATGCCCATGCGCCGGGCGCGATTGAACAGGATCAGGGCGATTTCCGCGGTGGCCAGCGCATCCGCCGAGGCGTGATGGCGCTGGGCGATGTCGATGCCGAAGTAGTTCATCCAGTAATCCAGACTGCCGCGCCGGGTCAGCACTTCCGGGAACAGCATGGGCGCCAGGTCGGCGACGTCGAGGAACTGGTTTTCCAGGGTGTAGCCCAGCTCGTGCTTCAGCGCGCGGGCCAGCATGCGCTGGTCGAAGGGCGCGTGGAAGGCCAGCATCACGCTGTCGGCGGCGAACTCCATGAAGCTGAGCAGGGCCTCGACCGGCGGTTCGCCGCTGGCCAGCTCGCTGGGCGCGATGCCATGGATCAGCACGGCCTCGTTGACCTTGACCTGACGGCGCAGGGTGCACTCGAACTGCTGGGCCATGTCGATGGCGCCGTCCTCGATGGTCACCGCGCCGATCGAGATGACGATGTCGCGGTTGAGGTTGAGGCCGGTGGTTTCCAGGTCGAGCACCACGAAGCGCTGCCGGTGCAGCGGAGTGGCCAGGGAGGGCGGCGGCGGCAGCGCCTTCAGGCGCTGGCGCTGGGTGTCGTCGAGCGCCAGGTGGCGGCGCTGCAGCCGGGCGAACAGGGCTCGGATCAGGTTCATAGCTGGTAGCGCACGCTCAGGCTGTTCTGCAGGCGCTGGGCCTGGCGGAAGGACTCGCGCAGGATGCGCCGGTCCAGTTGATTGAGGGTGTCGGGGTCGAGGCGGTTGCTCAGCGGCTGGCCGGCCCGCTCCTGGCGCTGGTGCAGCTGCATGCGGGTCAGCTGGATGAAGTGATAGGCCTCCTCGTAGGCGGCGGCATCCTGTGCCTTGAGGATGCCGCGCGCGCCCAGCTGGCGCAGGCGCTCGAGGGTGTTGCACTCGTCGATGCCATGGGCCAGGGCGAGGATGCGCACGCCCTCGACGAAGGGCATCAGCCCCTCCACCTTGAGGTCCAGGGTGTCCTTGTCGGCGCCGCGGCTGGCGACGATGAAGTCGCGGAAGCGGCCGATGGGTGGCGGATGGCGCAGGGCGTTGGCCGCCATCATGTGCTGGAACAGGCTGTTGGCGGCGATCATCTCGAGCAGTGCCTCCTGCAGCTGCCGGCAGCCTTCGCCGGGCCCCCACACCGGTCGCAGGTCGAAGTAGATCGACGAGTGCATCAGGTTGTCGCGGGTCGGGCTCTGGATCATGCCGCTGAAACGCCGCAGCCATTCCTGGCGCGACAGGCACAGCTCCGGATTGCCGGCCATGATGTTGCCGTTGCACAGGGCGAAGCCGCAGCGATCCAGCGCCTCGTTGATCCGCTGCGCCAGCGGCAGCAGGCGCTGGCGGATCCGTTCGGCCTCCTCGGGGCTGGCGGCCTCGAACAGGATGCCGTTGTCCTGGTCGGTGAGCAGCGCCTGCTCGCGGCGCCCCTCGCTGCCGAACACCAGCCAGGTGAAGGGCACGCCGGGGTCGCCGTGCTCGGCGATCATCAGCTCGATGACCCGTGCCACGGTGTGGTCGTTGAGCAGGGTGATGATGTGGGTCAGCTGCTCGGTGTTGGCGCCGTGGGCGAGCATGTTGTCGACCAGGTGGGCGATCTCCTCGCGCAGCTCGACCAGGGCGTCGATCCGCGGAGCCGCGCTGATGGTGCGCGCCAGATGCACCAGGTCGACGCGCTGCAGGGAGAACAGGTCGCGCTCGGACAGCACGCCGACCAGCCGACCCATCTCCACCACGCAGATGTGGGCGATGCGCCGCTGGGTCATGGTCAGCGCCGCGTCGAAGGCGGTGGCGGTCGGCGGCAGGTGGATGGGATCGGGGGTCATCAGCTCGTCGAGCGGCTGCTGCAGGTCGCCGCTGCCGTCGGCGATCACCCGGCGCAGGTCGCGCAGGGTGAAGATGCCGATCGGATACTGGCTGTCGTCGACCATCACCAGGCTGCCGACGTGATGCTCGTGCATCAGCTTCACCGCATCGCGCAGGCTGATGCCGCTGCGGCAGGTCACCGGGTGGGCGGAGGCGAGGATGTTCAGCCGGGTTTCCAGCGAATACTGGGCGCCGAGGGTTTCCGCGGCCTGCAGCTGCACCTGCTGCTGCACCTGGCCGACCAGGCTGCTGACCCCGCGCAGGGCGAAGTCGCGGAAGGCGGCCGACTGGTTGTAGGTGTGGGTGAAGGCGGCGCGGCCGAGCTGCAGGCAGAAGGTGTCCTCGGCGGCGATGTAGTGGCTGCGCGTGGCCCGCTCGCTGACCATGGCCGCCACCGGGAAGCACTCGCCCGGGGCGATCTCCTGGGTGGTCTCCATGCCCTCGCCGTTCAGGGTCGGGCGCTGGCCGAGCACCAGCCCCTGCTTGACGATGTAGACGTGCTCGATCTTGCCGTCGCCGGGACCGACGATGGGGTCGCCGGCGGCGTAGAAGCGCAGACGGCACTGCTCGACCATCTGCGCCAGATGGCTGAGCTCCATCTGGTTGAACGGGGCGTAGCGCAGCAGGAAGTGCATGGTGCCCTGGATGTTCTGCAGCACGGCGGTCTTGCCGACGTCCGCGAATCCATCGTTCTTGCTCATCTCGTGTTTCTCCGGGGGAATCCTTGCATGATCCGCGCACAGGCCTGGTGCAGCCCCTGATCTGCGACAGGGTTGCTGCACTCAGGGTTGCGAGGCGATGGCCTTTTCCACCGCCGCCAGCAGCTGCGCATCGTCCGGCCCGGTGAAGCTGGAGAAGCTGGCCACCACCTTGCCCTGGCGGTCGATCACGTACTTGTAGAAGTTCCAGCGCGGCGGCCCGCTCTGCGCGGCGAGGTTGCGGAACAGCGGGATGGCATTCTCGCCGGTGACCGGCTGCGGCGCGGTCATGGTGAAAGTCACCCCGTGGTTGACGTAGCAGACGGTGGCGGTCTCCTCGAGGTCGTCGGCCTCCTGACGGAAGTCGTCGGAGGGCACGCCGAGGATCTCCAGGCCCTGGCCGCGGTAGCGCTGGTAGAGCGCCTCAAGGCCCTTGAACTGGCCGGTGAAGCCGCAGTGGCTGGCGGTGTTGACCACCAGCAGCGGCTTGCCGGCGAAGCGACACAGGTCGATGGCCTGCTTGCCGCGCAGTGCCGGCAGGCTGCCTTCCAGCAGCGGGCCGCAATCGGCGGCCTGGGCGGTGACGCCGGCGAACAGCAGAGGCAGGCCGAGCAGGGCACGTAAACGACGCATGGCAGATCTCCGAAGTGGGGGCTGTCAGGTCCCGTCCCGTCACGCTAGACGGCGCGGCCGGCGCTGGCAATCGGCCTTTGGCCTAAAACACAACGCGCCGCCTCCCGAGGGAGCGCGGCGCGTTGTGAAGGGGAGCGCGAGGCGCTCCCGGCTTGCCGGCGGGATCAGCGACCGTTCTTGGCCTTGAACTCGCGACGACGGCGGTGCAGCACCGGCTCGGTGTAGCCGTTGGGCTGCTTGGTGCCTTCGATGCACAGCTCGAGGGCGGCCTGGAAGGCGATGTTGTCGTCGAAGTTCGGCGCCATCGGACGGTACAGCGGGTCGTTGGCGTTCTGACGATCGACCACCAGGGCCATGCGCTCGAAGGTCTCGCGCACCTGGGCTTCGGTACACACGCCGTGGCGCAGCCAGTTGGCGATGTGCTGGCTGGAGATGCGCAGGGTGGCGCGGTCTTCCATCAGGCCGACGTCGTTGATGTCCGGCACCTTGGAGCAGCCGACGCCCTGGTCGATCCAGCGCACCACGTAGCCGAGGATGCCCTGGGCGTTGTTGTCCAGCTCGTTCTGGATCTCCTCGGCGGACCAGTTGGTGTTCTGGGCCAGCGGGATGCTCAGGATGTCGTCCAGCGAGGCGCGCGCGCGGCTGGCCAGCTCCTGCTGGCGGGCGAACACGTCGACCTTGTGGTAGTGCAGGGCGTGCAGCGCGGCGGCGGTCGGCGACGGTACCCAGGCGGTGTTGGCGCCGGCCAGCGGGTGGATGATCTTCTGCTCGAGCATGGCGGCCATCAGGTCCGGCATGGCCCACATGCCCTTGCCGATCTGGGCGCGGCCGGACAGGCCGGTGGCCAGGCCGATGTCGACGTTCCAGTTCTCGTAGGCCTTGATCCAGGCGGCGTTCTTCATCTCGCCCTTGCGGATCATCGCGCCGGCTTCCATGGAGGTGTGCAGCTCGTCACCGGTGCGGTCGAGGAAGCCGGTGTTGATGAACACCACGCGCTCGCGGGCGGCCTTGATGCACGCCTTGAGGTTGACGGTGGTGCGGCGCTCCTCGTCCATGATGCCGACCTTGAGGGTGTTGCGCGCCAGGCCGAGGACGTCCTCGATGCGGCCGAACAGCTCGTTGGTGAAGGCGACTTCTTCCGGACCGTGCATCTTCGGCTTGACGATGTACACCGAGCCGGTGCGGGTGTTCTTGCGGCTGGTGTTGCCGATCAGGTTGTGCACGGCGATCAGGCTGGTGACCAGGCCGTCCATGATGCCTTCCGGCACCTCGAAACCTTGCTGGTCGATGATCGCGTCGTTGGTCATCAGGTGACCGACGTTGCGCACGAACAGCAGGGAGCGGCCGTGCAGGGTCAGCGCGCTGCCGTCGACGGCGGTGTACTCGCGGTCCGGGTTCATGGTGCGGGTGAAGGTGCTGCCGCCCTTGGCCACTTCCTCGGCCAGATCGCCCTTCATCAGGCCCAGCCAGTTCTTGTAGGCGATGACCTTGTCTTCGGCGTCGACCGCGGCGACCGAGTCCTCGCAGTCCATGATGGTGGTCAGCGCGGCTTCCATCAGCACGTCCTTCACGCCGGCTGCGTCGGTCTTGCCGATCGGGCTGTTGCGGTCGATCTGGATCTCGAAGTGCAGGCCGTTGTGCTTGAGCAGCACGGCCTTGGGCGCGCTCGCCTCGCCCTGGAAGCCGATCAGCTGGGCCGGGTTCTGCAGGCCGGCGCTGCCGCCGTTGGCCAGGCTGACGACCAGCTTGCCGCCGTCGATGGCGTAGCCGGTGGCGTCGACGTGGGAAGCGCCTTCCAGCGGCGCGGCCTCGTTGAGGAAGTCGCGGGCGAAGGCGATGACCTTGGCGCCGCGCACCGGGTTGTAGCCGGCGCCTTTCTCGGCGCCGTCGGCTTCCGGAATCGCGTCGGTGCCGTACAGGGCGTCGTACAGCGAGCCCCAGCGGGCGTTGGCGGCGTTCAGCGCGAAGCGCGCGTTCATGATCGGCACCACCAGCTGCGGACCGGCCATGCGGGCGATCTCGTCGTCGACGTTCTCGGTGGTGGCGGCGAAATCTTCCGGCTCGGGCAGCAGGTAGCCGATCTCCTGCAGGAAGGCCTTGTAGGCGACCGCGTCGTGGCCCTGGCCGGCACGGGCCTGGTGCCAGGCGTCGATCTTGGCCTGGATCTCGTCACGCTTGGCCAGCAGGGCGCGGTTCTTCGGCGCCAGGTCGTGGATCACGCGGTCGGCGCCAGCCCAGAATTGGTCGGCGGACACGCCGGTACCGGGAATGGCCTCGTTGGTGACGAAGTCGTAAAGGGCTTTGGCGACCTGCAGGCCACCGACTTGGACGCGTTCAGTCATTGCTTGCCTCACTCTGTTGGGAGTCGCGTCGGACCGCGGCCACGCCGTTATGTAGTCCGAGCCGCGCCATACTACATGATGCCGTTCGGGAAATGCACGAAGGCCGGCCGGCCTTCGACAAAAGTCGGGCAAAACCGCTACTCAAGGCCTGCCGGCGGCTTTTCCACAGGCGCGGCGGCGGTGAGTTTATCCACCGCCGGGGACGGGCGCGTGACGGTGCGCTGGCGGTCGTCGCCCGCTTGTCCCCGTTCGGCGTGGACGGGGCTGTGGACAAGCCTTGGGTAGACCGCTGCAGCCCAGGCGCCACGTGGCCTGCAGGCGATTGATCGATTTTTGAGCGGATCCGGCGGGGTTATGCACGGTGGACGTGGATGCGCCTGTGGATAAGCTCTGGAGTCCTCTCTGCACGCCACTGCCGGCGGGCTCTGCCGGGTGTTGGCGGTTTTTTGTGCGATCAGCGCCTCGGCGGCTGGGGATAAGTCGTCCCGGCGGCTGGTTTTCACGTTGTACACAGGCCAGCGGTTGTCCACACCGGGCGTGGATCAGGGTGTGGACAAACTGCGGGCAGCTTGCTGCGAGCCACGGCTGGCGGGTGATACAGCGCGCTGATCATTTCTTGTACAGGTGCTTGCGGCGAGGTGTGCGAGGGCTTTTCCACCGTGGCGGGGGATCAGCCTGTGGATAAGCTCGGGATGGATGGCCGGGGCGCAGCAGCGGCGGGGTCTGGCGGGCGACTGGCGATTTTCTGAGCAGTCGCCTTGTGCACAATCGGTGGGGATCGGCGTGTGGATAAGCTTGGGGCAAGGCCGTGCAGGCCACGGCCGGCGCGGCCTGCACGGGTTTGCGCGAAAAAAGATCAGGCGCGGCGCAGGGCCAGGCCGGCATCCAGGCTGTACACCACCAGCGCGGCCCAGATGCAGGCGAAGGCCAGCAGCCGGGCCGGTTCCAGCGTCTCGCCGAAGAAGAACACCGCCTGCAGCAGCACCAGGGTCGGCGCCAGATATTGCAGGAAGCCCAGGGTGGCGTAGGGCAGGTGGCGGGCGGCGGCGTTGAAGCACAGCAGCGGCAGCACGGTCACCGGCCCGGCCATCAGCAGCCACAGCGCCTGCGAACTGCCCCAGAAGGCCTGCTGGCTGCTGTTGGCGTCCGGGTGCAGCCACAGCCAGCCGAGCGCCAGCGGCAGCAGCAGCCAGGTCTCCACCGCCAGACCGGGCAGCGCCGCCACCGGAGCGCGCTTGCGCAGCAGGCCGTAGAAGGCGAACGACAGTGCCAGCAGCAGCGACACCCAGGGCAGGCTGCCGAGCTGCCAGACCTGCTGGGCGACGCCGATGGCGGCCAGCCCCACCGCCAGCCACTGCAGGCGGCGCAGGCGCTCGCCGAGCAGCAGCAGGCCAAGCAGCACGTTGATCAGCGGGTTGATGTAGTAGCCCAGGCTGGCCTCGACCATGTGCGCGTTGTTCACCGCCCATACGTAGATCAGCCAGTTGGCGGCGATCAGCAGACCGGATAGGGTCAGCACGCCTAAGCGGCCGGGGTTGTCGCGCAGCTCGCGCCACCAGCCGGGGTGCTTCCACAGCAGCAGCAGCAGGCCGGCGCCGAGCGCCGACCACAGCACGCGGTGGACGACGATCTCCAGCGCGGGAATGCTCGCCAGCAGCTTGAAGTAGAGCGGAAACAGGCCCCAGATCACATAGGCGGTCAGTCCGAGCAGATACCCGCGGCGCGGGTTGACGGTAGTCATGCAGGCTCCTGAATATTAGGAAGCTAAGTAATTTGTCGCACCATTCTAGTGCCGGGCGCCGGGACTGTCTGTCGTGCAGGCGACCTGCGGGGGACCGGTCGGCAAGTGGCCGTCAGCTTTTCCTTACAGTCACCAGAGCCGCAGCGGCTCCTCGTCGAGCGCCGCCAGTTGCTCGCGCAGGGTCAGCACCTGCTCGCCCCAGTAGCGTTCGCTGCCGAACCAGGAAAAGCTCGGCGGAAACGCCGGATCGTCCCAGCGCCGCGCCAGCCAGGCGCTGTAGTGGATCAGGCGCAGGCTGCGCAGGCCCTCGATCAGCGCCAGCTCGCGCGGCGCGAAGTCGTGGAACTCCTGGTAGCCGTCGATCAGCTCGGCGATCTGGCGCAGGCGTTCCTGGCGCTCGCCGGCCAGCAGCATCCACAGGTCCTGCACCGCCGGGCCCATGCGGCAGTCGTCGAGGTCGACGATGTGGAAGCGTTCGTCGCGGTACAGCAGGTTGCCGGGGTGGCAGTCGCCGTGCAGGCGGATCGGGGTGTAGTCGATGCGGGCGAACAGTTCATCCAGGCGCGCCAGCAGGTCGCGCGCCACCGACGCGTAGGCCGGGCGCAGGCTGGCGGGGACGAAGCCGCCGTCCAGCAGGGTCGCCAGCGACTCATGGCCGAAGTTGGCCACCGTCAGCGTCTCGCGGTGCTGGAACGGCCGGCTGGCGCCGATCGCGTGCAGGCGGCCGAGCAGCTGGCCGAAGCGGTACAGCTGGTCCAGATCGCCCGGCTCCGGCGCGTGGCCGCCGCGGCGCGGGAACAGCGCGAAGCGGAAGCCGGCGTGCGCGAACAGGCTGTCGCCGCCGACCTGCAGCGGCGCCACCACCGGCACCTCGTGCGCCTCCAGCTCGAAACTGAAGGCGTGCTCCTCGCGGATCGCCGCATCGCTCCAGCGCCCGGGGCGGTAGAACTTGGCGATCAGCGGCGCCTCGCCCTCGATGCCGACCTGGTAGACGCGGTTCTCGTAGCTGTTCAGCGCCAGCACGCGGGCGTCGCTGAGAAAGCCGAGGCTTTCCACGGCGTCCAGCACCAGGTCGGGGGTGAGGGCGGAGAAGGGGTGGCTCATGACGGGCTCCAGATCGATGACCCTGGAGTGTACCCCGTGGCAGTCGCTTCAGCCGCCGATGAAGTTGAACAGGGCGTACATCAATGCGCCGAGGATCACGAAGAACAGGCAGTACTTGGCGGTCAGCAGCAGCTTGCCCTCGCCGGGGATCTCCGCGTTGCAGTGCGGGCAGATCCGCGCGTGGCGCTCGACTTCCTGATGGCATTCGCGGCAGTGGACGATGCTCATGGCTTTTGTTCCCCCGACCTGATGGCTGATGCGTTCCCTCTGCGCCAAGCGTAGCCCAGCAGCGGCCGTCCTTCAGTCCGGCGCCGGGGTACGCGCCAGACAATAGATGTCGACCCGCGTCGCGCCCGCCCGGCGCAGCAGGCGCGCCAGCGCCTCGACGGTGGCGCCGGTGGTCAGCACGTCGTCGACCAGCGCCACATGGCGGCCGGCCACGGCCGGCGCGTCGCTCAGGGCGAAGGCGCCGCGCAGGTTGCGCTTGCGCGCGGCGGCGTCCAGGCCCTGCTGGGCGGCGGTGTCCTGCGGGCGCAGCACGAGATCCTCGCGCACCTCCATGCGCAGGGCCTCGCCCAGCCAGCGGGCGAGCAGCGCCGCCTGGTTGAAGCCGCGCCGGCGCAGGCGCGCGCGGGCCAGCGGCACCGGCAGCAGCAGCTCGGGCCTGGGCAGCCCTTCCAGATGGGCGTGGCGCAGGTGCTCGGCGAGCAGTCCGGCGAGCAGGCGGCCGAGCGGCCAGGCGCTCTGGTGCTTGAAACGGGTGATCAGCGCATCGACCGGGAAGGCGTAGCGCCATGGCGCCTCGACCCGGGCGAAGTTCGGCGGGCGGCGCAGGCAGTGGGCGCAGGTCAGGCCCGCCGCCGGCAGCGGCAGGGCGCAGACGCTGCAGTGCGCGCCGAGCCAGGGCAGTTCGTCCTGGCAGGCGCCGCACAGGGCGTGGCTGGTGTCGGCGTGCAGGTCGCAGAGCAGGCAGGCGGCGGGACCGGCGGCGAGCCGCAGCCGGCGCAACGCGGCGCCCAGGTCGAACTGGCTGTTTTTTATCCACTGGTAAACCATGCGCTGCCCTGCAGTTGACATCTTCTCCGCCGCCCGGAGAAGATGCGGCATCCGTGCCGCCCCGCCACTCTAGCAGGGCGTTCAGCCTGCATGACAAGGAACACCGCCCGATGAGTGCCACCGCTTCCCTGCGCCACGACTGGACCCTCGACGAAGTCCGCGCCCTGTTCACCCAGCCGTTCAACGATCTGATCTTCCAGGCCCAGGGCGTGCACCGCCAGCACTTCAACGCCAACGAGGTGCAGGTGTCGACCCTGCTGTCGATCAAGACCGGCGCCTGCCCGGAAGACTGCAAGTACTGCCCGCAGTCCGGCCACTACAACACCGGCCTCGACAAGGAAAAGCTGATGGAGGTGCAGAAGGTCCTCCAGGCCGCCGCCGAGGCCAAGGCCATCGGCTCGAGCCGCTTCTGCATGGGCGCGGCGTGGAAGCACCCGAGCGCCAAGGACATGCCCTACGTGCTGGAGATGGTCAAGGGCGTCAAGGCCATGGGCCTTGAGACCTGCATGACCCTCGGCACCCTCAGCCAGGAGCAGACCATGGCCCTGGCCGACGCCGGCCTCGACTACTACAACCACAACCTCGACACCTCGCCGGAGTTCTACGGCAACATCATCACCACCCGCACCTACGCCGAGCGCCTGCAGACCCTGTCCTACGTGCGCGAGGCGGGCATGAAGATCTGCTCCGGCGGCATCCTCGGCATGGGCGAGTCGCTGGACGACCGCCTGGGCCTGCTGATCCAGCTGGCCAACCTGCCCGAGCACCCGGAGTCGGTGCCGATCAACATGCTGGTCAAGGTCAAGGGCACCCCGCTGGCCGAGGCCGAGGACGTCGATCCGTTCGACTTCATCCGCACCCTGGCGGTGGCGCGCATCCTCATGCCCAAGTCGCACGTGCGCCTGTCCGCCGGCCGCGAGCAGATGAACGACCAGATGCAGGCGCTGGCCTTCCTCGCCGGTGCCAACTCGATCTTCTACGGCGAGAAGCTGCTGACCACCGGCAACCCCGAGGCCGACCGCGACATGCGCCTGTTCCAGCGCCTGGGCATCAAGCCGGAAGCGCGCGAGGAGCACGCCGACGAGGTGCACCAGGCCGCCATCGAGCAGGCGCTGGTCGAGCAGCGCAATTCGCAGCTGTTCCACGACGCCGCTTCCGTCTGATCCTGTAGGGGCGAATTCATTCGCCTGGGCGCGTCCTGGGCGAATGAATTCGCCCCTACATGCCGTTTGTCGCCTGGAGCCACGCCGTGCCCTTCGACCTCGCCGCCCGTCTCGCCGCCCGCCGCGCCGACAACCTGTTCCGCCAGCGCCCGCTGCTCGAAAGCCCGCAGGGGCCGCAAGTGGTGGTCGACGGCCAGCCGCTCCTGGCCTTCTGCTCCAACGACTACCTCGGCCTGGCCAACCACCCCGAGGTGATCGCCGCGCTGCAGGCCGGCGCCGCCCAATGGGGCGTCGGCGGCGGCGCCTCGCACCTGGTGATCGGCCACAGCCAGCCGCACCACGCGCTGGAGGAGGCGCTCGCCGAATTCACCGGCCGGCCGCGCGCGCTGCTGTTCTCCACCGGCTACATGGCCAACCTCGCTGCGGTCACCGCGCTGGTCGGCCAGGGCGACAGCGTGCTGGAGGACCGCCTCAACCACGCCTCGCTGCTGGATGCCGGCCTGCTCTCCGGCGCGCGCTTCTCGCGCTACCTGCACAACGATGCGGCCAGCCTGGCCAGCCGTCTGGACAAGGCGAGCGGCAACAGCCTGGTGGTGACCGACGGCGTGTTCAGCATGGACGGCGATCTGGCCGACCTGCCGGCGCTGTGCGCCGCGGCAAAGCAGAAGGGCGCCTGGCTGATGGTCGACGACGCCCACGGCTTCGGCCCGCTGGGCGCCAGCGGCGGCGGCATCGTCGAGCACTTCGGCCTCGGCCTGGACGACGTGCCGGTGCTGGTCGGCACCCTCGGCAAGGCCTTCGGCACCGCCGGCGCCTTCGTCGCCGGCAGCGAGGAACTGATCGAGACGCTGATCCAGTTCGCCCGCCCGTACATCTACACCACCAGCCAGCCGCCGGCGGTGGCCTGCGCCACCCTGAAGAGCCTCGAGCTGCTGCGCACGGAAAGCTGGCGCCGCGAGCACCTGAATGCGCTGATCGCACGCTTCCGCGCCGGCGCCGCCGAGCTGGGCCTGACCCTGATGGACAGCCCGACGCCGATCCAGCCGCTGCTGATCGGCGACAGCGCCCGCGCCGTCGAGTTTTCCCGCCTGCTGCGCGAGCGCGGCCTGATGGTCGGCGCGATCCGTCCGCCCACCGTGCCGGCCGGCACCGCGCGCCTGCGCGTGACCCTGTCCGCCGCGCACACGTTCGAGCAGCTCGAGCGCCTGCTCGCCGCGCTGGGCGAGTGTCAGGCCCTGCTGCCGCCGATGGAGCAATGAACATGAGCAAACTGATCCTGCTGCCCGGCTGGGGCCTCGGCCCGGCCGCGCTGCAAGCGCTGGTCGCCGCCCTCAACGAACAGGGCCTGGCCGCCGAGCTGGCCGAACTGCCGGCGCTGGAGTCCGCCGATCCCGAGGTCTGGCTGGCCGAGCTGGACGCCCGCCTGGACGCCGACTGCTGGCTGGGCGGCTGGTCGCTCGGCGGCATGCTCGCCGCCGCGCTGGCCGCGCGGCGCGGCGCGCGCTGCCCGGGCCTCGTCACCCTGGCCAGCAACGCCTGCTTCGTCGCCCGCGACGGCTGGCCGACGGCGATGGACAGCGAGACCTTCGCCGCCTTCCGCGCCGGCTGCGCCAGCGATGCCGCCACCACCCTCAAGCGCTTCGCCATGCTCTGCGCCCAGGGCTGTGCGGACGCCCGCGCGCTCGGCCGCCAGCTGCAGCAGGGCCTGCCGGCGCAGGCGCCGGCGCAACTGCTCGCCGGCCTCGACGTGCTGGCCGCGCTGGACAACCGCGCCGCGCTGGCGAGCTTCGCCGGCCCGCAGCTGCACCTGCTGGCCGAGGCCGACGCGCTGGTGCCGGCCGAGGCGACCGAAGCTCTGCTGGGCCTGCTGCCGGCCGGCGAGGTCGACCTGCTGGAGGGTTGCGGCCACGCCGTTGTCCTTGAGCAGCCGCAGGCGCTGGCCGCGCTGCTCGCCGAATTCGTCCGCGAGGCCGATGATGCGTAGGGTGCGCCACGCGCACCTTGGGTGCATCCCGGCCGGCGTCGCCCATTCGGTGTGCGCGGCGTCCCCTACGGTCGAGCCGACACGACCAGTCGTAGGGTGCGCCATGCGCATCCCGGGCCGAGCTTCGGGGCGATGGGCATGAGCGAGTCCCGGATTCCCGTCGCGCCGGACAAGCGCCAGGTCGCCGCCTCCTTCTCGCGCGCCGCGGCCAGCTACGACAGCGTCGCCGAACTGCAGCGCGCGGTCGGCGCCGAGCTGCTGGCGCGCCTGCCGGCCGATTTCGTGCCGCAACGCTGGCTCGACCTGGGCAGCGGCACCGGCCACTTCAGCCGCGCCTTGGCCGCGCGCTTCCCGCAGGCGAGCGGCACCGCGCTGGACATCGCCGAGGGCATGCTGCGCCACGCCCGCCCGCTCGGTGGCGCGACCCAGTTCGTCTGCGGCGACGCCGAGCACCTGCCGCTGGCCAGCGCCAGCCAGCAGCTGATCTTCTCCAGCCTGGCCCTGCAGTGGTGCGCGGACTTCGCCGCCGTGCTCGGCGAGGCGCGCCGCGTGCTGGCGCCGGGCGGCGTGCTGGCCTTCAGCAGCCTGTGCGTCGGCACCCTGCAGGAGCTGCAGGGCAGCTGGCAGGCGGTGGACGGCTTCGTCCACGTCAACCGCTTCCGCCGCATCGAGGACTACCGGGCGCTGTGCGCCGCCAGCGGCCTGGAAGTGCTCGAACTGGCGACGGAACGCCGCGTGTTGCACTACGCCGACCTGCGCCAGCTGACCCATGAACTCAAGGCGCTCGGCGCGCACAACCTCAACCCCGGCCGCCCCGGCGGCCTCACCGGTCGCGCGCGGGTGCGCGCGCTGGTCGAGGCCTACGAGCGCTTCCGCGACGCCCAGGGCCTGCCGGCCAGCTGGCAGGTGGTGTACGGGGTGCTGCGCAAGCCCTGAGCCGATCGACAACGCCTGAGCCGCAGGCTGGTGGAAAAGACCTGCGGTCGTTTTCCACCCTATGCCGGCCCTGGGTAGGGTGGAAAACTCGCGCAGCGATTTTCCACCGATACGCCGGTGGCATGCCCTGAATTCGTACCGCGAGGATCACCACCATGAGCGCCGCCTTCTTCATCGCCGGCACCGACACCGAGATCGGCAAGACCACCGTGGCCGCCGGCCTGCTGCACGCCGCGCGCCAGCGCGGGCTGTCCACCGCGGCGGCCAAGCCGGTGGCTTCCGACTGCCAGCGCACCCCGGACGGATTGCGCAACGGCGATGCGCTGGCGCTGCTCGGCGAGTGCTCGCTGGCGCTGGACTACGCCGAGGTCAACCCGTTCGCCTTCGAGCCGGCCATCGCCCCGCACCTGGCGGCGCGCGAGGTCGGCGTCGAGCTCAACGTCGCCGCTCTGCTGCCGCACGTGCGCCGGGTGCTGGCGCACGGCGCCGACTTCAGCCTGATCGAGGGCGCCGGCGGCTGGCGGGTGCCGCTGGCCGGCGGCGAGAGCCTGGCCGATCTGGCGGTGGCCCTGCAGCTGCCGGTGATCCTGGTGGTCGGCGTGCGCCTGGGCTGCATCAACCATGCGCTGCTGAGCGCCGAGGCCATCGAGCACGACGGTCTGACCCTGGCCGGCTGGGTGGCCAACGTGGTCGATCCGGCCACCTCGCGGCTGGAGGAGAACCTCGCCACCCTGGCCGAGCGCCTGCCGGCGCCCTGCCTCGGCCGCGTGCCGCGCCTGGCGGCGGCGACCCCGGCGACGGTGGCGGCGCACCTCGATCTGGCGCCACTGCTGGGCTGAAACACCCCTACACCTTCGCCGGCTTGCCGGCGGGGCCGATCGGTCATACTGTCCCTGAACGACAACAAAAGGTTTTCAGAGGACGATCACCATGCCCGAGTACCATGCCCCCCTGCGCGACCTGCGTTTCGTCCGCGACGAGCTGCTCGGCTACCCGCAGCACTACCAGAGCCTGCCCGCCTGCCAGGACGCCACCCCCGACGTGGTCGACGCCATCCTCGAGCAGACCGCGCAGTTCTGCGAGGAGGTGCTGGCGCCGCTCAACCGGGTCGGCGACCTCGAGGGCTGCACCTGGACGGCCGAGGGGGTGAAGACCCCGAGCGGTTTCAAGGAGGCCTACCGCCAGTACGTCGAGCTGGGCATGCCGAGCCTGGCCCACGAGCCGGAGCACGGCGGCCAGGGCCTGCCGGAGTCGCTGGGGCTGGTGGTCAGCGAGCTGGTCGGCGAGGCCAACTGGGCCTGGGGCATGTATCCGGGGCTGGCCCACGGCGCGATGAACACCCTGTCGGCGCACGGCAGCACCGAGCAGCAGGCCACCTACCTGCCCAGGCTGGTGTCCGGCGAGTGGACCGGCACCATGTGCCTGACCGAGCCGCAGTGCGGCTCCGACCTCGGCCTGCTGCGCACCCGCGCCGAGCCGCAGGCCGACGGCAGCTACCGGATCAGCGGCACCAAGATCTTCATCTCCGCCGGCGAGCACGATCTGGCGGAGAACATCGTGCACATCGTCCTCGCCCGCCTGCCCGACGCCCCCGAAGGCACCAAGGGCATCTCGCTGTTCATCGTGCCCAAGTTCCTGCCCGCGGCGGACGGCGGCCTCGGTCAGCGCAACGCACTGTCCTGCGGCTCGCTGGAACACAAGATGGGCATCCACGGCAACGCCACCTGCGTGATGAACTTCGACGGCGCCACCGGCTACCTGATCGGCCCGGCCAACGAAGGCCTCAAGTGCATGTTCACCTTCATGAACACCGCGCGCATCGGCACTGCGCTGCAGGGCCTGGCGCACGCCGAGGTGGCCTTCCAGGGCGCGCTGAAGTACGCCCGCGAGCGCCTGCAGATGCGCGCACTGAGCGGAGCCAAGGCGCCGGACAAGCCGGCCGATCCGATCATCGTCCACCCCGACGTGCGGCGCATGCTGCTGACCATCAAGGCCTTCGCCGAGGGCAACCGCGCGCTGATCTACTACGCCGCCAAGCTGGTCGACGTGGTGCGCTACAGCAGCGACGAGGCGGCGAAGCAGGAGGCCGACACCCTGCTGGCCTTCCTCACCCCGATCGCCAAGGCCTTCGCCACCGAGACCGGCTTCGAGAGCGCCAGCCTGGGCATGCAGGTGTTCGGCGGCCACGGCTACATCGCCGAGTGGGGCATGGAGCAGAACGCCCGCGACAGCCGCATCGCGCTGCTGTACGAGGGCACCACCGGCATCCAGGCGCTCGACCTGCTCGGGCGCAAGGTGCTGCTGACCCAGGGCGAGACGCTCAAGGCCTTCACCAGGGTGGTACACAGGTTCTGCAAGGCCCACGAGGGCGATGCGCAGCTGGCCGAGTTCGTCGCGCCGCTGGCGCAGCTGAACAAGGAGTGGGGCGAACTGACCCTGCGGATCGGCATGCAGGCCATGCAGGACCGCGAGGAGGTCGGCGCCGCGGCGGTGGACTACCTGATGTACTCCGGCTACGCCTGCCTGGCGTACTTCTGGGCCGACATGGCGCGCGTGGCCCAGGAAAAGCTGGCCGCCGGCAGCGGCGAGGCAGCCTTCTACCGCGCCAAGCTGCACACCGCGCGCTTCTACTACCAGCGCATCCTGCCGCGCACCCGCAGCCACGTCGCCTGCATCCAGGCCGGCGCCGCCAGCCTGATGGCGATGGCCGAGGAGGAGTTCGAGCTCGGCCATTGAGGCGCCTGTAGGGGCGAATTCATTCGCCCACGCGGTACTGTCAGGCGAATGAATTCGCCCCTACCAGGGAAACAACAAGCATCACGCGAGGAATGCACCGATGGCCGACTACCAGGCTCCCCTGCGCGACATGCGCTTCGTCCTCGAGGAGGTCCTCGACGCCCCTGCCCAGTGGGCGCGGATGCCGGCGCTGGCCGGCGTGGCGGATAGTGAAACCCTGGCGGCCGTGCTGGAGGAGGCCGGCAAGCTGACCGCCGCCAGCATCGCCCCGCTCAACCGCAGCGGCGACGAGGAGGGCTGCCACTGGCAGGACGGCGCGGTGCGCACCCCGGCCGGCTTCCCGGCGGCCTGGCGGGCCTGGGCCGAAGGCGGCTGGCTGGGCATCTGCGGCGATCCGCAGCATGGCGGCCTGGGCATGCCCAAGGCGCTCGGCGCGCAGGTCGAGGAGATGCTCAACTCGGCCAACCTGGCCTTCGCCCTCTACCCGATGCTCACCGCCGGCGCCTGCCTGGAGCTGAGCGCGCATGCCGACGAGGCGCTCAAGGCGCGGTATCTGCCCAGGCTGTACAGCGGCGAGTGGGCCGGGGTGATGTGCCTGACCGAGCCGCACGCCGGCACCGACCTCGGCCTGATCCGCAGCCGCGCCGAGCCGCAGGCCGATGGCAGCTACCGGCTCAGCGGCAGCAAGATCTTCATCACCGGCGGCGAGCAGGATCTCACCGCCAACATCGTCCACCTGGTGCTGGCCCGCCTGCCCGACGCGCCGGCCGGCTCGCGCGGCATCTCGCTGTTCCTGGTGCCCAAGCTGCTGGTGAATGCCGACGGCAGCCTCGGCGCGCGCAACGCCGTCAGCTGCGGCTCGATCGAGCACAAGATGGGCATCCGCGGCGCCAGCACCTGCGTGATGAACTACGACGGCGCGACGGCCTGGCTGATCGGCGAGCCGCACAAGGGCCTCGCCGCCATGTTCACCATGATGAACTACGAGCGCCTGGCGGTCGGCATCCAGGGCCTGGCGGCCGGCGAGCGTTCGTACCAGAACGCGCTGGCCTACGCCCGCGAGCGCCTGCAGAGCCGTGCCCCGCACGGCGTGCAGGCGCCGCAGCAGCCGGCCGACCCGATCATCGAGCACCCCGACGTGCGGCGCATGCTGCTGACCATGAAGGCGCTCACCGAGGGCGGGCGGGCCTTCTCCAGCTACGTGGCGCTGCAGCTGGATGCGGCGAAATACGCCGCCGATGCCGCCGAGCGCGAACGCGCCGAGGCCCTGGTGGCGCTGCTCACCCCGGTGGCCAAGGCCTTCCTCACCGACCTCGGCCTCGAGGTCTGCGTGCTCGGCCAGCAGGTGTACGGCGGCCACGGCTACATCCGCGAGTGGGGCCAGGAGCAGCTGGTGCGCGACGTGCGCATCACCCAGATCTACGAAGGCACCAACGGCATCCAGGCCCTCGACCTGGCCGGGCGCAAGCTGGTCGGCAGCGACGGCGCGCTGTACCGGCCGTTCAGCGCCGAGGTGCGCGCCTTCATCGCCGCGGCCGGCCCCGAACTGGCCGAGTTCAGCGTGCCGCTGGCGCAGGCGCTGGACCGCCTCGACGAGGTCAGCGAGTGGCTGATCGCCCGGGGCGGCGAGGATGCCCGCGAGATCGGCGCCGCGGCGGTGGAGTACCTGCACCTGTTCGGCTACACCGCCTTCGCCTGGCTGTGGGCGCGCATGGCCGCGGCGGCGCTGGGGCAGGGCGACGATTTCCACGTCGCCAAGCTGGCCACCGCGCGCTTCTACTTCGCCCGTCTGCTGCCGCGCAGCCAGGCGCTGGCCGTGGCGGTGCGCGCCGGCAGTGCGTCACTCTACGAACTGCAGCCGTTTCAGTTCTGAAACAGGATGGGCTGACATGTAAGCATTGGCTTACACAACGCGGGGAATAACCGCTCTAGGCTTGCGGGTACTCCGGGACTAATCTGAGCACATCTGGACTTGGCGCAGGAAGCGCGAATCAGAACACGGATTACAGGGATCCCACCAGGAAGGTGGGGCGATTATGGATGTCAGGACACGGTCTGCAAGAACCCCGCCTCGGCGGGGTTTCTTTTTTGCGGCGCGTTTTTCGCCCTCGCCAGTCCGGCCGGCGACTGACCGCCTCGCCTGCCCCCGCCAGACCGGGCGCCGCGCCAGTCCGCTGGTCGGCAGCCGGCCAGCTCATCCCCCGCCCTCCAGCACCGAGCGCAGCAGTTCCAGGGTCGCCTGCTGGCGCTGCGCGTCGCGATACACCAGCCCCACCTGCAACGGCACGCGCGGCTCGCTGAGCGGCTTCCACAGCAACTGCTCGTGGCCCTGCACCTGGCGGGCGCGGCCGGGCAGCACCGAGGCCAGCTGGCTGTGCGGCAGGCTGTCGAGGATGCCGTTCATCTGGTTGAGTTCGGCCTGCACCCGCGGCCGACGGCCGATGGCGGCCAGCTGCTCCTGCCAGATCTGGCGGATGCGGAACTCCTCGCCGAGCAGCAGCATCGGCAGTTCGGCGGCCTGCGCCAGCGACACCTTCCTGAACTCGCGCAGCGGGTGGTCGGCGGGGATCACCAGCTGCAGCTCGTCCTCGTAGAGCAGCAGGCTGTGCAGGCCGGGCTGGCGCGGCGGCAGGAAGCCGATGCCGACGTCCAGGCTGCCGGTGAGCAGGCGCCGCTCGATGTCGATCCCCGACAGTTCGTAGATCTGCACCACCAGCTGCGGCTGCAGCGCGCGCAGGCGCTCGAGCAGCAGCGGCACCAGGCTGGCGTTGACCGTCTGCAGCACGCCGATGGCCAGGCTGCGCGGCGCCTGGCCGCGGAACGCGCGCATCGCCTCGCGGCTGCGCGCCAGGCCGTCGAGCAGCGGCACGGCGTGGTGGTAGAGGGTGTGCGCCGCCGGCGCCGGCAGCAGGCGCTTGCCGCTGCGCTGGAACAGCGCCACTTCCAGCTCGCCCTCCAGTTGGCGGATCTGCTGCGACAGCGCCGGCTGGGAAATGCTCAGGCGCTCGGCGGCGCGGCCGACGTGGCCTTCCTCGTAGAGCGCGACGAAATAGCGAAGCTGGCGAAAATCCATAAGCAGAACTTATTAGAGATGCTGGAAAATCGAAATGGCCGGCGATCCGGTCGCGCCCTAGTCTAGCGCCCATCAGGTGCAGACAGGTGATCCGCTCCATGCCCAGCATGCCGATCCGCGAAGTTTTCATAGGCAAAGTCGAACAATTGTGCGGCGCGCCGTCCAGCGGCGGCGAGGTGGTGCGCATCGCCGGCGAACTCTGGCTGGGCAGCGACGGCCTGCCCGGCGACAGCCTGGCCCGCCAGCGCCATCCGGGCGACGCCGACTGCGCCCTGCTGCATTACCCGGCCGAACACTACCGCCACTGGCGCAAGCGTTTCCCGCTGCGCAAGTGGCGCCCGGCCGCCTGCGGCGAGAATCTCTCCACCTTCGGCCTGGTCGAGGCCGACGTCTGCGTCGGCGACCTGGTGCGCTGGGGCGAGGCGCTGCTCGAGGTCAGCCAGCCCTGCCTGCCCGACTACCGCCTGGCGCGGCGCTGGAACCTCGCCGAGCTGCCGGCGCTGCTGCAGGACAGCGGCCGCTGCGGCTGGCACTACCGCGTACTGCGCCCCGGCCCGGTCGACACCCGGGCGCCGCTGCGGCTGGTGCAGCGCCACTATCCCGAGCTGAGCGTGGCGCAGTTGCTCGCCTGGTTCGTGCATGCCCCGCTGGAGCGCGCTGCGCTGCGCCGGATGCTCGCCTGCGAGGCGCTGGCGGTGGGCTGGCGGCGCATCGCCGCGCAGCGCCTGGACAGCGGCGAGCGCGAGGACTGGCAGATGCGCCTGTACGGCCGCGCGGCGCCGATCCCGCAGGCCAGCGAGGAGGCCGGCCATGCGTGACGACGAACTGGCCAGCCTGCGCCTGATGCCCAGCGTCGCGCGTCCCGAACAGGTGTTCGTGCGCGGCCAGGGTTCCTGGCTGTGGGACAGCGAGGGCCGTGCCTACCTCGACTTCACCCAGGGCTGGGCGGTCAACAGCCTCGGCCACAGCCCGCGGGTGGTGGTCGAGGCCCTGCAGCGCCAGGCCGAGCGCCTGCTCAACCCCGGCGCGGCCTACTACCACCCGGGCCTGCTCAAGCTGGCCGGGCGCCTGTGCGAGGCCACCGGCAGCGACCAGGCCTACTTCCTCAACAGCGGCGCCGAAGCCTGCGAGGGGGCGATCAAGCTGGCGCGCAAGTGGGGCCAGCGCCACCGCGACGGCGCCTTCACCATCGTCACCGCGCGGCACAGCTTCCACGGCCGCACCCTGGGCGCCATGTCCGCCTCCGGCAAGCCGGCCTTCCAGCAGCTGTTCGAACCCAAGCTGCCGGGCTTCGAGAAGGTGGCGTACAACGATCTCGAGGCGCTGGCCCAGGCGATCGACGCGCACACCGTGGCGGTGCTGCTCGAGCCGGTGCAGGGCGAGGCCGGCGTGATCCCGGCGGCCCTCGACTACCTGCAGGGCGCCGAGCGCCTGTGCCGTGCGCGCGGCGTGCTGCTGATCCTCGACGAGGTGCAGACCGGCATGGGCCGCTGCGGCGCGCTGCTCGCCGAGGAGCTGTACGGCGTGCGCGCCGACATCGTCACCCTCGGCAAGGGCCTCGGCGGCGGCGTGCCGCTGGCCGCCGTGCTGGCGCGCGGCAACGCCTGCTGCCAGGAACCGGGCGAGCAGGGCGGCACCTACCACGGCAACGCGCTGATGCTGGCCGCCGGCCTGGCGGTGCTGCAGACGGTGCTGGAGCCGGGCTTCCTCGAGCAGGTGCGTGAACTCGGCGAGCACCTCAGCACGGGACTGGCGCAGCTGGCGCGGCGTCACGGCCACGGCCCGCTGCGTGGCCACGGCCTGCTCTGGGGCTTGCCGCTGCAGCGCCTGGCGGCGCCGGCGGTGGCGCGCGCGGCGCTGGACGAGGGGCTGCTGGTCAACGCGCCGCAGCCACACATCCTGCGCTTCTCGCCGGCGCTGACGGTCAGCCACGCCAACATCGACGAGATGCTGCGCCGCCTGGAGCGTGCGCTGCTGCGCGTCAGCCTGGCCCGCCAGCGCGAGGAACTGGCCAGCGCCTGATCCAGAGGCCCGCGTGCCTCGGTTCGCCCGGCACCCGCCCTGTGCCGGGTTTTTTTTGCTCAGTGCGCGGTCTGGCGCTGCAGCCGGTAGTCCTTGGGCGACAGCTCGAACTGCTTCTTGAACGCGCGGCTGAAGTGCGCCGAGTCGGCGAAGCCCCACTTGAAGGCGATCTGGGTGATCGACTCGTGGCGCAGTTGCGGGTTGCCGAGGTCGTCGGCGCTTCGCTGCAGGCGCTGGCGCTGGATGTAGCGGCAGACGCTGTCGCCCTGTTCCTCGAACAGCCGGTACAGCTGGCGGATGGAGATGTGCAGGCGCTCGGCCAGGTACTGCGGGCTCAGGTGCGCCTCCTGCAGCAGCTGGCCGATCAGCCGCTGCGCCTGGTCGCGCAGCAGCGCGGCGTGCGGCGTCTCGCCCAGTTCGCTGCGCGCCGTCTCGCTGCCGCGCAGGGTCGGCAGCAGCAGGGCGATCAGCGCTTCCTGCAGGGCGCTGCCCTCGTTGGCGGCGGTCTGCCCGCTGTCGCCGGCGAGGATCTGCCCGGCCAGGCTGGCCAGCAGGCGGCCGCTGGTGCTGCCCAGATCGAGCTTGCCGAACAGCCGCTGGTTGGGCGCGAAGTGGCGGCACAGGGTCTCGCGCGACAGGTGGAAGGACACGTGGTCGATCAGGTCGCCGCTGATGATCTCGCTGGCGCGCGTGGAGTCGAACAGCGCCATGTCGCCGGGCGCCAGCTGGATGCTGTGGCTGTCCTGGCGGACCTCGGAGTGGCCGCTGCGGTTGACCACCAGGAAGCAGTGGCGGTCGTCGCCGCGGTCGCTGCGGCACTGCTGGCGGGCGATGCGCCCCGCGTTGGTGCGGATGTGCGCCAGCTCCAGGCCGCCATGGTCGTGCAGGGCGATCTCGCCGACGAAGCGTTCGCTCGCCTGTGGCGGCGTTGCCTCGAAGTGGCCGCACACGCGGTGCAGGTCCTTCAGCCAGTGGTCGAACGTCTGGGGCGCACTGTGGAAGCCGTTCACGCTACACCTCATGGGGACTGTGGGCGGTGGCCGCCACTCGGGATGGGTTGGCGGTAACATTGTTAACATGTTAGCTATTTTCGTGCCAACGCCCGGTCGTCATCCTTTGGTATGGGGCAAAGCCGCGGGCCAGAGCTCGTGGCGTGGTTTTATTCGCGGCGACGCAAAAACGAGAAGGGCGCCCGCGGGCGCCCTTCGGTAACACTTTCTGGGGTGTGGCGACTCAGCCCCTGGGCAGCTCCGGCTGGAACAGGCCGCGCTTCATCACCAGCTTGACCCACAGCGCGGCGATCACGCCGACGATCAGCAGCACCACGCCGGCCAGGCTGTAGACGGTCTGGGTCATCTCCGGCGACGGCGAGTTGTTCAGCGCCACGTAGCCCATGCCGAGGATGCCGAGCAGCTGCGGCAGCGGGTAGAACGGCGTGCGGAACGGCCGCGCCAGGCCGGGCTGGCGATGGCGCAGGACGATCACGTCGAGGTGGGCGATGATGTAGGCCAGCAGCCAGCTGGTCGAGGCGGCGATCAGCAGCGGGATGATCGAGTCGATGCCCAGCAGCAGGAAGGGCAGGGCGATGATGCCGGCCATGAACAGGATCGCCACCCACGGCGTGGCGAAGCGCGGGTGCAGGCGCTTGAGCTGCGGGAACGACTGGCCGTTGACCGCCATGCCGTGCAGCATGCGCGGCACCGAGGCGAGCACGGTGTTGACCGTGCTGCAGGTGGCGGTCACCGCCATCACCGTGGCGACGATCAGCCCGGCCTTGCCGAATACCGCGTCGACGTAGTCGAGGTAGGGCAGCGGCGAGGTGGTCAGGGTGTCCAGCGTCAGGTAGCGGCTGGCGCCCCAGCAGAACAGCAGGAAGATGGCGAAGATCAGGCACAGCGACAGCATCATCGCCCGCGGCACGTTGCGCTCGGGATTGCGCACCTCCTGGATCAGCGGGCAGATGAACTCGACGCCGACCAGCAGCCACATGGCCAGCGCCACCAGGCCGAGGAAGCTGCCGTCGAGGATCCCGTCCCAGCTCCACTGCACCGCGCCGGCCAGCTCGGCCGGCGCCGGGTTGGCGCTGCCGGTGACCGCGGTCAGGCCGACCAGCAGCAGGGCGGCGACCATGGCGAAGGTGAAGACGTTCTGCAGGCGGGCGAACACGTCGGTGCCGAGGATGTTGAGCAGGGTCAGCACGGCGAGGATGCCCAGCGGCACGACCATTTCCGGCAGCATGCCGGGGAACAGCTGGGCGATCACCGCATCGACCAGCAGCAGCTCGGCCGACAGGCCGAACATCGCCACCACCACGTAGCCGGCGTACACCGCGACTATCGCCGGGAACGGGCCGAGCGCCGCCTCGGTGTAGCTGCCGAGGGTGCCGCCGGCGCGCGGGAACATCAGCGACAGCTCGGCGAAGCTCAGCGCGTTGCACTGGGCGAGGAGGAAGGCGACCACGGCGGCGGCGAGAAAGCCCGCGCCGCCGAAGCCGATGCCCTGCAGGGCGCTGACCATGCTGCCCTGCACCACCACCACGCCGATGCAGATGGCGATCATGGTGGCGAAGCCGAGGCCGCGCTTCACCGCCGGGCTGCCGGCGGCGTCGGGGAGAAGAGTGTCGGAGGCACTCGCGGTGCTCTTGTTCATGTGCGTATCTCGTTCCGGGTGAGGGGGCGGCGCCTGGCGCCGGTCGTGCCCCGTCGGCCGCGTTGCTGCATCGCTGCAGACGGTGGGGTCGAACGAAGTCGGATCGATCATTGAGCAGCGTCGGGCGGGCCGTCTTGCCCCTGCCTGCCGAGCTTCTTGACTGTGCTTGCCGTGTGCCGGGGCTGGCAGTCTCGGGCAAGAAATCTGGCAGCGCCGGGCAAGACGACCCCGCAGGTGGGCGGCCTAATAGGCTCACGAAACGAGGCGGCAATCCGGATGCGCGATCCCAGCGCTCCGGGCCGGCAATCCCAACGCCCCCTGGTAATGCGCCATGATCAACATCGAAACGCCGACCTACTACACGGCGACCAAGAAATACGACCTGAGCTTCCCGTCGCTGGAGGCCGATCTCGACGCGGACGTGGTGGTGATCGGCGGCGGCTTCTCCGGCATCAACACCGCGCTGGAGCTGGCCGAGAAGGGCATCAACAACATCGTCGTGCTGGAAGGCCGCTACATCGGCTTCGGCGGCTCCGGGCGCAACGGCGGCCAGGTGATGGCCGGCATCGGCCACGATCTCGAGGCGATCAAGGCGGACGTCGGCGAGGACGGCCTGCGCCGCATCTTCGAGATCAGCGACCAGGGCGCGCAGATCATCAAGGCGCGCATCGACAGGTACGGCATCGACGCCGACTTCCGCCACGGCTACGGCTACATGGGCTTCAACGCCCGCCAGGAGAAGACCCTGCGCGCCTGGGAGAGCGAGTTCAAGAAGCTCGCCCCGGACCAGGAGATCGGCCTGCTCACCGGCGGCGAGGTCAAGCGCATCGTCGGCTCCGACGCCTACAGCTGCGGACTGCTGCACATGGGCGGCGGCCACGTGCACTCGCTCAACCTGCTGCTCGGCGAGGCCAAGGCGCTGGCCGGGCACGGAGTGAAGATCTTCGAGTACAGCCCGGCGCTGGAAGTCCGCTACGGCGAGCGCATCGAGGTGCGCACCGCCAAGGGCTCGGTGCGCGCCAGCAAGCTGCTGTGGGCCTGCGACAGCTTCCTCAACAAGCTCGAGCCCGCGCTGCACCGCAGCACCATCAACACCTACGCCTTCCAGATCATGACCGAGCCGCTGTCCGACGAGCTGATCCAGCGCATCAGCCCGATCCGCGGCGCCTACAGCGACATCCGCCCGGTGATCGACTACTACCGCGTCACCAACGAGAACCGCCTGCTGTTCGGCTCGGCCACCCCGCTGATCGAGCACATCCCGGGCGACCTGAAGGCCTGGAACCGCAACCTGATGCTGAAGATCTTCCCCTACCTCAAGGACGTGAAGATCGACCTCGCCTGGGGCGGGCCGATGGCCTGCAGCGCCAACCTGTTCCCGCAGATCGGCGCGCTGCCGGGACGGCCCAACGCCTTCTTTGTGCAGGGCTATTCGGGCTTCGGCGTCACCCCTAGCCACATCGTCTGCAAGGTGCTGGCCGAGGGCATGAGCGAGGGTTCGGCGCGCTACGACCTGATCAGCTCGGTGCGCCGCGCCACCATCCACGGCAAGGACCGCTTCCGCGCCCTGCTGCTGACCGGCGGCAAGTGCTGGCACCAGGCCTCCGGCTACTGGACCGGGCGCCGCTGACAGTTGAACCATTCATTGTGTGAGGACCGACTGATGTATCCGATCAAGCAAGGCACCACCATCGCCGAACTGGACGCCTGGGGCACCGTGGCCGACCTCGGCTCGGAGATTCTCGAGGGCGAGGGCAAGGCCTTCGGCAAGATGACCTTCGGCGCGCCGACCGACCCGGTCAGCTCCGCCTACTTCGGCGTGACCAGGAGCAAGTTCCGCATGGTCTACCCGTTCAACGAGCAGGCCACCGTGGTCAGCGGCGAGGTGACCCTGACCGACGAGGCCAGCGGCCTGAGCACCACCTACAAGGCCGGCGACAGCTGGTTCGTCGAGAAGGGTACTCCGGTGCTGTGGGACGTGACCAGCGAGGCCTTCGTCAAGCACTACCTCGCGGTGGTCTGAGCCATCCCGGGCCGTCCGCACGGGCGGCCCGTTTCCCGCCCGCCGGGGAGGACATCATGACCCCCAGCACCTTCGGCCAACACTGCCTGCAGGCCTTCATGCAGGCCGTGCCGGTGCGCTGCGCCGTGTTCTACCGCATCGACGCCACGCTCGAGGCCCGCGACTTCCTGCTGCAGGACATGCACGCGCCGATGCACGCGGCCTACCTCGAACACTACCGCCACCTCGATCCCCTGCACCCCCGTCACTGCAGCGCCGGCGGCGCCGTGGTGCCCCTGCACGAGGGGATGGCGTGCCAGGGCGAGGCGGACAACCGCCTGTATCAGGGCTTCCTGCGCCGCCACGCGGTGGTCGACGTGGTCGAGGTGATCGCCCGCGTCGACGGCCGGCCCGCCGCCGGCGTCTCGCTGCTGCGCGATGCCGCCCAGGGGCGTTTCGATAGCGCCGAACTGGCCCGGCTGGAACCGCTGCACGCGCTGATGCAGATGGCCGCCGCGAGCCTGCCCGGCGTGCCGGCGGACGAACCGCCTCAGCTCACCGCCCGCGAGCGGCAGATCGCCCAGCTGCTGCGCGACGGCGCCAGCAACAAGCTGCTGGCGCGGCAACTGGGCATCGGCCTGCCGACGGTGAAGACCCATCTGCTCAACCTGTTCCGCAAGGTCGGCGCACGCAACCGCACCGAACTGGTTGCCCGGCTGTTCCTCTAGGCGCGCCTCAACCATCCGGTCGATACCGCGCGGGTGCGCGCTCCGCCAGCATGGGACGTCCTTCACCCACGCAGGAATCGTCCCATGAGCAGCAACTCCGACTGGATCACCGTAGGCGCCCTGGCCGAGGGCTTCGCCCCCGAGGCCTTCATCCTCCCCGCCCTGGCCGACCTGGCCGGCCGGCGCCTCACCCTGAACTTCGCCAACGGCTGGGCGATCGAGCACCGCTTCGAGGCCGACCGCCTGCACTGGCATGCCGCCGACGGCCACTCCAGCGGCAGCGCGGAGTACCGCGCCACCTCGATCCGCCCCGGCATCCACCTGGTCGACTTCATCAAGCGCGAGCACGGCCGGGACTGGTCGCTCAGCCTGGTGCTCGACAGCCACAGCCAGAGCTTCACCGCGGTGATCGGCCGCCTGCCGGACCAGGCCGAAACCTGCGAAGGGCTCTACGGCCGTGCCCTGGCCGGCAAGGAGCTGACCGGCGTGCAGGTCGAGTTCCTCCACGGCAGCATCGACCGCCCCTGGCAGGAAGGCGCATGCCCGCACGCGCCGACGCGCGAACTGGTCGGCCTGCGCAACCTGTACCGCTACAGTCCCACCGAGGTCTACGAGCACATCTACCTCAACGACCACTTCTACACCTGGCAGTGCCTCAAGGGCGTCGAGCAGGGCCTGTGCGACACCGACCGCTGCCACTACTACAAGGTCGCCGATGAGCTGTACCTGTTCGTCTGGCGCGAGAAGATCGTGCCTACCCTCGGCCTGGTGATGATCGACCTCCAGGCCCACCGCAGCGACGGCAAGATCTTCGGCTACGCCGGCGGCAGCTTCGACGAACTGGCCAACTTCCCGGTCGCCTCCCACTGCAGCATCCTCAACCGCACCGGCTACGACGCCGAGTGAGGCCGGGCCGGCGCGCAGGGCTCATGGGCTGCGCCGGTAGCGGCGCGGCGGGGCTGCTCGCCGACCCCCGGCGGCGGCCGGCCTGGCACGCCCAGCCCAGCGGCTGGCAGGCAGGTGCAAGTCGACTGGCAGGCACGTGCAAGCCGGTTGCAGTGCAACCATGGGTTAATCTGTTCGCGCACGGATGACGCATGCCTGCCGCGAGACGCGCCAGGGCGCATGGCCAGATCGACAGGATGCCTGGTCGCCCGGCGGTCCGCGCGCCATCCAACAACAAGAACAGAGGTAAGCATGATCATGGGCAAGGGCCTGCAAGGCTCGCTACTGGCCACGGCGATCGCCATGGCGTCGGCCGGCGCGTCGGCCTACGAACTCCATTCCGCCGACGGCCTGACCGTCAATCTCAACGTCCAGGGCGCCTTCGGCGTGTTCCACAGCGACGAGAGCTACAACCAGGGCGGCCCCATCGCGCCGGGCTCGGTGACCTGGCAGGAAGGCTTCCTGCGCTACGGCCTGAGCGGCGAACAGCGCTTCGCCGGCGCCGCCGACGCCTCGCTGTACGGCGAATTCAACGTGGTGAGCAACGCCACCTGGGGCGAGGGCGACGCCGCCGGCTACACCGACGGCAGCGAGCGGCGCACCGCGGTGGACAAGGCCTACGCCGGCTGGCGCTCGGGCGAGCTGTTCCCGGCGTTGGGCAAGGACGGCATCGACTTCTCCGCCGGCAGCCAGAAGGTCAAGGTCGGCGACGGCTTCATCATCAACGGCGATGGCCTGAGCGTCGGCAAGAACTTCGGCGACGGCAGCCGCGATCGCGGCGGCGCCTACTACCTGACCGCGCGCAACGCCTTCGACCGGACCGCCTGGCTGCGCCTGGGCGGCAAGCAGGGCTGGCGCGGCGATCTGATCTGGATCCAGTCGGACAACGAGGTGAAGGCCAAGCCGGAGCTGGGCGTGGCGGTGCTCGAGCACGTCGCCGAGGCCGGCACCCTGGGCCTCACCTACGTCAAGGGCCTGGACGTCGACGACCAGCTGGCCAACCCGTTCAGCGCCCAGCGCGACGGCCTGGAGGTGGTCAGCCTGCGCGGCCAGGGCAACGCCGGGGTCAAGGACCTGTTCCTCTCCGGCGAGTACGCCCGCCAGGACAAGCAGCTCGGCGACGAGAGCGCCTGGTACCTCGAGGGCGGCTGGACCTTCTCCGATGTCGCCTGGCAGCCGCGCGTCGGCTACCGCTACACCCGCTACTCGGAAGGCTACGACCCGCTGTTCAGCGGCTTCAGCCGCGGCTACGGCACCTGGTTCCAGGGCGAGGTGGCCGGCAACTACTCCGGTCCGTTCCAGCGCAACGCCGGCATCCACATGCTCAGCCTGGGCCTGACCCCGCGCCCCGACGTGGCCATGGGCGTGCTGTACTTCGACTTCGACACCCTCGACCGCAGCCAGGGCGACCTGCGCGGCAAGGAGCTGGACCTCTACCTGGACTGGACCGTCGGCCACTTCACCATCAGCCCGCTGGTCGGCCTGTACCAGCCGGAGAAGAGCGACGCCGAGGGCGGCTCGCAGCAGGGCAGCGACGACCTCAACCTGTACAGCCAGCTGGTCGTGTCCTTCGGCTTCTGAGCCCGAGCCGCCGGCAGACCGCCGGCGGCCTGCCGACCCCACATCCACAGTGCTCTTCCCCTTCGCAGGAGACGCCAAGATGCGCAAACCACTGTCCGCCCTTTCGCTGGCCGTAGCGCTCGCCATTCCCGTGCTTTCGCTCAGCCTGCCCGCGCAGGCCGCTTCCACCGACCCCGCCCGCCCCAACATCCTGCTGATCGTCGCCGACGACATGGGCCATGCCGACCTGGGCAGCTTCGGCGGCGAGATCGACACCCCCAACCTCGACTCCCTGGCCGCCTCGGGCGTGCGCATGAGCAACTTCCAGGCCGCGCCGGCCTGCTCGCCGACCCGTGCCGCGCTGCTCACCGGCGTCGATCCGCACCTGGCCGGACTCGGCAACATGGCCGAGGAGCTGGCGCCCAACCAGGAGGGCAAGCCGGGCTACGAGGGGCACCTCAACGAGCGGGTGGTCACCGTCGCCTCGCTGCTCAGGGACGCCGGCTACAACACCTACCTGTCCGGCAAGTGGCACCTCGGCAAGAGCGAGGACACCGGCCCGGACGACCGTGGCTTCGAACGCTCCTTCACCCTGCTCAGCGGCGGGGCCAGCCACTGGCCGGACATGCGCCCCGCCTACGCGCCGACCCCGGATGCCAAGGCGCCCTATGCCGAGGACGGCAAGCTGCTGGACAAGCTGCCCGAGCGCTTCAAGTACTCGTCGCAGTTCTACGCCGACCAGATGATCGACTACATCGCCGCCGACAAGGACAGCGGCAAGCCGTTCTTCGGCATGCTCAGCTTCACCGCGCCGCACTGGCCGCTGCAGGCGCCGGACGAGGCCATCGCCAAGTACCGCGGCCGCTACGACGCCGGCTACGACGCGCTGTTCGCCCAGCGCCTGCAGAAGCAGAAGGAGCTGGGCCTGATCCCCGCCGATGCCGAAGGCGCGGCGCGGCCGCCCAAGGGGCGGGCGTGGGACAGCCTGACGCCGGAGCAGAAGCAGGTCGAGGCGCGGGCGATGGAGGTCTACGCCGCGATGATCGACCAGATGGACGCGCATACCGGGCGGGTCTTCGACTACCTGAAAAAGAACGGCCTGTACGACAACACCGTCGTGGTGTTCATCTCCGACAACGGCGCGGAAGGTCACGATCTCGACGAGACCTGGCCGGCCGAGCTGTTCCCGCAGATCCGCAAGGTGGTCGACGAGACCCACGACTTCAGCTACGCGCAGATGGGCCGCCCCGGCTCCTACACCCTGTACGGGCCGAACTGGGGGCGGGTATCGGCGCCGGCGCTCAGCCTGCACAAGGGCTTCGCCACCGAGGGCGGCACCCGCACCGCCGGCATCCTGCGCATTCCCGGCGTGACCAGGAGCGGGCAGGTCGTGCGCGAGCTGGTCACCGTCAAGGACTTCGCGCCCACCCTGCTCGAGCTGGCCGGCGTCAGGCATCCGGGCAACAGCTACCGGGGCCGCGCGGTCGAGCCGATGTCGGGGGTGTCGATCCTGCCGCTGCTCAAGGGCGAGAAGGTCGCCGAGCGGGTGCACGGCGGCGAGCTGTTCGGCAAGCGTTTCGTCCGCCAGGGCGACTGGAAACTGGTGCACATGCCCAAGCCCTGGGGCAGCGGCGACTGGCAGCTGTTCAACCTGCGCAGCGACCTGGCCGAGCGCCACGACCTGAGCGGCAAGCACCCGGAAAAGCTGGCCGAGCTGCAACAGTTGTGGGCACAGTACGCCCGCGACAACAACGTGATCCTGCCCGACCAGGTCAGCGGTTACTGAGGGCGACCAGCCGAGCGGGGCGGGGGCCGGCCCGCTCGGCTGCAGAACGAGAGAGACGGACGATGCGCGTGCGGATGATCCCGAGTCCCGGCCGGCGCGAGCGCTGGCTCGGCCTGCTGTTGCTGTTGTTGCCGCTGCTGACGCTGGCCGCGCCGTCCGCACCGCAGCCGCAGCTGGCCGACGGCTACGTCGAGCAGGCACGCTGCAGCGGCTGCCACGCCGCGGCGGCCAAGGCCTGGGCCGGCTCGCACCACAGCTGGTCGCTGCGCGCGGCCACGGCCGGCAACGTGCTCGGCGACTTCGCCGATGCCGAATACCGCGACGAGGCCGGGGTGGCCATGCGCTTCTTCCGCCGCGGCGAGCGCTTCTTCGTCAATGCCGAGGGCGAGGACGGTCAGCGCACCGACTTCCCCATCGCCTACACCTTCGGCTTCGCTCCGCTGCAGCAATACCTGATCGAACGTCCCGGCGGCCGCCTGCAGAGCCTGACCGTGGCCTGGGACAGCCGCCCGCGCGAGGCCGGCGGGCAGCGCTGGTTCTCCCTGTATCCCGGCCAGCGCTTCACTCCCGACGACGCCCTGCACTGGACCGGCCGCTACCAGAACTGGAACGCCATGTGCGCCGACTGCCACTCCGGCAACCTGAAGAAGGGCTACGACCCCGCCAGCGACAGCTTCCGCACCACCTGGAGCGAGATGGCGGTCGGCTGCCAGAGCTGCCACGGGCCGGGCGAGCAACATATCGCCTGGGCCGAGCGGCGCGGCGCGCCGGCGACGGACAAGCTCACGGCCGCCGACATGGGCCTGGCGGTCGACTTCCGCGGCGGCGGCCACGGCTACGAGGTGGAGCAGTGCGCGCGCTGCCACAGCCGTCGCGAGAGCCTGGGTGTCGGCAGCGCGCCCGGCCGACCGCTGCTCGACGCCATGCGCCCGACCGCGCTGTCCGCCGGCCTCTATCATGCCGACGGGCAGATCCTCGACGAGGTGTTCGAGTACGGCTCCTTCGTGCAGAGCAAGATGTTCGCCATGGGCGTCACCTGCCGCGACTGCCACGAGCCGCACTCCACCACCCTGCGCGCCGAGGGCAACGCGCTGTGCGCCGGCTGCCACAACCCGCAGGGCAACCCGCGTTTCCCCAGCCTGCAGAGGAAGCGCTACGACGATCCGTCCCACCACTTCCACCCGGCCGGCAGTCCCGGCGCGCAGTGCGTCAACTGCCACGCCCCGGCGCGCAACTACATGGTGGTGGACGCCCGTCGCGACCACGGCTTCCGCATCCCGCGGCCCGATCTGACCGCCAGCAGCGGTGTGCCGGATGCCTGCACTGGCTGCCACAAGGACCGTGATCCGGCCTGGGCGGCGCAGGTGATCGAGGAAAAGTTCGGCCAGCCCCAGCGCCCGCCGCATTACGGCACGGTGCTCGCCGCCGCGCGCCGCCACGACCCGCAGGTGATCGGCGAACTGGCCCGGTTGATCGAGGACCGCACCCGCCCGGCCATCGTCCGTGCCAGCGCCGCCGAACTGGCCGCCGGCTACGGTGCACCGCTGGTCGACAGCCTGCAGCGCGCGCTGGGCGACGCCGACGCCCAGGTGCGCATGACGGCGCTGCGCGGCCTGGAGGGCCTGCCGGCCGAGCAGCGCCTGGCGCGTCTGGCGCCGCTGCTCGACGACCCCAGCCTGGCGGTGCGCGACCAGGCCGCCCGCGCGCTGGCCGACCTGCGCGGCACGCCGCTGGAGGCGGACGTGCGCACGCGCCTGGACGCGCTGCTCGCCGATCTGGAGCCGCGTGTGGCGGCCAATGCCGACCTGCCCGGCGCCCGCCTCAACCTGGCCGTGCTGCGCGAGCGGCTGGGGCGTCCGGCCGAGGCCGAAGCCGACTACCGCATGGCCCTGCGCCAGGACGCCCGCTTCGCGCCGGCGCGGGTCAACCTGGCGCAGCTGCTGGCCGGCCAGCAGCGCCTGGCGGAGGCCGAGCTGCTGCTGCGCGCCGGCCTGGCCTTGGCTCCGCAAGGCGACGCCCTGGCCGACCAGGCCTATGCCCTCGGCCTGCTGCTGGCGCAGCGCGGCGAGGACGCGGAGGCGGTCGACTGGCTGCGCCGCGCCGCCGAGGCCCGGCCGCAGCGGCTGCGCGTCCACTACAACCTCGGCCTGCTGCTCGGCCGCCTGGGACGCATCGACGAGGCCAATGCCGCGCTGCTGCGCGGTCTCGAACTGGCCGGCGAGGACCGCGACCTGCTCTACGCGCTGGCCCATCTCAACTACCGTGCCGGCCGCTATCCGCTGGCGCTCGGCTACAGCGAGCGGCTGCTGCGCCTGCAGCCGCAGGAGGCCGCCTACCGGCGCCTGCAGCAGCGCATCCTGCTCGAGGCGCGGCAGGCGCCATGAGTTGGCAGTCAGGGGCAATCGCTTGGCAGTCAGGCACAAGACCCGTGGTCGGCGCGCATGGGATTAATGCCGCCGACGCCGGCCGCCCGTAGCCGGCACCGACCCAGAAGAACAGCGGAGTCTGCCCCCATGACCTTTTCCCCCCACGGAGTGCGCCGTGCGCCCCTCGCCATGGCGCTGGCCGCCGCCCTCGGCGCCGGCCTGGCTGCCGCACCGAGTCAGGCCTACGAGCTGTACAACCAGGACGGCAGCGTGCTGAACGCCGACCTCGAGGCGGTGTTCGGCGTGATGCACAGCGAGGAGAGCTACGAGCTCGGCTTCGGCAACCGCAGCGCCGGCAGCTCGAGCTGGCGCGAGGGCTACGTCAAGTACGGCCTGAGCGGCAGCCAGACCCTCGGCGGCGCCGGCAGCCTGTACGGCGCGTTCAACCTGCTCAGCTCCGGCACCTGGGGCGACGGCGACGCCGCCGGCTTCACCCTGGGCAGCGAGCGCATGACCGACATCGAGGACGCCTACCTCGGCTGGCGCTCGGGCGACCTGTTCCCGGCGCTCGGCGAGAACGGCGTGGACCTCTCCGCCGGCCGGCAGAAGGTGGTGGTCGGCGACGGCTTCCTGATCAACGGCGACTCGCTGAACTTCGGCGACGTCGACCTCGGCGCCGACTACGACCGCGGCGGAGCCTACTACATCGCCGCGCGCAAGGCCTTCGACCAGACCGCCGTGCTGCGCCTGGGCGGCGAGCAGGGCCTGCGCGGCGACCTGATGTGGCTGAAGTCCGACAACCGCGCGCAGGCCGAAACCGAGCTGGCCATCGCCACCCTCGAGCACGTCGCCGCGCCGGGCACCCTGGGCCTGACCTGGATCCGCGGCCTGGACGTCGAGGAGCGTTTCGCCAGCCCGCTGCAGGCCGAGCGCGACGACATGGACACCGTCAGCCTGCGCGGCGCCGGCTCCCTCGGCGTGGACAACCTCAACCTGGCCTTCGAGTATGCCAGCCAGGACAAGGACAGCGGCCGCGAGAACGCCTGGTACCTGGAAGGCAGCTGGACCTTCGCCGAGCTGCCCTGGGCGCCGACCGCCACCTACCGCTACAGCCGCTTCTCGGAGACCTTCGACCCGCTGTTCTACGGCTTCAACCGTGGCTACGGCACCTGGTTCCAGGGCGAGGTGGCGGCCAACTACGCCGGCCCGTTCAACAGCAACACCCAGGTCCACCACGTCGGCCTCAAGGCCACGCCGCTGGAGAACGTCACCGTCGGCGCGCTGTACTTCGACTTCGACACCCTCGACACCGACCTCGGCAATCTCGGCGGCCGCGAGCTGGACCTGTACGCCGAGTGGATGGTCAACGACCACCTGCTGATCAGCCCGGTAGTCGGCTTCTACCAGCCCGAGCGCAGCGCCGCCGAGGGCGGCACCCAGCTCGGCGGCGACGACACCAACGTCTACAGCCAGCTGATGGTGGTCACCTTCTTCTGACCCTGCGGGGCGGCGGCGAGGCGGTTGCCGCCCAGCCGATGGGCTGCCGTTGGGCGGCCCATTGCAACCGATGTCACCCTCTGGCCGGTCCGACCCGCGGCAACGGGCGGACCGGCCTTTTTTTCAGCGCCGCCGGGTGCGGTGCTAACCTCTGCGTCTTTTCCCGAGGAGATTCCCATGCTCGACGTTCTGATCGCCGGCGCCTCGCGCGGCATCGGCCTGGGGCTCGCGCGCGCCTGGCTGCAGCGCGGCGCGCGGGTGCATGCGCTGGCGCGCAATCCGGCCGCCTCGGCTGGGCTGGCCGAGCTGGCCGCGCAGTACGGCGACCGGCTGCAGGTGATCGCCGGCGACCTCACCGACCCGCACGCCGGCGCGCGGATCCTCGCCGCCCTCGGCGATGCGCGCCTGGATCGCGTGCTGCTCAACGCCGGCGTCTACGGGCCGGCGGCGCAGGACGTGGCCACGGCCAGCGAGGCCGAGATCGGCCACCTGTTCCTCTGCAACGCCGTCGCCCCGCTGCGCCTGGCGCGCGCCCTGCGCCCGCGGCTCAAGCCCGATGCGGTGCTGGCGGCGACCAGTTCGGTGATGGCCAGCCTGCAGCTCAGCCCCGGCGCGGAGATGCCGCTGTACGCGGCGAGCAAGGCGGCGCTCAACAGCCTGCTGCTGAGCTGGGCGGCGCAGCTGGGCGACAGCCGCGACTTCGCCCTGCTCGCCCTGCACCCGGGCTGGGTGCAGACCGACATGGGCGGCGCCGCCGCGCCGCTGACGGTGGCGGAGAGCGTGGCCGGGCTGGTGAAGGTGGTCGAGGCGGCGGCCGGCTCGCGCGACTGCCGCTTCGTCGACCACCAGGGCGAGACGCTGCCCTGGTAGCGGAGTGCGGGCTCACTGGCCGGCGGGCACCTGGCGCAGCGCCTGCCAGCGGCGGTCCAGCTCGGCCTTGAGCTTGGCCGAGGGGCTTTCCGCGAAGTACAGGTGGCTGCGCTGCGCCGGGTCGGGCAGCAGCTGCGGCTGGCGCTGGGCGAGCGCCTTCAGCTCCGGGGTGTCGGGCTTGAGGCTGCTGTAGAACCAGGTGGCCTGCGAGTTGCGCACCGCGTTGTCCGGGCGCAGCAGGAAGTCGATGAAGCGATAGGCGAGATCCGGGCGCGCGGCGTTGCTGGGGATCGCCAGCCCCTCCATGGCCAGCGGCGCGCCCTCGGCGGGCACCAGGAACTCCAGCGGCTGGTCGCTTCTGGCCGCCGCGCCGAGGGCGAGGCCGGCCCAGGCGCTGGTCACGCACAGCTCGCCGGCCTGCAGCGCCTCGACGTGGCGGGTGTTGTCGAGCACCCTGGCCTCGCGGCGCAGCGCCAGCAGCTGCTCGCCGGCGCGGCCGACCTGGCGCTGGCCGCTGCGCGCCAGGCTGCGGCCCTGGTAGGTGAACAGTACCGAGAAGGTCTCCTCCGGGGCGTCCTGCAGGCCGATGCCGCAGCCGGCCAGGCGCGCGCTCTGCTGCGGGTCGAACAGCAGGCTCCAGCTGGCGGTGAGCGGTGCGCCCAGCGCCGCCTCGGCCTTGGGCCGGTTCACCGCGATGCCGAGCATGCCCCACAGGTAGGGCACCGCGTAGCGGTTGGCCGACTCGAGGCCGGCGAGGGTGGCCTGCAGTTGCGGGTCGACCGTGCCGAGCTGGCTGAGCCGCGCGGGCTCCAGCGGCGTCAGGCGCTGTTCGCGGATCAGCGCCGGCAGCTGGAAGTGCGAGGGCACTATCACGTCGTAGCGCTCGCCGCGGCGCAGGGCGGCGTCCAGCTCGTCGGCGCTGGCGTGCACTTGGTAGTCGACGCGCACGCCGCTCTCGCGCTGGAAGTCCGCGAGAACCTCGGGGGCGATGTAGTCGGGCCAGTTGGAGACGCGCAGCACCTCCTCGGCCTGGGCTACGCAGGTGGTCAGGGCGATCGACAGCAGCAACGGCAGACGCTTCATGGATCCCTCCGGAAGTGGGTGGACAGGTGGATGGGCGGCCATTAGGAGCGCAACTCGCGGCGGCGGTCTTGCGCCTCGCTGCCGGATGCTTGCCTGTGCGTGCCGGATTTGCCCTGCCGTGCGTCGACCGGCATGCACGATCAACAGGTTGGCAGTCTCGGGCAAGGCAGCTCGCCGAGGGCTGTCTACTATCGAATGAGATCCGCAGGCCGCCACGGCGCCGCCTGTCGCCTTGTGCGTCCCGCGACGCAGCTACGTGCATTCATTCGGAGTCATCGCCATGTCCACCAGCACCCTGGTCGAGCCCCTGGAGCAGGTCAGCGCCTTCCTGCGCCGCCGGCATCTGTCCTTCATCGACGGCTGCAGCATCGCCGAGCACGCCGGCGAGGTGGTCGAGGTGTTCAACCCGGCCAACGGCGAGCCGCTCAGCCAGCTGGTGATGGGTGGCGAGGCGCAGGTCGAGCAGGCGGTGGCCTCGGCGCACCGCGCCTTCCGCTCCGGGGTGTGGAGCGGCCTGCGCCCGGCCGACCGCGAGCGCATCCTGCTGCGCTTCGCCGACCTGGTGGAAGCCCACGCCGAGGAGCTGGCCCAGCTGGAAACCCTCAACCAGGGCAAGTCGATCCACGTTTCCCGCGCCATCGAGGTCGGCGCCTCGGTGGAGTTCATGCGCTACATGGCCGGCTGGGCGACCAAGATCGAGGGGCAGACCCTCGACGTGTCGATCCCGGTGCCGCCGGGCACCCGCTACAACGCCTACACCCGCCGCGAGCCGGTGGGCGTGGTGGCCGGCATCGTGCCGTGGAACTTCCCGCTGATGATCGCCATCTGGAAGGTGGTCCCGGCGCTGGCCGCCGGCTGCACCATCGTCATCAAGCCGGCCGACGAGACGCCGCTGACCGCCCTGCGCCTGGCCGAGCTGGCCATCGCGGCGGGCATCCCGGCCGGGGTGTTCAACGTGCTGGTCGGCCGCGGCGCCAGCGCCGGCGCTGCGCTGGTCGCCCACCCCAAGGTCAGCAAGGTGTCGTTCACCGGCTCCACCGCGGTCGGCAAGCAGATCGGCACGGTGGCGTTGCAGAACATGACACGCTTCTCCCTCGAGCTCGGCGGCAAGAACCCGATGCTGGTGCTGGAGGATGCCGACCTGGGCAAGGTGATCGGCGGCGCGCTGCTCGGCGGCCTGCTCAACCAGGGCCAGGTGTGCGCCGGCGCCTCGCGCATCTACGTGCCGCGCGCGCGCTATCGCGACTACGTCGACGCCCTCGGCGCGGCGGTCGGCGGCATGAGCATCGGTGCGGGTATGGACCCGGCCGCGCAGATCAACCCGCTGGTGTCGCGCAAGCAGCAGACCAGCGTGCTCGGCCACCTCGACAAGGCCCGCGCGCAGGGCGCCCACGTGGTCACCGGCGGCGGCGCGCCGCAGCGCCCGGGCTTCTTCGTCGAGCCGACGGTGCTCGCCGGCGTCGACCACGGCATGGCCGCGGCGCGCGAGGAGATCTTCGGCCCGGTGCTGGCGGTGATGGCCTACGACAGCGTCGAGGAGGCGCTGGCGCTGGTCAACGACAGCCAGTACGGCCTGGCGGCCAGCCTGTGGACCAACGACCTGGGACGGACCATGGACCTGATCCCGCGGATCGAATCGGGCATCGTCTGGGTCAACAGCCACGTGCCGCTCGACCCCAACCTGCCGTTCGGCGGGGTCAAGCAGTCGGGCATCGGCCGCGAGTTCGGCCGCGGCGCGGTGGAGGCGTTCACCGAGCTGAAGTCGGTGTGCATCGCCTATTGAGGGATCGAACGGACAGCGCGGCTCCAGGGGCCGCGGTGACTCGGGAGCTGTAGGTACGGGTTGCTTGGAGCGTACGGGTTTCGTGCTAGGCACCCGCACGCTCAGCGCCCGGACCGCCACGGATGGCGGGTCGTTTGAGGTTCTTGTGTACAGACACGAGGTTGGCCCGCAACACCCCGGCAGCGGTGTTGCGGGCATTTTTTTGCGCGCCCGCCGGGTGCGCCGGAGTTGCGATGAAGAAGATTCTCACCCTGTGCGTCCTGCTCGGCCTGGCCGGCGGGGCGCAGGCCGACGAGGCGGCCTTCCGCGCCGCCCTGGCCCACGAACTGGGCAACCGCGCGCTGGCCGCCCAGGTGGTCGGCGCCCTGGCCGAGCACCACCGGGGCACGCCGCAGGGCCGCTTCTGGGCGGCCTACGTCGCCCTCGAACGCCACAACGCGCCGCGCTACGCGCCGGTGGCCGCGCGCCACGGCCTGGCCGGCGGCGGCCTGCTGGTCGACCTCAAGGCCTGGGGCTCGATCCGCTTCGCCCGGCTGTTCCCCGAGCGCTTCCTGGCCATGCTGGCCGGCGGCACCGCCAGGTACCTGGCCGAGATGCGCGCGCTCGCCGCGCCGGCGGCGGCCGAGGACGCCGCCTTCCTGCGCTACATGATCGCCCAGGAAGGCGTGCAGGCCACGGCGCTGGCGCACGCCGCCGCGCAGCGCTACGAGCAAGCGGCCGGCGCGCTGGAGGGGTTCGTGGCGCGGGAGGAGGAATGACCGACGGCGTCTGACGGTGCGCATGGCGCACCCTACTCAGGGTAGGGGGTGCCGCGCGCACCGGGTCACGTCACTCGCCCACGGCGATGCGCACGTGCTGCTTGCGCCCGGCCGACAGGCGCCACTCGCTGCCGTCGCCGACCAGCGGCTGGTCGGCGTCGCTCACCGCCACGCCGTCCAGGCGCAGGCCGCCGCCGGCGGCCAGGCGCCGGGCGGCGCTACGCGAGGCGGCCAGGCCGGCCTCCACCGCCAGCTCGGCCAGGCTCACCCCGGCGGCCAGGCGCGCGGGCGTGATCGGCAGGGTCGGCAGGCCCTCGGCGGCGCTGGCGCCGTCGAACACCCCGCGCGCTGCGTTGGCCGCCGCCTCGGCGGCTGCCGCGCCGTGGGCCAGGCGGGTGGCCTCGTTGGCCAGGACGATCTTCGCCTCGTTGAGCTCGGCGCCCTGCAGCGCGCCGAGGCGGCGCACCTCGGCCATCGGCAGTTCGCTGAACAGGGCGAGGAAGCGGCCGACGTCGCGGTCGTCGCAGTTGCGCCAGAACTGCCAGAAGTCGAACGGCGCCAGGCGTTCGGCGTTCAGCCACACCGCGCCCTGCGCCGACTTGCCCATCTTGCGGCCGTCGCTGGTGGTCAACAGCGGCATGGTCAGGCCGTACAGCTGCTGGCCGTCCTGGCGGCGCGACAGCTCGACGCCGTTGATGATGTTGGCCCACTGGTCGGCGCCGCCGATCTGCAGGGTGCAGCCGTGGCGGCGCGCCAGCTCGGTGAAGTCGAAGGCCTGCAGCAGGGTGTAGCCGAACTCCTGGAACGACAGCGAGTGCTCCAGGCGGCTGCGCACCGCGTCGAAGGTCAGCAGGCGGTTGACGCTGAAGTGGCGGCCGACGCGGTTGAGGAATTCCAGGTAGCCGAGGCCGTCCAGCCAGTCGGCGTTGTTCACCACCTGGGCGTCGCCGGCGCCGTCGCCCAGACGCAGGTAGCGGCGGAAGGCGCTGCCGATGCCGCGCATGTTGGCGGCGATGGTCGCCTCGTCGAGCATGGGCCGGCTGCTGTCGCGGAAGCTCGGGTCGCCGATGCGCGTGGTGGCGCCGCCGATCAAGAGCAGCGGCTTGTGCCCGGCGTGCTGCAGCCAGCGCATCAGCATCAGGCCCTGCAGGTGGCCGACGTGCAGGCTGTCGGCGGTGGCGTCGAAGCCCAGGTAGGCGGTCAGCGGGCCACGGGCGAGGGCGGCGCGCAGGCCGTCGGCGTCGGTGCTCTGGTGGACGAAGCCGCGCTCTTCGAGCAGGGCGAGCAGGTCGGTGTCGATCGTGGGCATTGCAGTCTCCTTGGGGGGAATGGCGAAACGCCTGAGGAGACTGTGGAGAAAACGATCCGGTCCGCCTCAGGCGGATCGGATGCGCGCACGCGCCTACCGCCTCGGTGAGGTGCGGTAATAGGCGTAATAGCGGGCGCGGGAATTGATTAACAGGTTCATGTTTTTCACTCTAGCACGATGCCGGTGGGACAAGGCAAGCCCCGCCGTTGCCGGGAACGGCAAGTGCAGGTCGCAGGCAGGCAAGTCCGGGAAAAATCCAGCCCCTAGCATGGGACTCATCGGTGGTTGGCAGAAGCTGCCGGGCAGGCTGCGGGGCAGATGGCCTGCCGGTGCGAGGGGGTAGACGCCGGCCACTGGCGATGGACGGTTGCGTTTCGTGAAAAGTGCAAGGCAAAGTGCGGAAAAGGCATTCTGCAAATTTGTTACGATGTTCATGATTCGTCCATCGGCATGCGCCGCCTGCGCGGCAGCCATGCAGGCGACAGCATCCGCAGTGATGCCGCTGGCCACGGGACCAGGTTCCGTGCCTTCACCCCTTGCGTCAGGAGTACCGCTCATGTCCCAGCAGCAGCTCGATCCGAAACAACTCGCCTTCCGCAATGCCATGGCGCACATGAGCGCGGCGGTGAACATCGTCACCAGCGACGGCGAGGCCGGCCGCTGCGGCATCACCGCCACCGCGGTGTGCTCGGTGACCGACACGCCGCCCACCGTGATGGTCTGCGTCAACCGCAACAGCGCGATGAACGCGGTGTTCAAGGCCAACGGCCGGCTGTGCGTCAACGTGCTGTCCGGCGCCCAGGAAGAGGCCGCCAAGCATTTCGCCGGGATGACCGGGGTGGCCATGGAAGAGCGCTTCGCCCTCGACCCGTGGACCACCGGCAGCCAGGGCCTGCCGGTGCTGGACGGCGCGCTGGCCAACCTGCAGGGGCGCATCGTCGAGACCCAGGAGATCGGCACCCACTCGGTGCTGCTGGTCGAGCTGGACGACATCCACGTGCGTCCGGAAGGCGACAGCCTGGTGTACTTCAGCCGCGCGTTCCGCCGCGTCGAACGCGCCGCCTGAGCCCCGCGCCGCGTGCGGCGCAGCCACAGGATCAACGGAAAGGCCGCTGGTGACAGCGGCCTTTCTGCGTTTGAGGGCGGCGATAACCACCCCGTCAGGCCCTTGCAGAACAACCGTCGTGCCCGGCTGCCGCAACCGGGGTGGACAGTGCCAGCACGCGCGGCAGCGGGTCGCCCCGTTGCACGAGCGGTTCCGCTGGGCCTGGAACGCAGGAAGCCGGCCCGGGGGCCGGCTTCCTGCGGAGCGGAGGGTTACTTCAGCCCGGGAATCTTCCAGCCGTCGACGTCGTACTCGCTCATGCACTTCTGCGACAGTTCGCGCATCTTCGCCATCTGGCCGCTGGCGCGGGCGGCGCCCAGGCACTGGATGCGGATGGCGTCGGCGGTGCCGGCGTAGTTCAGCTCGTACAGGTGGTGGCGGCCGCCGAACTCGGTGCCGATGGCGTCCCACATCAGCTTCATGATCTTGATCCGGTCGGTGTGCTTGATGTCGCCGGAGCCGCGGCAGTAGCGGGCCAGGGCGGCGTCGAGTTCCGGGTTCTGCAGGTCGACGTGGCTGCCCGGCAGGTAGATCAGGCCGCTGGCCGCGGTGGTCTTCACGATGTGGAAGATCTTGTCGTAGGCCATCGGCGCGAAGGTGCGGTAGTTGAACGCCGACTCCACCGGCGGCAGGTAGGCGCCGCTCTTCCACTCCTCGGCGGCCAGGCACATGTGCTCGGTGATCGACCAGAACAGGTTGCGCCAGGCGACCACCTCACCCAGGTCGGCGCTCACGCTGCGGAAGTCGATGGCGCCGGTGCATTCCAGTACCTGCTCGAGCAGGCCGGCGAGGAAGTCCAGCTTGACCGCGAAGCGGGTGCAGGCCTGCAGCGGGTAGAGGCGACCGAAGCCGGCGGCGAAGCCCCACTGCATGAGCTTCTGCTTGTCCTTGTAGATCAGCACGTCTTCCCAGGGGATGAACACGTTCTCGAGGATCAGGATCGCGTCGTTCTCGTCGAAGCGCGAGGACAGCGGGTAGTCGAACGGCGAGGCGCTGTCGGTGGCGTTCTTCTCGTAGGACACGCGGGAGATCAGCCTGACCCCCTTGGCGTTCATCGGGGTGATGAACAGCAGGGCGAAGTCCGGATCGTCGCCGATTTCCTGGGCCGCGGTCTGGCCGATGAAGTTGTAGTGGGTCAGCGCGGAGTTGGTGGCCACCACCTTGGCGCCGTTGACGTAGATGCCCTCGGCGGTCTCGCGGGTGACGTGGACATAGACGTCCTTGACCGTGTCGCTCGGCTTGTTGCGGTCGATCGGCGGGTTGACGATGGCGTGGTTGAGGTACAGGCAGTTTTCCTGGATGCGCTTGTACCAGGTCCGCGCGTTGCCTTCGAAGCGGCCGTAGAACTCCGGGTTGGCGCCCAGGGTGTCGCCGAAGGCGGCCTTGTAGTCGGCGGTGCGGCCCATCCAGCCGTAGCTCATGCGCGCCCATTCGGCGATGGCGTCGCGCTGCTCGAGCATCTCCTCGCGCGAGCGGGCGTAGCGGAAGAACTTGTGGGTGTAGCCGCCGTTGCCGGTGTCGGTGGCCCAGCACAGCTTGTCCTTGGTTTCCGGGACGTGCAGGGCGTCGTAGAGGGAAGCCACGGTCTGCGCCGAGTTGCGGAACGCCGGATGGGTGGTGACGTCCGCGACGCGTTCGCCGGCGTAGTAGACCTCGCGACCGTCGCGCAGGCTGGCGAGGAATTCCTCGCCGGTGAACGGGCGACCGGCTTGCTGGATGTGGCTTTCGGGTTTCATGGGCACGCTCTCTCGATTCTTGTAGTGGCTGACTACGGCTGAGGCGCGGAGGTTAAGGGAAGCGGGCGGCGGCGCCTGTCCCCTGAAAATGGGGACAGCCGGTGGCCGGTGCGGTCAGGCCGCTACTGGCACAGGGCGAACAGCTGGGCGCGGCTGGAGATGCCGAGCTTCTCGTAGGCGCGCTTGCGGTAGGTGACCACGCTGTTCAGCGAGACGCCCAGTTCGTCGGCGATGATCTCGTTCTTCTTGCCCTGCAGCACCGCCTGGCAGACCTGCTGCTCGCGGTGCGAGAGGAACGCCAGCGGGCCCTGGGCGAGCATCTTCTGGTTGATCTGGTAGTGCTTGACGATCAGGGCGCTGAGCAGGCGCGCGGCGCCGGTTTCGTCCTCGGCAGCGTGGAACACCTCGCCGAAGCTGCCGCTGCGGCGGTACAGGTTGAGGTAGTAGTTGCCCGCCGCGTGGCCGCGGATGATCGACAGCTTGTCCTTGAAGCCGGGTTCGTCGAAGAACCGCCGGCGGTAGGTCGGGCCCATCTCCGGGCTGAGGTGGTGCAGGTGCAGGACGTGCAGCGCGCCCGGCGGGCTCTCCTTGAGCAGGGCGAAGTTGGGGTCCTGCATGTAGCGGCGCTCGCTGATGTAGGTATGCGCCAGGGTGCGCGCCGACTCGTCCTCGGCGAAGTCCTTGTACAGCAGGGTGGAGACGCTCTTGTCGGCGGAGCAGAAGAACAGCATGCACTGATCGGCGCCCAGGGCGACGCGGACCCAGTCGAGCAGGCGGTCGAGGAACGTCTCCTCGCCGAGGCTGTCGACCAGGTTCAGCAGGTCGGCGGAGGGCAGCCAGTCGGTCGCCGGCTGGCCGGTCGGGGATGCGGTCATGTCGTGCGTTCTCGTTCGCCAGATGGGCCTTGGTGGGCAAGTGTAATCGCCGCGCGGCCGAGCGGCAGCGCCCGGGCCGCGAGCAGAACCTGCAGGCGCTGGTGCGCCTGATCCTCGCCGGGGTGCTGCGCCTGGCCGAGCAGCTCCCGCGTTTGCCGCGCGACGGCGGGGCTGGCCAAGCGTGCGCGCAAGGGTTAACATGTTAATCATGTGCTGCCGTCCCCGGCGCCCCCGGGTGCCGAGCCCCCTTCGGGACGGCAGCGTTTTCTTCGCCGATGCTGCCAAAGTGGCGTAGCCCGCCGCAGGAGGCGCCATGAGTCCATCTGCCGCTCGCCAGTGGCCCGCGTCCGTGCGGGCGCTGCAGCACGTCAACTTCCGCCTGTATTTCGCCGGCCAGGGGGTGTCGATCCTCGGCAGCTGGATCCAGCAGGTCGCCCTGGCCTGGCTGATCTACCGGCTGACCGGTTCGGCGGCACTGCTCGGCGTCACCACCTTCGCCGCGCTGTTGCCGCAACTGCTGGTCGGCCCCTTCGCCGGCGCCTGGGTCGACCGCCGCGACAAGCGCCGCCTGCTGATCGGCGTGCAGGCCCTGCTCGCCGTCCAGGCCCTGCTGCTTGCTGCGCTCACCGCGCTGGAATGGATCGGACCGACGCTGATCATCGCCATGTCGCTGCTGCTCGGCGTGCTCAACGCCTTCGACACGCCGCTGCGCCAGGCGCTGATCGGCAGCTTCGTCGGCAGCCGCGACGACCTGCCCAATGCCCTGGCGCTCAACGCCATGCTGTTCAACGCCGGACGCTTCGTCGGCCCGCCGCTGGCCGGCGTGCTGCTGGCGCTGACCGGCGAGGCCTGGTGCTTCGCCCTGAACGGCCTGTCGTTCCTCGCCCTGCTGGTCGGCCTGCTGCTGATCCGCGTCGAGGCGCCGAGCCGGGCCAAGGGTTCGATGGGCGCGGTGTTCCGCGAGGGCCTCGCCTACGTGTGGGGCAACCAGGGGGTGCGCCTGCTGATCGTCAGCCTGGCGATGGTCAACATCACCGCCTCCAGCTACGCGGTGCTGCTGCCGGTGTTCGCCAAGGACGTGTTCGGCGGCGATGCGCAGACCCTCGGCTGGCTGTGGGGCGCCGCCGGTTGCGGCGCCTTCCTCTCCACCCTGTTCCTCGCCACCCGCCAGGCGCTGCCCGGGCTGGTGCGCGTGGTGCAGGTCGGCGCGGTGCTCGGCGCGGCGGCCCTGCTGGCCTTCGCCGCCAGTCAGACGGTGCCGCTGGCGCTGCTCGCCATGGCGCTGCTCGGCTTCGCCATCTCGGTGGGCAACGTCGGCATCAACATGCTGCTGCAGAGCCTGGCGCCGGAACACCTGCGTGGCCGGGTGGTGGCCTTCTTCACCTCGACGCGCTTCGGCTTCGACGCCATCGGCGGCCTGCTCGCCGGCCTGCTGGCCGCGCGCATCGGCGCGCCGCTGACCCTGGCGCTGGAGGGCGGCGTGCTGCTGCTGTTCTGTATCTGGTTGCTGGGGCAGCGTCGCGTGCTGCGCCAGCAGGTGCGCGCTGACCTGCAGGGTCAGGCCGCGCTCTGAGGAACCTGTCCACGCCGGCGCGTGGACAGGTTCGGCACGATTCGGGGGTGCGACCCGAGCGGCGATGGAGTCAGGTCGGTTGCCCCGCCTGAGGCTCTCGCCATTGTTTGCCCCGGCATGTCCTGCATGCCGGGGCTTTTTTTGCCCGTGTGACGCTGCGGCCGGTCTAGACGCTCTCGTCCTCGTCGCTGCCTTCCACCGCCATGTTCAGTTCCTTGATCTTGCGGGTCAGGGTGTTGCGCCCCCAGCCGAGCAGCTGGGCGGCGTCGCGGCGGCGGCCGGCGGTGTGCTTGAGCGCGCTCTCGATCATCACCCGCTCGAAGGCGGGCAGGGCGGTGCCGAGCAGGTCGGTCTGGCCGCGGGTCAGCGACTGCTCGGCCCACAGGCGCAGGGCCTGCTCCCAGCTGCCGCCGGCCGGCACTTCCTGCGGCTGCTGCAGCAGCTCCGGCGGCAGGTCGTCGATGTGCACCTCGCGCCCGGAGGCCATCACGGTGATCCAGCGGCAGGTGTTCTCCAGCTGGCGCACGTTGCCCGGCCACGGCAGGCTCTGCAGGTACTCCTCGGTCTGCGGCTTGAGCACCTTGGGCTCGACCGCCAGTTCCTGGGCGGCGCGGCCGAGGAAGTGGCGGGCCAGCGCCGGGATGTCCTCGCGGCGGTCGGCCAGGCGCGGGATGTGGATGCGGATGACGTTGAGGCGGTGGAACAGGTCCTCGCGGAACTTGCCGGCGCGCACCAGGTTCTCGAGGTTCTGGTGGGTGGCGGCGATGATCCGCACGTTGACCTTGACCGGGGTGTGGCCGCCGACCCGGTAGAACTCGCCGTCGGCCAGCACGCGCAGCAGGCGGGTCTGGGTGTCGGCCGGCATGTCGCCGATCTCGTCGAGGAACAGGGTGCCGCCGTCGGCCTGCTCGAAGCGCCCGCGGCGCTGGTTGGCCGCGCCGGTGAAGGCGCCCTTCTCGTGGCCGAACAGCTCGGACTCCATCAGGTCCTTGGGAATCGCCGCCATGTTCAGCGCGATGAACGGCGCGCTGGCGCGCGGGCTGTGGCGGTGCAGGGCGTGGGCGACCAGTTCCTTGCCGGTGCCGGACTCGCCGTTGATCAGCACGGTGATGTTGGAGTGCGACAGGCGACCGATGGCGCGGAACACCTCCTGCATCGCCGCCGCCTCGCCGATGATCTCCGGCGTGCTGGCCATCTCCTCGGGGCTGGCCAGCGCCTGCTGCTCGCGGGCGTGCAGGGTGGCGCGCTTGACCAGCGACACCGCCTCGTCGACGTCGAACGGCTTGGGCAGGTACTCGAAGGCGCCGCCCTGGTAGGCCGCCACCGCGCTCTCCAGGTCGGAGTGGGCGGTCATCACGATCACCGGCAGGCGCGGGTACAGGTCGCGGATCTGCGCCAGCAGGTCGAGGCCGCTGGTGCCCGGCATGCGGATGTCGGAGAGGATCACGCTCGGCTGCTCGAGGCTCAGGCGGTTGAGCAGGCTGTCGGCGTTGTCGAAGCTCTGGCTGGGTAGGCCGGCCTGCTGCAGGGCCTTCTCCAGGACCCAGCGGATCGAGCGGTCATCATCGACGATCCAGACGGTATCCGGTCGGTTCATGGGGTCGGTGCTCCTTGTTCAAGCGGCAGAAACAGCGAGAAGACCGTGCGGCCCGGCTGGCTCTCGCATTCGATCAGCCCCTGATGCTGGTTGAGGATGTTCTGGGCGATGGCCAGGCCCAGGCCGGTGCCGTCGGCGCGGCCGCTGACCATGGGGTAGAAGAGGGTGTCCTTGAGTTCCGCGGGGATGCCCGGGCCGTTGTCGATCACCTCGATGCGGCACACCAGGCGATGGCGATGGTGGCCGATGGTGAACTGGCGCAGGGTGCGGGTGCGCAGCAGGATGCGTCCCGGCGCGTGCGGCGGTTTCTGGCCGAAGATCGCCTGCATGGCGTTGCGCACCACGTTGAGCAGCGCCTGGATCAGCTGCTCGCGGTCGGCCAGCAGCTCGGGGATGCTCGGATCGTAGTCGCGCTCGAGGGCCAGCCGACCCTGCGTCTCGGCCTCGACCAGGCTGCACACCCGCTCAAGCACCTCGTGGATGTTGGTCGCGGTCAGCTGCGGCAGCTTGTTGGAGCCGAGCATGCGGTCGACCAGGTTCCGCAGACGGTCGGCCTCCTCGATGATCACGTTGGTGTAATCCTTGAGGCTCTCGTCGGGCAGCTCGCGCGCCAGCAGCTGCGCGGCGCCGCGGATGCCGCCGAGCGGATTCTTGATCTCGTGGGCCAGGCCGCGCACCAGCAGGCGGGTGGTCTCCTGCTTGGCCAGCTGCGCCTCTTCCTTGGTGATGCGCATGAGGCGGTCGCGCGGGTGCAGTTCGAGCAGCAGCAGGGGGCCGCGCAGGCCGGAAATCGGCGTGGCGGCGTAGTCGACGGTCAGCTGCTGGCCGCTGGCCGACACCAGCTGCGCCTCGCGCTTGGTGAACGGATTGCCGCTGGCGACCGCCTGGCGCAGGGCGGACAGACCGTCCGGGCTCTCGCTGCACAGTTCGGTGATGAACTGGCCCTGGCTGCGCTGGCCGCTGAAGCCGAGCAGCATCTCCGCCGCCGGGTTCATGTACTCCAGGCGCAGTTCGGCATTCAGCAGAATGACCGCGGTGGTCAGGTTGTCGAGCAGCAGGCGCTGCAGTGAGTCGTAGGCCATGGCAAGCATGTGCTCCTGTAGGTGCACCGTTACTGCAAAAAGCGCGCCACTGATTGCAGGACGCTGCGGAGCATGGCCATGCTGCTTTTTTGTGCATCGGCCGGTGCTGCGCCTGGAGGCGGCGGGGCCGCGTCGCGCAAGGGCTGCGTCGCGGCTGCGGCGCTGCCGGGTGGGCACCGGTGGAGGAGGGGTGGGCCCTTGCGCGGGCCTGGTGGCGCGCCCCGGCGGCGCCACGGCGGCATCTGAGTATAGTGTGCAGGATATCTGTCTGCACCATTTTGGTGCTGAGTGCACAGGGGTGGCGCAGCCCTGGTTCGTTCCTGGTGCAGGCGGCGGCGCCTCGCGCGATGCTCAGGGCGGCGACGGCGCCTCCAGGCGCAGCGGCTGGCTGGGGGTGCGCTCGACGATGCGTCCGGCGCCGTCGATGATCTCCGCGGCCAGCTGGTGGTCGCCGGCGGGCAGGTCGGCGAGGGCGAACACCGGGCTGCGCCCCGGCTCGCCGAGCGGCTGGCCGTCCAGCAGCAGGCGATAGCGATGGTCGCCTTGCAGGGCGGGCTCGCTCTCCAGGCTGACCAGCAGGCCGCCGGTGCTGTGGATCACCGCGCCGGGCAGGGGCAGGCCGATGCGCAGCAGCAGGTAGGGCGGCAGCGGGGCGACGGGTGGCAGGACGGGCGCCTCGGCGGCGGCCGGCGGCCCCAGTTCGAGGCGCTCGGCATTGGCGCGGCGCGGCTGGTCGGTGAACACCCGGTTGCCCTCGGCGTCCAGGTAGGTGTAGACGCCGGCATGGGCGGACAGGCTGCCGAGCAGCAGTGCACAGGCGACGCAGGTCAGGCGCATGGGAGTCCTTGTGGCGGGATGGCGGCGTCAGCCTTGCATTCCCGCGTGCGCCTGGCAAGCGGCGGGCCGGCGTGCTGTGCGCGCGGACGCAAAGCGCCGTTGCGCCGGCCCGGAAAACAGAGAGGCCTCCCGCAGGAGGCCTCTCTGGCAGTCAGTGCCGGTGCGCGACCGGCGCCTGGCTTAGCAGCTGTAGTACAGCTCGTACTCCAGCGGGTGCACGAAGGTGCGCACCTTGATTTCCTCGGCGGACTTCAGCTCGACGTAGGAGTCCAGGAAGTCCTTGGTGAACACGCCGCCCTTGAGCAGGAACTCGTGGTCGGCTTCCAGGGCTTCCAGGGCCTCCTTCAGGCTGCCGCACACCTGCGGGATGTTGGCGGCTTCTTCCGGCGGCAGGTCGTACAGGTTCTTGTCGGCGGCATCGCCCGGGTGGATCTTGTTCTGGATGCCGTCCAGGCCGGCCATCAGCAGAGCGGCGAAGGCCAGGTACGGGTTGGCCGACGGATCCGGGAAGCGCGCCTCGATACGACGGCCCTTCGGGCTGGCGACGTACGGGATGCGGATGGAAGCGGAACGGTTGCGGGCCGAGTAGGCCAGCATCACCGGAGCCTCGAAGCCCGGGACCAGACGCTTGTAGGAGTTGGTCGACGGGTTGGTCAGGGCGTTCAGCGCCTTGCCGTGCTTGATGATGCCGCCGATGAAGTACAGGGCGGTATCGGACAGGCCGGCATAGCCTTCACCGGCGAAGGTGTTCTTGCCGTCTTTGGCGATGGACATGTGCACGTGCATGCCCGAACCGTTGTCGCCGTACAGCGGCTTCGGCATGAAGGTCACGGTCTTGCCGTAGGCGGCGGCGACGTTCTGCACGCAGTACTTGAGGTTCTGCACTTCGTCGGCCTTGGCGACCAGGGTGTTGAACTTCACGCCGATCTCGTTCTGGGCGCCGGCCACTTCGTGGTGGTGCACCTCGACGATCTGACCCATCTCTTCCAGGGCGTTGCACATGGCGGTACGGATCTCGTGATCCGGGTCGGCCGGCGGGGTCGGCAGGTAGCCGCCCTTGACGGCGATGCGGTGGCCGTTGTTGCCCTGGCCGCCGTTCATGTCGGCGTCGCTGTTCCAGGCTGCCTGCTCGGAGAAGATCTTGAACATGGAGCCGGACATGTCCGACTTGTACTTCACGGAGTCGAAGATGAAGAACTCCGGCTCCGGACCGGCGAACACGGTGTCACCGATACCGGTGGTCTTCAGGTATTCCTCGGCGCGCTTGGCGATGGCGCGCGGGTCGCGCTCGTAGCCCTGCAGGGTGGACGGCTCGATCACGTCGCAGACCAGGATCAGGGTCGGCTCTTCGGTGAACGGATCCATCACGGCGGTGCTGTCGTCCGGGCGCAGGATCATGTCGGAGGCTTCGATGCCCTTCCAGCCTTCGATGGAGGAGCCGTCGAACATCTTGCCATGCTCGAAGAAGTCTTCGTCGGCGTCACGTGCCGGCATGGTGATGTGGTGCTGGCGGCCCTTCGGGTCGGTGAAACGGAGATCGACCCACTTCGCGTCGTGTTCTTGAATCAGTTGCAGCGCCTTCGACATGCTGTCCTCCAGGGTGTGCAGGCGGGGGATATTGGTATCCGGGAGTTGGTTGGCCCGGATCCGAAACCGCCGGAAAAATTTGGCCCGATTGCATAGGCAAGTAGCGTGCCAGTGCCCGTTAATGGACGCCAGCCCCCGGAATATGGGGCTTTTCGGGGCAGCGCTCACATGGATAGCCAATATTGTGCACCAAGCAAGTGCTTGCAAGTCTCCGGTAGCCCTATTTTGGTGCGAATTTGCCGTTGCGCGGATTTCTGCTCAAGGCTTGAGCAATTCCGCTATAATCTGCGCCCTTTTTTCCGCCCGGCTGCTGCACCCCTCGCCCATCATGAAACTCATCGTCAAACCCTTCGCCGAGATCACCATCAAGAGCCGGCCGGTGCGCAAGCAGTTCATCCGCCAGCTCGGCAAGAACATCCGCGCGGTGCTCAGGGATCTCGACGCCGACCTGCGGGTCGAGGGCGAGTGGGACAACGTCGAGCTGCAGACCGCCGCCCGCGATCCGCAGGTGCTGCGCGAGATGCTCGCCCGCCTGCGCTGCACGCCGGGCATCGCCCACTTCCTCGAGGTCCACGAGTACCCGCTGGGCGATTTCGACGACGTCACCGAGAAGTGCAAGCACCATTTTGGTGCGAAGCTCGCCGGCAAGGTGTTCGCTGTGCGCTGCAAGCGCTCGGGCAACACCCACGACTTCTCCTCGGTCGACCTGGCCGCCCACGTCGGCAGCCGCCTGCGCCGCGAGTGCGGGGCCGCCGGCATCGACCTCAAGCATCCCGAAGTCGAGGTGCGCTTCGAGGCGCGCTACGACCGCCTGCTGGTCGAGCACGCCCGCCACGAGGGCATGGGCGGCTACCCGCTGGGCTCGATCGAACAGACCCTGGTACTGATGTCCGGCGGCTTCGACTCCACCGTGGCGGCCTACCAGATGATGCGCCGCGGCCTGCTCACCCACTTCTGCTTCTTCAACCTCGGCGGCCGTGCCCACGAGCTGGGGGTGATGGAAGTCGCCCACTACCTGTGGGAGAAGTTCGGCCGCTCGCACCGCGTGCTGTTCGTCAGCGTGCCGTTCGAGGAAGTGGTCGGTGAGATCCTCGCCAAGGTCGACAACAGCCAGATGGGCGTGGTGCTCAAGCGCATGATGCTGCGCGCCGCGTCGAAAATCGCCGAAGAGCTGCATATCGACGCGCTGGTCACCGGCGAGGCGATCTCCCAGGTGTCCAGCCAGACCCTGCCCAACCTCTCTGTGATCGACTCGGTGACCGACACCCTGGTGCTGCGCCCGCTGATCGCTGCGCACAAGCAGGACATCATCGACACCGCGACGCGCATCGGCACCGCCGAGTTCGCCAAGAACATGCCCGAGTACTGCGGGGTCATCTCGGTCAACCCGACCACCCGCGCCAAGCGCTACCGCGTCGAGCACGAGGAGGCGCAGTTCGACATGGCCATCCTCGAGCGCGCTCTGGAGCGCGCGCGCAAGGTGACCGTCGACCGCCTGATCGACGAGCTGGGCGAGGACGTCCAGGTCGAGGAGGTGCGCGAGGCGCTGCCCGGGCAGATCGTCCTCGACATCCGCCATCCCGACGCCGCCGAGGACGAGCCGCTGGCGCTGCCCGGCATCGAGGTGCAGGCGCTGCCGTTCTACGCGCTCAACAACCGTTTCAAGGAACTGGATGCCAACCGCCAGTACCTGCTGTACTGCGACCGTGGCGTGATGAGCCGCCTGCATGCCCACCACCTGCTCAGCGAGGGGCATGCCAATGTGCGCGTTTATCGTCCGGCCTAAGCAGGCCGGCCTGCTCGGCGGCAGCATCCGTCACCGCCCCCCCGACTGCCGTCGTTAATCAGACTGTCGCCGGCAGGCGGTGACAATCCGCCCGGCATCCGAATTTCCGCGTTATCTACCGAGAAGACACTCCAGTGATCGAAAATCTGCGCAACATCGCCATCATCGCCCACGTCGACCATGGCAAGACCACCCTCGTCGACAAGCTGCTCAAGCTGTCCGGCACCCTCGACCGCAAGGAAGCCGAGAACGAGCGCGTGATGGACTCCAACGACCAGGAAAAGGAACGCGGCATCACCATCCTGGCCAAGAACACCGCGATCAAGTGGAACGACTACCGCATCAACATCGTCGACACCCCCGGCCACGCCGACTTCGGCGGCGAGGTGGAGCGCGTGATGAGCATGGTCGACTCCGTGCTGCTGGTGGTCGACGCCCAGGACGGCCCCATGCCGCAGACCCGCTTCGTGACCCAGAAGGCGTTCAAGGCCGGCCTGCGTCCGATCGTCGTGGTCAACAAGATCGACCGTCCGGGCGCGCGTCCGGACTGGGTCATCGACCAGATCTTCGATCTGTTCGACAACCTCGGCGCCACCGACGAGCAGCTGGACTTCCCGATCGTCTACGCCAGCGCCCTGAACGGCATCGCCGGTCTCGACCACGAGGCCATGGACGACAACATGGACGCGCTGTTCCAGGCCATCGTCGACCACGTGCCGGCCCCGGTGGTGGACACCGAAGGTCCGTTCCAGATGCAGATCTCCCAGCTGGACTACAACAGCTTCCTCGGCGTCATCGGCATCGGCCGCATCGCCCGCGGCACCGTGAAGACCAACACCCCGGTGACCGCCATCGGCGCCGACGGCAAGAAGCGCAACGGCCGCATCCTGAAGATCATGGGTCACCACGGTCTGCAGCGCGTCGAGGTGGCCGAAGCCACCGCCGGCGACATCGTCTGCGTGTCCGGCATGGACGAGCTGTTCATCTCCGACACCCTGTGCGACCAGAACAACGTCGAGGCGCTGCCGCCGCTGACCGTCGACCAGCCGACCGTGAGCATGACCTTCCAGGTCAACGACTCGCCGTTCGCCGGCAAGGAAGGCAAGTTCGTCACCAGCCGCAACATCAAGGACCGCCTGGACAAGGAGCTGCTGCACAACGTGGCGCTGCGCGTCGAGCAGGGCGACAGCCCGGAGAAGTTCAAGGTCTCCGGCCGTGGCGAGCTGCACCTGTCGGTGCTGATCGAGACCATGCGCCGCGAAGGCTTCGAGCTGGCCGTCGGCCGTCCGGAAGTGGTGATCATCGAGAACGAGGCCGGCGAGAAGCAGGAGCCGTACGAGAACGTCACCATCGACATCGAGGAACAGCACCAGGGTCCGGTGATGGAGCAGATGGGCCTGCGCAAGGGCGATCTGACCAACATGATCCCCGACGGCAAGGGTCGCATCCGCCTGGAGTACACCATCCCGGCGCGCGGCCTGATCGGCTTCCGCAACAACTTCCTGACCCTGACCTCGGGCACCGGCATCCTGACCTCGACCTTCAGCCACTACGGCCCGATCAAGGCCGGCGAAGTCACCAACCGCCTGAACGGCGTGCTGGTGTCGATGGCCACCGGCACCGCGCTGACCTACTCGCTGGAAACCCTGCAGGACCGCGGCAAGCTGTTCCTGTCCCCGGGCGACGAGGTCTACGAAGGCCAGCTGGCCGGCATCCACAGCCGCGACAACGACCTGGTGATCAACCCGACCAAGGCCAAGAAGCTCGACAACATGCGCGCATCCGGCAAGGACGAGACCATCCAGCTGACCCCGGCGCTGAAGTTCACCCTCGAGCAGGCACTGGAGTTCATCGGTGACGACGAGCTGGTGGAAGTCACTCCGAAGTCGATCCGCCTGCGCAAGAAGATGCTCAACGAGAACGACCGCAAGCGCTACGAGCGCAGCAAGGTCTGATCGCTGGGTCGACCCTGAGCTGAACCGAAAAGCCCCGCCTGGCGAGAGTCAGACGGGGCTTTTTGTTGTCGGGTTGAGGGAGGGCTGGACTGTTGTCCGCTGGCAAGGGCAGGCTGTGCGGTCTGTGGCACCCATATCGTCGTACATTCCATTGACGGAATGTTTGGCGACGTCTACATTCCACCGCATGAACTGGGAAATCGAATATACCGACGAGTTCGGTGACTGGTGGTCTGGCCTGAGCGAGGCCGAGCAGGTGTCCGTAGCCGCTTCGGTACGTCTGCTTGAAGAGCGCGGGCCAGCGCTTGGTTTTCCGCACAGCAGCGGCATCAACGGGTCGATATACGGGCATATGCGAGAGTTGCGCACTCAGCACGATGGTCGCCCTTTTCGGACCCTGTACGCCTTCGATCCTCGCCGCCATGCGATCTTGCTGATCGGTGGAGACAAGACCGGCGACGATCGCTGGTATGACACACATGTTCCGCTGGCGGATCGCCTCTACACGGAACATCTCGAACAACTGCGCCAGGAGGGGTTGATAGATGGCTAAGAAATTCTCCGAACTACGCGCCGCTATGTCCGCCGAGGCACGCGCTCAAGCCGAGAGTGCTGCACAGGCCATGCTGGCCGAGATGCCGCTCAACGAGCTGCGCCAGGCACGTGGGCTGTCGCAAAAAATGCTGGCGGAAGTGCTACAGGTGCAGCAGCCGGCCATCGCCAAGATGGAGAAGCGCGCCGACATGTACCTCTCAACCCTGCGCAGCCATATCGAGGCCATGGGCGGCGAGCTCGAGGTGGTCGCCCGTTTTCCCGATGGAGCGGTGAAAATCAGCAACTTTGCCGATTTGGGGAAGGCAACTCCGATGTGATGCCGGTCTGTTCCGGTTTGCCCAGGTCTCCACGGCCATCGGCACCGCGCTGACCTGCTCGCTGGAAACCCTGCAGGCGCGCCTGGCGAGAGTCAGGCGGGGCTTTTTGCATCGGCGCATGGACTACAATCGGCGCATGTTGCCCCAGGTTGCCCGCCATGCCCCGCCAGAAGCTGCCCATCGGTATCCAGACCTTCCGCGAGATCCGCGAGGAAGGGCATTACTACGTCGACAAGAGCGCCATCGCCCGGCAGCTGATCGAAGAGGGCAAGTACTACTTCCTGTCCCGGCCGCGGCGCTTCGGCAAGAGCCTGTTCCTCGACACCCTGGCCGAACTGTTCGAGGGCAACGAGCCGCTGTTCTGCGGGCTGGCGGTGCATGACCAGTGGGACTGGGGGCGCCGTTATCCGGTGTTGCGCCTCAGTTTCGGCGGCGGGGTGATCCGCGATGCCGCCGACCTGCAGGGCAAGATCGGCGAACTGCTGAGCATCAACGAGCAGGCGCTCGGCCTCGCCTGCACGCAGGCGGAGAGTCGCGCCCGCTTCGCCGAGCTGATCCGCAGCGCCGAGCGCCAGGCCGGCCAGCGTGTGGTGGTGCTGGTCGACGAGTACGACAAGCCGATCCTCGACAACCTGACCCGCCCGCAGATCGCCCGCGAGATCCGCGACGAGCTGCGCAACCTCTACTCGGTGATCAAGGACAGCGATGCGCACATCCGCTTCGCCATGCTCACCGGCGTCTCCAAGTTCAGCAAGGTCAGCCTGCTCTCCGGGCTGAACAACCTCAACGACATCACCATCGATGCCCGCTACTCGGCGATCTGCGGCTACACCGACGAGGACGTCGATACGGTCTTCGCCCCCGAGCTGGCCGGCCTGGACCGCGACGAGATCCGCCGCTGGTACAACGGCTACAACTGGATGGGCACCTCGGTGTACAACCCGTTCGACCTGCTGCTGCTGTTCCAGAAGCGCGAATTCCGCCCCTACTGGTTCGAGACCGGCACGCCGACCTTCCTGATCGACCTGCTCACCGCACGGCGCACCTTCCTGCCGGATCTGGAGCGGGTCATGGCGCTGGAGTCGCTGCTGTCCAGCTTCGATGTCGAGCAGATCCCCAGCGAAGCGCTGATGTTCCAGGCCGGCTACCTGACCATCGACAGCGTGCGCCGCCTGCCCGGCCAGCTGCAGATGACCCTGCGCTACCCCAACCTCGAAGTGCGCAGCAGCCTGAACAGCGCGCTGCTGCAGGCCTGGGGCGACAATCCGGCGCGCCCCTCCACGCACCTGCCGCAGCTCTACGACCGCCTGCTGGCCAACGACTTCCCCGGCCTGCAGCGGCTGTTCGAAGCCTTCTTCGCCAGCATCCCCCACGACTGGTACCGCAACAACCCCATCGCCCAGTACGAGGGCTACTGGGCCAGCGTGTTCTACAGCCACTTCGCCGCCCTCGGCCTGGACATCCGCCTGGAGGACACCACCCACCACGGGCGCATCGACATGACCGTGCTGTTCAACGGCCACGTCTACCTGTTCGAGTTCAAGGTGGTCGAGCTGGTCCCCGAGGGCAAGGCGCTGCAGCAGCTGATCGAGCGGGGCTACGCCGACAAGTACCGCGCCCGCGGCGAGCCGATCCACCTGATCGGGGTGGAGTTCAGCCGCGAGCGGCGGAGTGTGGTGGGGTTTGAGGTCGAGCACCCGTAGGGTCGAAGACTCGCGTAGCGATCTTCGACCGGGGGCGGGAATGGCGGGTGTGAGCGGCAATGATTGTGGGTTGCGTTGCTCATGAGCAGCAACAGCCTATCGGTATCGGTATCGGTATCGGTATCGGTATCGGTATCGGTATCGGTCATGCGCTGCTCTCCAGCGGCTCCCAGTGCTGAAATTCACCGGTGGGGTCGAGGGCGTTAGCCGATTCTGCATCAGCCGACCCGGCAGAACGCCAGCCCCTGATGCCCTGGTGGAGCGCTGACGGCAGGCAAGGCTAGGTGCTCATCACGCATGAACTCCAGCTGCAATACATTGCCACGGATGATTTCATGCGCGCCGACCGCCTGCTGGGCCATATCCAGCAGGTGAGCATGGCCTTCGCGTTCATGACCAGAGTGCAGGAGCGCCGCCGGATCAGCCAAAGTCTGCTGCAGTTGTCTGCCGAAGTCGCCATGCCGATCTTTGAACTCGCTGGCGACCTTTGCCGCAAGATCCATTTCACCCAAATGGGACAGAATCTGCATCCTGCCCTGAGCCGACATTACCCAGCCACGATATGCCGCGCTCAGCTCCGCAGCCTGTAAATACTCCAGCCGATTCCCCTGCACATGCCGGATCAGGCCAGCAAAATAGCTTTGCCCTTCAGTCAGCCGGTCGCTGGCAATGACAAGTTGCTGCTGCATCAATGCAGGGTTGCGGTACAGTCCGGCTTCACGCAGATGCTGCAAGGCACTATGCAATGGCGCCAGCCGCTCGATCATCTGCTTGGCATCCAACCATTCCACGCCTTGGCGGATGCCATCCAGCTTGCTGTCCATACTCGTGAGCTGTCTTTCAAGCCCCTGCAATTTGTACAATACCAGAGCGAAGCCCACTACACTCACGGCCAGATTGGCAACCTGCAACCCCATCAGCATCTGCTGCTGCACGCCCAGCTGAATGAGTTGCTCCGACTGCTGACGTAACAGCTGTATCTGCTCACCTCCCTGTTTCAGAAGTTGCTCTGCGGTATCTCGCTTCAACAGCACACCTTCCTGCAGCCACATCACGATCTGCTTGTCGCCAACCTTACGGATTACGCCACCAACACGCTCAAGCGTGCCATTTCGCAGACCTTCAGAAACAGCCTCAGGCACTTGGAAGATCACTTGCAAATCAGCCATCGAAAGCTCCAGTCATGAACTCGGTACGGGTTTGGGCACGAATTTTCAGACGCAGCATGGCGATATGCAGCACGCAGGGAATGGTCACGCGGTAAGCAGGACCGGCCAGATCCACGGCGGTCCAGACTCCGGCAATTACCCAGCCGACCGGCCCTGCCAGGGCGGCGACAGCACGCCCGCCAGCAAAGGTGCCACTGGCGATCACCGCACTGCGCAGACCATGCCCCAGCACCTGCTGAGCTATCGAGTTCCCGATCACCATCGAGCTGCGATAGAGGATCAGGCGCGCCACGGCCGGCACAACCAGGCCACTCAGCGCAGAGCCACTGAGCAGGGCAGCCATCTTGCTATTGTCGAGTCCGGCCTCGCACAGGATCTCCTCCAGCGCCCGACGATCTTCGCCGGAGGACTTCTCCAGAGCCTGACGCAGGATGGACTGGACCAGAGCCTCCTCCAGCTCGGTCAGTTCCATGGAGCCGGTATTCTTGACCTTGAACTTGTCAGCGACATCCCGCACCAGCTCGATATAAGACGGCCCGCTCTTGCGCCATAGATTGGCGAAGCTGTTGCCGCCGAACAGGCGCAGTTCGTCGAAGATCGCCCCTGTATAACGCCGATGATCCGGCTGCCAGCGCTTGAAGTCTACGTGATCCGAGAGCGCCTCGGTCTTGGTCTTGAGGATGTACTCGACGAGCGGCTCCAGATCTTCGTTGCTGGCATGCTGCAGAAGCTGTCGGGTATTGCTGATATCGATTTCGGTCATTACTGCGACTCCTTACCCCACTTGTTACTGGAAAGCGATCGCCCTGGTTTTCACTTGCTGCTGCCTACCTGCACGTCCGGGTCTTGCTTAAGCTGTTCTTCCTTTTCCTCCTTCTCCCGCTTCAACTCGCTGTATTCCTGATAATGCTCGTAGCCCTTCTTGGCGACGAAGTAGAGGCCAACGGCGGCGAGGATGTTCTTCAGCATGGGGCGTTCTCCCGGGTGAGGGTGGTGTCTGGTGCCTGATCTCCAGTTTCCACATCCGTGCGACAGACTGTGTCGCAGGCGGCGGGGGTGGCATACATTTTCTGCAGGCTTTGCAGCTTGCGGCCGATCTCCTCCACCCAGACCTTGGGCGCATGCACGCGGATCTGGTCGTTGAGGCCGAAGATCCACCAGAGGGTTTCCTGGTCCAGCGGCACGCGGGCGTGCAGGCGTTGCCAGTCGCTGCCGGGCAGCGCTTCGAGGCGCTGCTGGCGACTGAGCGGAGTTTCGCCGAGCAGCCAGGCGGTCTGCGGGGCGACGTCGGCGATCAGCTCGACTTCGTCGGGCGACTGGCGCCAGGCGAAGGCGCCGCCTTCGATGTAGCGGTCGATGTCGAAGCCGTCGTGCTCGCGGGCCGGGGCGTCGAGCAGTTCGGCGCGCTGGATGCGGTGCAGGGCGAACTGGCGCAGGTCGGCGTAGTCGTTGGCGCTGCCGATCAGGTAGCTGCTGGAGTGGCGCGACACCAGGCCGGCGGGGTGGATGCGCAGGCGCTTGGCGTCGCCCTTGCTGCGGCTGAGGTAGTCGACCCGCAGCTAGCGGCGCTCGAGCAGGGCGGTGCAGACCAGGGTCCAGATCGCCGGTTGCAGCGGCGCGGGCAGCAGGGCCTTGCCGTTGGGCAGGGCGCGCACGCGGCGCGCCCAGTGCGCCAGGCCGTTGCGCTCCATGCCGTCGAGGTAGTCGCGGGCGCTGCGAAAGTGCGGGTTGAGTTGGTCCAGCACGCTCTGCGGCAGCAGGTGGTTCAGGTGGCTTTCGGCCAGGTGCAAGGCCAGCGCGGAGGCGGTGTCGATGGCCGGCAGGCCGTGGGCGGCGTCGCGGTCGAGGCTCCAGCGGTAGGGGCGCTGGCTTTCGTCGCAGATGATCGGGAAGCGCCGTGCCAGCTTGTCGCGCAGGTCGCGCTGCAGGGAGCGGATGTCGACCTCGAAGCCCTTGTCCCTGAGCTTTTCCTGCAGGGTCGGGGTCGAGATGCGTCCCGGCCAGCGCGGGATCAGCTGCAGCAGGGCGAGGTAGCGGAACAGGGGGTCCTTGCTTTCGGACATGTTACGGCTTCCGTGTCGGTACTATGCCTGTCATGTGATTGACGTCACATTTTTAGTGTAAGAGAGTGTGCCGGCAGTTTGCCAGCATGAAAAGCTCGGAATCGGCTTTTCCTCGGGCGCGACGGCGGAGCGCCCGGTCATGCCCGGAGCAGGAGCAGGCCGCAGGTGAGCAGCCAGACGACGCAGTAGTTCAGGCTCTGCTGCAGGTGCCAGGCGCGCCGGTAGAGGTAGACCGGTCCGAGACAGACCCAGCCGCGGAAGGCTCGCGTGTTGTGGCCGGCACTGCGCAGGTACTGTTCGTCCAGTACGCCCAGCAGGATGTTCAGGCCCAGGGTCATGTACCAGTAGCGGGATTCCGCCATGGCGCGCTGGACCCCGATGGCGCTGCTGTCGAGGGCGAAGGCCAGCAGCCACTCCAGCAGGTAGCCGAGCAGCGGGGCAAAGGCCAGCAGCCAGACGAGGCTGTTGTCGACATGCCGGCCGCTCGGCGGCGCCGGCGAGCGTGCGTCGAGGTGGGCGCGCAGTTCGGTTTCTTCGAGTAGTCGCCAGTCGGTGTAGCCGGTTTTCCACACCGGCGTGTCGCGGTCGAGTCGTCCTGCGCGGATCAGTCCGATCATCTGCGCTTCGTCGAGGGTTCCGTGCCGTTCACCGTTGGCTTCGTAGAACCACAGGGCTACGTTGGGGGTGTCGTCGTGCATGCGGCAAGCTCCTTGGCGACCATGGCTTGGCCCGTGTGTGGGGTCGGGCCTTGCAGGTATTGTTCATGGTGGCTGCGACAGGGCGCGTCGCATTCGCCGCGAGCACGTTGCAGCGGCAGGGGGCGGGGGATCGGGGGCGGATCGATCGGGTATCTTTGAGCCATTACAACAGGGAGTCACACCATGCAGCATGCCGTCTTGAAGCAGCGCCATCGCCAGGAGCGCGACAGCCAGCACCCCAACCTCCGCCTGCGCCTGCATCGCGCGCTGAGCTGGCTGGATCGGGCCGAGCAGGCTGAGGATCGTGACGGGCGCTTCATCTTCCTGTGGATTGCCTTCAACGCCGCCTACGCCAGCGAGATCGACGAGCGCTACCGCTTGTCCGAGCAGGAGGCGTTCAAGGCGTTCCTGGAAAAGCTCTGCAGCCTGGACAGGGGCAGGCGTATCGACGGGCTGGTCTGGCGGGAGTTCTCCGGCAGCATCCGCGTGCTGCTGGATAATCCCTACGTGTTCCAGAGCTTCTGGGAGCACCAGAACGGCAAGATCGGTGCGGACGAGTGGAAGAGGCGCTTCGCCAGCGGCAAGCGGGCGGCCCAGCAGGCGCTGGCCAGCGGCGATACACCGGCATTGCTCGGGGTGCTGTTCAACCGCATCTACACCCTGCGCAACCAGTTGATGCATGGCGGTGCGACCTGGGATGGCGCGGTCAACCGCGAGCAGTTGCGCGACTGCGTGAGCCTGTTGGGCAAGCTGGTGCCGTTGATCATCGAGCTGATGATGGACAACCCGGACACCCTGTGGGGCGATGCTTGCTATCCGGTTGTAATGGAATAGCGATGGGCCGTCATGGCGGCTGCGGGCAGTAATGGGGACTTCAAGCACTGATCCGAGCTGCAGTACAGGGGCGGCACTGGAGTTCATCGGTGACGACGAGCTGGTGGAAGTCACCCCGAAGTCGATCCGCCTGCGCAAGAAGATGCTCAACGAGAACGACCGCAAGCGCTACGAGCGCAGCAAGGTCTGAGCCGTCTGCTGAGCTGAACCGGGCCCCCGTCGGCGTCGCCGATGGGGGCTTTTTTGTGCGCGGCTTGCGGCGAAGCATGAGGGGTATTGTTGCGCATTAGGTAATAGTCGCTTGTCGGAACCACGATTTTTCGAGCATTAGCGCTGCCGGACAATGTGCTCACGCCCGCGGAGGCCCCTCCGCGAGCGTTCCCTCCTTGTCCACCTGAGGTCCCCGCGATGCGCAAACCCGTCTTCTTCATCGTTGCCCTGCTGGCCTCGGCCGGTGTGATGGCCGAGCAGCCCGCCCATGCCGACAGCGGCGTGCAGCCGGTGCCCTACAGCTACGGCATGCAGCTCGACGTCGCCGAGCTGGTCAGCATCAAGGAAGCTCCGCACGGCCGCTGCGAGCCGGTCAACAGCCGCATGACCTACCGCGACTCGCAGGGCGAGCTGCACGTGGTCGACTACGTCAAGCAGGATCCGCTCTGCGAGTGACCGGCCCGCTGCCAGGCCATGCCGCCCGCCGGCGGCAGCCTGTTGCCGGTGACGGGCCAGTGACGGCCCGCTCCATCCGCTGCCCCCCTCTCGCCGTCCCGTCGCTATCCGGTCGCTGGCGCTCGTCTGCGCTCCTGCCGCTCCCCGTCCGGTTCAGCTCCGCCCCGTGTGTGCGCTATCTTTGCCGGCAACTGGCCGCGCCACCGGCGCGCCGTCACCTCCGGGAGTAGGCGATGGATGTACTGCAGGCGATGCGCGTGTTCGCGCGGGTCATCGACAGTGGCAGTTTCACCGCCGCCGCCCAGGCTCTCGGCCTGTCCACCGCCCAGGTGTCGCGCCAGGTGTCCGACCTGGAGAGCAGCCTCAGCGCCCGTCTGTTGCAGCGCACCACCCGGCGCCTGCGCCTGACCGAGGTCGGCGAGCGCTATCTGGAGCGCTGCCGGCAGATCCTCGCCGAGGTCGACGCCGCCGCCGCCGAGGCCAGCGGCGCGCTGATCACCCCGCGCGGCCGCCTGCGCGTGCACTCCTTCACCGGCATGGGCATCCACTACATGGTGCCGCTGGCCGCCGAGTACGCCCGCGTCTATCCCGAGGTCAACCTCGACCTGGCCCTGTCGCAGCGCAATCCCGACCTGCTGGAGGAGGGCTACGACGTGGTGATCACCCACTCGCGCGGGCTGCCCGACTCCGAGCTGGTCGCCCAGCGCCTCGGCCAGATCTACAGCGTGGTCTGCGCCGCGCCGACCTATCTGCGTCAGCACGGCACGCCGCAGACGCCCGAGGAGCTGCGCGGGCACCGCTGCCTGAGCCTGGTCGACCCGGTGTACCCGGGCGACTGGGTGTTCGAGCGCGACGGCTCGCGCCAGGTGATCGATCCCGGCCAGGGCTTCCAGGTCAACGTCTCCGAGGCCATGGTGCAGGCGGCGGTGGCCGGCATGGGCGTCTGCCTGCTGCCCAACTTCGTCGCCGCCCACGCCATGCGCGACGGCAGCCTGGTGCGCCTGCTGCCCGCCTGGCAGCTGCACGAGCGCAGCCTGTACGCGCTGTATTCGTCGCGGCGCTTCCTCGACGCCAAGATCCGAACCTGGATCGAGTTCCTCAAGAGCGAACTGCCGCGCATCCTCGCCCGCGACACGGCCGATCTCGACAATCCCGCCTACTGGGCCTGAGCGCCGGCGGCGCTGGATCAACGGTCGGTCCTGGGCGCGGTGCGCGGATTAGACTGAGCGAGGGGCAACACTTGCGCTGACCGGCGCGCGCCGGCCGGGGGTAGCGCTGCGCGAGGAGGTCTGCCATGAGCGCCGTCGATTGGTATGTGGAAGGGGTGGAGTTCGGCAGTTGCAGTTGCATCCATGCCTGTCCCTGTCAGTTCGAAGGCCTGCCCAGCCAGGGCTATTGCCGCGGTTTCGAGGTGGTGCGCATCGATCGCGGGCATTTCGGCGCCACCGATCTTGCCGGCCTGCGCGCCGCGCTGCTGTACGCCTGGCCGGGGCCGATCTTCGAGGGCTGCGGCGAGATGCAGGCCATCGTCGACGCCTCGGCCGACGCCGCCCAGCGCGAGGCGCTGGTGAAGATCCTGCACGGCGAGGAAACCAGCGCGGGCGCCACCCACTGGTGGGTGTTCCACGCGATGTGCGACCGCGTGCACGAGCCGCTGTTCCTGCCCATCGGCTGCACGGTCGACATCGACGCGCGGCGGGCCCGGGTCAGCATTCCCGGCGTGCTGGAGTCGGTGGGCCGGCCGATCGTCAGCCCGGCCACCGGCGACGAGCACCGCGTGCGCATCGACATTCCCAACGGCATCGAGTTCGAGCTGGCCGAGATCGGCAGCGCTACCACCACGGCGACCGGCGCCATCCGCCTCGATCTCGCCGACACCTACGGGCAGTTCAACCTGCTGCGCCACTCGCGCGACGGCGTGGTGCACGGCAGCCGGCCGTGAGCCTGGAGGCGCTGCTGCGCCGCGACCGCTGGCTGTCGCTGGCGGCGCTGGCCGTGGTGCTGGCGCTGGCCTGGGGCTGGCTGCTCGCCGGCGCCGGCATGCACCTGCCGCTGGCCGGGCCGGCGGACGCGGGGGCGATGCCGGGCATGGATGGCATGAAAGACATGGACGAGATGGCCGGTATGCACGGCATGGCGGCGCCGGCGTGGGGCTGGCGCTACGCGCTGCTGATGTTCGCCATGTGGTGGAGCATGATGCTGGCGATGATGCTGCCCAGCGCCGCGCCGGTGATCCTGCTGGTCGCCGCGCTCAACCGGCGGATGCGCCCGCAGCGTCCGCCCTACGGCGCGGCGGCCGGTTTCGCCGCCGGCTACCTGCTGGCCTGGGGTGCGTTCAGCCTGCTGGCCACCGCCGCACAGTGGTGGCTGGGCAGCCTGCAGCTGCTCGACCCGCTGCTGCGCAGCCAGCAGGCCGTGCTGTCCGGGGGCCTGCTGCTGGTCGCCGGCGCCTGGCAGCTGGCACCGCTGAAGAGTGCCTGCCTGCGCCACTGCCGCTCGCCGCTGGAGCTGCTGACCCGCCAGCGCCGGCGCGGCAGCCTGTGGCTGGGCATGGCCCACGGCAGCTACTGCCTGGGCTGCTGCTGGCTGCTGATGGCGCTGCTGTTCGTCGGCGGGCTGATGAACCTGTACTGGATCGTCGGTCTCAGCCTCTGGGTGCTGGTCGAGAAGCTGCTGCCGGCCGGGCCCTGGCTGGGCCGGCTGGGCGGCGTCGCGCTGCTGCTGTGGGGCGCGACGCTACTGGCGGGCTGAGCCTGGCCGGCGGCATGATCCAGCGCAGGACGCCCGCTGGCGGGCGCCGGCAAGATGGCGACTCCCCGACACGGAGCATGGCATGACACAGACATCCTCGGTGGTGGCCGGCTGGCTGGCGGCGGTGACCCGTACCCTCGAGGCCCTCGGCCTGGACGCCGACGCGCTGCTGGCCGAGGCCGGCGCCGATCCGGCGGCCAAGTACGCCCAGGAGGCGCGTTTCTCCTCGGCCGTGACGCGGCGCTTCTGGCCGCTGGCGGTGGCGCGCACCGGCCACGCCGACATCGGCCTGCACGCCGCGCGCTTCGTTTGCCCGACCACCTTCCACGCTCTCGGCTTTTCGCTGTGGGCGAGCAGCACGCTGCTGGAGGCGCTGGAGCGCATGGTGCGCTTCGCCGCGCTGCTCAACGACGGCGCCGACCTCAGCCTGGAGGCCGAGGGCGACGCCTTGCGTTTCCGCATGCTGGTGCAGGAGATCGACGGCCAGCCACAGATCGCCCCGGAGGGGGTGGACTACTTCCTCGGCGCGGTGAGCAAGCTGCTGCAGGACATGCGCGGGCCGGGCTTCGCCCCGCGCGCGGTCAACCTGATGCGCGCGGCGCCGGCCGACCCCGACCCGTGGCGCGCGCACTTCGCCGCGCCGGTGCAGTTCGCCGCGGCCGACAACAGCCTGCTGCTCGACGCCGCCGAGCTGCAGCGCCCGCTGCCCACCGGCAACCCCGAGCTGGCGCGGCAGAACGACCGCCTGGTGGCCGAGTACCTGGCCCGCCACCAGTTGCTCAACCCGGCGCTGCAGGTGCGCGCGCGCCTGCTCGAACTGCTGCCCGGCGGCACGCCGACCCTCGAGACGGTGGCCGCCGAGCTGGGCAGTAGTCCACGCACCCTGCAGTACCGCCTGGCGCGCCAGGGCACTTCGTTCAGCGGGATCCTCGACGAGGTGCGCGCCACCCTGGCGCGCCGCTACGTGCAGCAGTCGCAGCAGCCGTTCAGCGCGCTGGCCTATTCGCTCGGCTTCTCCGAGCCCAGCCACTTCAACCGCGCCTTCAAGCGCTGGACCGGCGAGACGCCGAGCCGCTACCGGGCGCGGCTGCGCCCGGCGACTGGCGAAGGTGCCGGTCCCCTGTAGGGGCGAATTCATTCGCCTTTACGGGACTTTTTGGCGAATGAATTCGCCCCTACAGGCCACCGGTTCGCTCACATGCTGGATCTTCTACCGATGCTCAGGCGTAGGGTGGGTAACTCGCGCCGCGATTACCCATCCTACGCCTAGCCTCTGGATGCAGTGAGTTGCGCGTAAAGGCTAGTCTTTTGCCGCCAGCGGCAATGTTATCCCCAGGGCGGGTGCGGATACTGGACTCATCCGGCGCCGCTGTGGCGCCTGCCCCGAGCCCACAACAAGAGGAAGCCGCCATGGGTGAGATCGTTCTGGCCGCCAAGGTCACCCACGTTCCGTCGATGTTCATCTCCGAGCAGCCCGGCCCGCACCACGGCTGCCGCGCCGCCGCCATCGCCGGGCACCGTCGTCTGGGCGAGCTGGTCCGCGAGCTGGCGGTCGACACCATCGTGGTCGCCGACACCCACTGGCTGGTCAACGCCGGCTACCACATCAACGCCAACAGCGATTGCTCGGGCCTGTACACCAGCACCGAGTTCCCGCACTTCATCCGCGACCTGCCCTACGACTACGTCGGCGACGCCGAGCTGGGCAACGCCATCGCCGCCACCGCCAGCGCCAACGACGTGTTCACCCGCTGCCACAGCGACGTGCCGTCGCTCGGCCTGCAGTACGGCACCCTGGTGCCGCTGCGCTACATGGGCATCGACAAGAGCATCAAGATCGTCTCGATCGCCGCCTGGCTGTACGACGCCCATCTGGAGGACTCGAAGACCATGGGCGAGTCGATCCGCCAGGCGGTGGAGGCTTCCGACCGCCGCGTGGCTTTCCTTGCCAGCGGTTCGCTGTCGCACCGCATCGCGCCCAACCGCGAGGTCAGCGACCACCTGCAGAAGATCAGCCGGCCGTTCAACAAGCAGGTCGACCTCAAGGTGATGGAAATGTGGCAGCGTGGCGACCACGCCGACTTCCTCGACATGCTGCCGCAGTACGCCCGCGACTGCGACGGCGAGGGCGGCATGCACGACACCGCCATGCTCTACGGCCTGCTCGGCTGGAAGAATTACCGCGGCCGCGCCGAGGTGCTCACCCCGTACTTCGAGAGCTCGGGCACAGGGCAGTGCAACGTGCTGTTCCCGCTGGATTGAGATAAGGGCAGCGCCAGTCGGGTGCCTGCGGCATCCATGCTGGGTTACGCCGCGGTGCGGCTAGCCCACCCTGCCCGGGCAGGGGGCGCCAAGCGGCGCCCTTCGGCGTTTCAGCGGCGCTGCAGCTTGGGCCGCCAGGCGCAGTAGCCCGGCTTGGGGCCGATGCGCGGGTGGTTGCGGCAGGTGTCCGGGCGGTTGGCGTACACCGTGCACAGGCGGGTCTTCTGGTCCAGGTACAGGCAGTCGCCGCTGGAGTGCTGCTCCAGGGTGAAGATCCCCGACTTCTGGTTGAAACGGCCGACGATGCCCTCCTTCATCAGCCGCTTGGCGATCTGCTTGGCCGGCTCCTCCGCCTCGAATTCGTCGATCACGCCGAGGCGGATCAGGTCCTTGAGGCGCACCTCCACCGGCAGGCTGCAGCAGGTGGCGCTGCAGTCGAGGCACATCGGGTTGCCGGTGAACTTGAGCCAGGTTTCCAGGCGCTCGGGGTCGGCGCCGTAGCCATGTATGAGCTTGGTCATTCGGTCGGGGCGGGCATGTGGGGGCGGGGGCGCGATGATAAGGAGCCGGCGCCGCGCGCGCAGCAGTTTTTGTCGGATTTTTCGCCAGCCGGTCGCCTGTGCGCTGCCGGAATGACGCAAGGCAGGAGGCGCGGCGGGGCGGGACGGAGTAAAATGCGGTCATTTTTCACCTGCCCCACCCCGGAGCCCTCCATGTCCCGCGTTACTCTCAGTCGCTATCTGATCGAAGAGACCCGCAGCAACCATACCCCGGCCGACCTGCGTTTCCTCATCGAGGTGGTGGCGCGTGCCTGCAAGGAAATCAGCCACGCGGTGTCCAAGGGTGCGCTGGGCGGCGTGCTGGGCAGCGCCGGCAGCGAGAACGTGCAGGGCGAGGTGCAGAAGAAGCTCGACGTGCTGTCCAACGAGATCCTCCTCGAGGCCAACGAGTGGGGCGGCCACCTGGCCGGCATGGCTTCCGAGGAGATGGACCACGCCTACCAGATCCCCGGCCATTATCCGAAGGGCGCCTACCTGCTGGTGTTCGACCCGCTCGACGGCTCCTCCAACATCGACGTCAACGTCTCGGTCGGCACCATCTTCTCGGTGCTGCGCTGCCCGGACGAATGCGACAACAGCTGCGACCTCGGCGAGGACGCCTTCCTCCAGCCGGGTACCCGTCAGGTCGCCGCCGGCTACGCCATCTACGGCCCGCAGACCATGCTGATGCTGACCCTCGGCAACGGCGTCAAGGGCTTCACCCTCGACCGCGAGCTGGGCAGCTTCGTGCTCACCCACGACGACATCCGCGTGCCGCAGAGCACCGCCGAGTTCGCCATCAACATGTCCAACCAGCGCCACTGGGAAGCCCCGGTGCAGCGCTACGTCGGCGAGCTGCTGGCCGGCAAGGAAGGCCCGCTGGGCAAGAACTACAACATGCGCTGGATCGCCTCGATGGTCGCCGACGTGCACCGTATCCTCACCCGCGGCGGCATCTTCATGTACCCGCGTGACGCCCGCGAGCCGGACAAGGCCGGCAAGCTGCGCCTGATGTACGAGGCCAACCCGATGTCGATGATCATCGAGCAGGCCGGCGGCGCCGCCACCACCGGCACCCAGCGCATCCTCGACGTCCAGCCGACCTCGCTGCACCAGCGCGTGCCGGTGTTCCTCGGCTCGAGGGAAGAGGTCGAGCGCATCACCGGCTACCACCAGGCCTGATCGTGGCCGCGCCCTGGCAGCCGTTGCTCGACTGGTGGTTCGGCCCCGCGAGCGAGGCTGCCGCGGTGGCGGCGGACAAGCACGGCCTGTGGTTCGCCAAGCGGGCCCAGCAGGACGCCGAAGCGCGCGAGCGCTTCGGCGTTCTCGTTTGCGCGGCACTGGACGGCGGTCTGGGCGACTGGGCCGATACGCGCGACGGCTGGCTGGCGCTGCTCTTGCTGCTCGACCAGCTGCCGCGGATGATCCATCGCGACACGCCGCGCGCCTTCGCCGGCGACGCGCGCGCCCGCACGCTGGCGCTGGACGGCCTGGCCGCCGGGCGCGAGGCGACCCTGCCGGCGATCCGCCAGGTGTTCGTCTACCTGGTGCTCGAGCACGCCGAGGATCTCGCCCTGCAGGACGAGGCAGTGCGCCGCTTCCGCGTCCTGCACGAACAGGCCGCGGAGGGTGAGCGCACGCTGTTCGCCGACTTTCTCGTCTACGCCGAGCGCCACCATGCGGTGATCGCCCGCTTCGGCCGTTTCCCGCACCGCAACGCCATCCTCGGGCGCACCTCGACGGCCGCGGAGTGCGCCTTCCTCGCGGAACCCGGCTCGCGCTTCTGACGTCCAATCGACAGTGCGCCTGCCGCGCCCTGTGGCAAGCTGCGCCGCTCATTCGTGCACAGGAGTTCGTCCATGTCGTTCCGCGCCGCCGCCCTGATCGGTGTCTGCCTGTTGCTGGCTGCCTGCAACAAGGTCAATCAGGAAAACTTCTCCAAGATCCGCGCCGGCATGACCAAGGCCGAGGTCGAGCAGCTGCTCGGCCAACCCACCGAGTGCGCCGGCGCCCTCGGCTTCACCAGCTGCTCCTGGGGCAACGAGACGCAGGGCCCCTTCGTCAGCATCCAGTTCGGCAACGACAAGGTGCTGATCTTCTCCGGCAAGGGCCTCAAGTAACCCAGCCCTCCCGCGCCGCCGCCGGCTCCCTGCGCCGGGCGGCGGCAACAGCCCGGCGAGCCGCCGGGCCAGGCGTGCGGCCCAGCGCGCCTCCTCGCGCAGGCCGCTCATCGCCGGTACCACAGGCGGAACAGCCCCGCCGCCGCCAGCAGGGCGAGCTGCGCCAGGGCGGTGCACAGCTCGAGGAAGGAGCGCACCGAGGGGTTGCGGGCGGCATTCGCCACCCCGGTCAGCGCGTCCCAGAAGGCGTCCGGCAACAGCAGCAGGCCGAGGCCGGCCAGCGGCTTGCCGGTGAGCAGCAAGGCCCTGATCAGCTCGAACTGGCCGAGCAGCAGCAGGACGACCAGCAGCACGGCGGCCAGCACCAGGCCGAGGGCGAAACAGGCGGAAAACTGCAGCAGGATACGCATCGTCGGCTTCTCCCCGCGGCTCACAGGGCGCTGGCCGGCTTGCCGACGGCGTACCAGTCCAGCTTGCGGGTCAGCAGCATGAAGGCGGCGAGCAGGGCGAACACCAGCAGCGAGCCCATCAGCAGGGCGTAGTCCTCGGCACCGAGCAGGGCGTAGAGCATCGCGTATAGCCCGCCGAGGGCGACCGCGAAGCCGGCACCGCGCCGGGCGCTGTGCAGGATGCAGCCGGCGTACACGCCGATCAGCGTCACGCAGGCGCCGGCTGCCAGCAGGTAGGCGAGGGCGAAAGCCAGGTGTTCGGCGAGCGACAGCAGCAGCAGGTAGAACAGCGCCAGCGCCAGACCGACCAGGCCGTACTGCACCGGATGCACCGCCAGGCGGCCGAGCACCTCGCAGAGGAAGAAGCCGGCGAAGGTGAGGACGATGAACAGCAGGGCGTACTTGATCGCGCGCTCGCTCTTCAGGTACTGGTCCACCGGGTCGATCAGGCTGACGCCGAAGTGGCGGGCGTTGAAGGTCTCGCAGCCGTGGCCGTCGGTGCAGCGCTGCAGCGTTTCCTCCAGGTTGGTGGCGAAGAAGCTGGTCTGCCAGCGCGCGGCGAAGCCGTCGCCGCGCACCTCGCGCTCGACCGGCAGGTAGTCGCCGACGAAGCGCGGATGCGGCCAGTCGGCGCGCAGCGCGACCTGGCTCTCGCGGCCGACCGGGGTGATGGCGAGTTGGCCGGTGCCCTGCAGCTCGAGCTCGAAGGCGAACTCCAGGCGCTGCGCCCGGCTGGCGTCGAGGGCGGCCAGCGGCGCGTGCACGCCGGCGCCAAGCAGTGGCTCGGCCGAGCCCGGCTGGAAGGCGACGGTCTGTCCGCCCAGACGCAGCTGCAGGGCATTGCCGATGCCGCGGATGTCGCTGATGCCGACGGCGAGGAACGGCGCGTCGAAGCGGTAGTCGGCGAAGTCCTCGGCGATGCCGAGTTGCGCGGGCAGGGCGAAGTGGCCGCTGATACGGTTGCTGCTGCGGTACAGGCGCGCCTGGTAGATGCCGCGCGAGCGCAGCTCGGTGCTGAGGTCGCCGTCGAGGGCGAAGCGTTCAGGAAGGAAGTACAGGCGGCCGCGCTGTTCGCGCTCCTCCAGCCGGCGTTCGCCGCTCACCGGGTGGGTGTTCCAGTTGCGCACCAGCTTGCGGTAGGGCACCACCAGCAGCGGGCCGGTAAGCTGCTGCGCGTGGCTGGACGAGCGGGCGATGTCATCCACCACGCCATCGCGCAGCGCCTGGCGCTCGGCGACCAGGCCGCCGATCATCAGCAGGGGAATGCTCAGCAGCAGGATAAGCAGGGCGATGGCGCCCAGTTTGAAGCTAAGGGAGCGGATCATGGACAGTCTCCAGACGGTTCGGACAGCGCCAGTCTGGCGCGCCCCCGTGGGGGCAGCGTGGCCGTCGTGTGGAGACTGTGTGGAGAGTGGCCGGCCTCAGCCGCGGATGTACTGCTCGAGCTGCTGGATCATCTCGTCCTGCTCGGCGAGCACTTCCTTGACCAGGTTGCCCACCGACAGCATGCCGACCAGCTTGCCGTCGTCGATCACCGGCAGGTGGCGCAGGTGGCCGCGGCCCATCAGGCGCAGGCAGTCGCGGGTGTTCTGCGTCGAGTTCACGCTGATCACCGGCGAGGCCATGATCAGGCTCACCGGTGTACCCACCGAGGAGCGCCCGCGCAGCACCATCTTGCGCGCGTAGTCGCGCTCGCTGACGAGACCGACCACCTGGTCGCCCTCGGTGACGATCAGGGCGCCGATGTTCTTCTCCGCCATCAGCTGCAGCGCCTCGAGCACCGTGGCCGTGGGCGCGATGGTGTAGATGTCCTGGTTGGGTTTGGCGCGGAGCATTTGCGCGACGGTTCTCATGTTTCCCTCCGGTGTCTCGTTCTGCGGGCCTGTGGCGCCGCGGCGGGGCTGGCGAGAGGTTCATGCAGCTTCCCTGCCAGTGCCGCTGCGTCGACTGCCGATGCTGACAGGCTCCTGTTACGTCAGGGCGCGCCTGGGGATTGTTTAACCGATCCGCGCGGGCCGCGCACCTGGCAGAGCGTTGCCGGATATGTGCAGGTCGCCGCTCAGGCCGCCTGCAGACTCAGGCGCGCCGCCACGCCGTCCGCGACGTTGGCCAGGGCCAGCGTCCCCCGGTGAAGATTGGCCACTTCCTGCACGAAGTTTAGGCCCAGCCCGGTGCTCTTGCGCCCGCTGGCCGGGCGCGGCAGCGAGTAGAAGCGTTCGGTCAGGCGCGCCATGGCGTAGGCGGGGATCGCCGGACCCTGGTTGAACAGGCGCAGCTCGACCCGGCCGTCCTGCGTCGCGGCGCTGAAGCGCAGCTGCCCGCCTTGCGGGGTGAAGTCGAGGGCGTTGTCGAGCAGGTTGGCCAGCGCCTGGCGCAGCAGGAAGCGCTCGCCGCGCACGCACAGGCCGGGCGGGATGGCGTTGTCCACCGCGAGGCCGGCGGCGGCGATGCGCGCCGCCTGGCCCTGGCAGAGTTCCTCGGCCAGCGCGCGCAGCTCCACCGCCACACGCTCCTCGAGGCCCTGGCGCTGCTCGACCTGGGCCAGGTTGAGCAGGCGCTCGGCCAGTTGCTCGAGGCGCGCGCCCTCGCCGGCGATGTTGGCGACGAAGCGGCGGCGCTGCTCGGCCGGCAGCTCGCCCTCGAGCAGTTCGGCGGCGCCGCGGATCGCCGCCAGCGGGCTCTTCAGCTCGTGGGTCAGGGTATGCACGTAGCGCTCGACGTAGGCCTTGCCCTCCAGCTCGGTGCGCATCTTCTCCACCGCCTCGGCCAGCTGCGCCAGCTCGCCGCCGCGCAGCTGCGGCAGCTCGGCGCGCTGCCCGGCGCTGACCGCCTGGGCGTAGCGGGTCAGGCGGCGCAGCGAGGCGCTCAGCCACCAGGACAGCAGGGCGCCGACCAGCAGGCCAAGACCGATCAGGCCGCCGCCTAGCCAGCTCAGGCGCCGCTCGGAGCGCTCGATGTAGGGCTGCAGCGAGCGGTTCGGCTTGGCCACCGAGACCACGCCGATGATCCGCGCGCCGTCCCTGATCGGCGCCGCCACGTACATCACCGAGCTGTCCGGATCCTGCGGGTCCTCGGCGGTGGAGCGCGCGCCGTACTGGCCGCGCAGGGTCAGGTAGACGTCGTTCCAGCGCGAGTAGTCCTCGCCGACCGCCTGGCCGCTGGAGTCGAGCAGGACGATGCCGTGCGCGTCGGTGACGTAGATGCGGTGGTTCACCGCGGTCTTGGTCACCCCCCAGATCTGCGCCTGCGGCTGGCGCTGGCCGTAGGCGCGCAGCACCTCGGGCAGGCGGCCCTGGCCGAGGGTGCCGGCGCGCAGCTCGTCGCGCAGCAGCTCGGCGAGCAGGTTGGCGGTGTCGACCAGGGTTTCCTCGGTGCTCTGCCGCACGCCGGGGCGGATCTCGTCCATCACCGTGCTGAGCACGAACCAGCCGGCCAGGCCGACGAACAGGAAGTAGACCAGGAAGATGCGGATTCCCAGCGGCATCAGTCCAGCCTCAGGCTATAGCCCAGGCCGCGGTGGGTCTGGATCGGTTCGGCGGCGGCGACCTGGCGCAGCTTGGCGCGCAGGCTCTTGATGTGGCTGTCGACGTTGCGCTCGTAGCCGGCCTCGCAGGCCACCCCGCAGGCGGCGAGCAGCTGCTCGCGGGAGAACACCCGCTCCGGCTGGCCGAGCAGGGTCTCCAGCAGGCGGTATTCGTGGCGGGTCAGCGCCAGCGGCTGGCCGTGGTAGTGGATCCGCACGCGCGCGGGATCGAGGCGGAAGGGGCCGCGCTGCAGGGGGGCTGCGGCATCCGCCGCAGCCGGACGCGGCGCCACGCGCTTGAGGATGGCGCGCACCCGCGCCGCCACCTCGCGCGGGCTGAACGGCTTGACCACGTAGTCGTCGGCGCCGATCTCCAGGCCGACCACGCGGTCGATCTCGGCGTTGCGCGCGGTGAGGAAGATCACCGGCACCTCGGAGAAGCGGCGCAGACGCCGGCAGGCCTCGAAGCCGCTGATGTCCGGCAGACCGACGTCGAGGATCACCAGGTCCGCCGGGGTGGCGGCCTGGAAGTCCAGCGCGGCTTCGCCGAGGGTCAGCCAGCTGGTGGCGAAGCCTTCGGTCTCGAGGGCGTAGACCAGGGTGTCGGCGATGGCGGCTTCGTCTTCGACGATGAGTATGTGCGACATGGCGTCCGTGCGGGCAGCGGGGGATGGGCGAACGGTGCAGCAGAGCGGCGCGGGCGTCAATCCGGCTGTCCGGCGCGGCGCCTTCCTGTCATGCTGGCGCCCCGCAACCCCGCGTGCTTCCCGGGCGCCCGCCCGGAGTGGCCGCAGCTCACAACAGTCTCGAACAAGGATGGAGAATCGCATGCTCACCCCCTCGCGCCTGGGCCTGGTCATCGGCGGCATCGCCGTGGCCAGCGTCGTGCTCGGCAGCTTCTACACGGTCGACGAGAAGGAGCGCGGCGTCGTGCTACGCAACGGTGCCCTGATCGGCATCGCCGAGCCGGGCCTGGCCTTCAAGCTGCCGATCTTCGAGAAGGTCAAGTTCATCAGCGTGCAGAACAACACCGTGCGCTACGAGAACCTGCAGGCCTACAGCAAGGATCAGCAGGCCGCCGGCCTCAACGTCTCGGTGTCCTGGCACGTCGAGCCGGGTCAGGTCGCCGACCTGTACCGCGGTTACGGCGACCTCGACACCATGGTCTCGCGGCTGATCAGCCGCCAGGTGCCGACCCAGGTGGAGAACGTGTTCGGCCGCTACACGGCGATCAACGCGGTGCAGAACCGCGGCCAGTTCGTCGCCGACATCGCCGCGGCGATCAAGACGGAGATCAAGGGGCCGGTGGTGATCGACAGCGTGCAGGTGGAGAACATCGACTTCTCCGACGCCTACGAGAAGTCCATCGAGGAACGCATGAAGGCCGAGGTGCAGGTGAAGACCCGCGAGCAGATGCTCGCCACCGAGAAGGTGCAGGCGGAGATCCGCGTCACCCAGGCGCGCGCCGAGGCCGAGGCCAAGCTCGCCCAGGCCCGCGCCGACGCCGAGGCCACCCGCCTGCGCGGCGAGGCCGAGGCTTCGGCGATCCGCGCCCGCGCCGAGGCGCTGGCCAGCAACCAGAACCTGGTCGAGCTGACCAAGGCCGAGCGCTGGAACGGCGTGCTGCCGACCACCGTGCTGCCCAACGGCGGCGTGCCGTTCATCGATGCCCGTCGCTGACGCGCGCCGCTGACGTGCGCGGGGCGGATCGCGCGCGACCCGCCCCGGCACTCGCCGCGCTTAGAACAGGCCGAGGCTGTGCAGGAACATCAGGGCAATCGCCAGCGGGGTGATCCAGCGCACCGCCAGCCACCACAGGCCGAAGCCGCCGGACTGTTCAATGCCGAGGGCCTGTGCGGCGATCGCGCGCTGCAGCGCCCAGCCGGTGAACAGCACGGTGAGCAGGCCGCCGAGCGGCATCATCAGGTTGCTGGTGAGGAAGTCGAGGGCGTCGAAGAAGGTCTTGCCGAACAGGGTGACCTCGCTCCAGGCGTTGAACGACAGCACCGAGCCGAGGCTCAGCAGCCACACCGCGGCGCCGCTGAGCAGCACCGCCTTGACCCGGCCCATGCCGAAGCGTTCGCCGAGCCAGGCGATGGCCGGCTCGATCAGCGAGATGGTCGAGGTCAGCGCGGCCAGCGCCAGCATGACGAAGAACAGCCCGCCGATCAGGGTGCCCAGCGGCATCTGGCCGAAGGCGATCGGCAGGGTGACGAAGATCAGCCCCGGGCCGGAACCCGGCTCCAGGCCGTTGGCGAACACCAGCGGGAAGATCGCCAGGCCGGCGAGCAGCGCCACCGCGGTGTCGGCCAGTGCCACCAGCAGCGAGGTGCGCACGATCGAGGTGCCGGCCGGCAGGTAGGAGCCATAGGCCATCATCGCGCCGCTGGCCAGGCTCAGGGTGAAGAAGGCGTGGCCGAGGGCCATCAGTACGCCCTGGCCGGTGAGCTTGCTGAAGTCGGGGGCGAACAGGAACTCCACCGCCTGCAGGAAGTTGCCGGTGGTGGCGGCGTAGCCGACCAGCACCAGCAGGATCAGGAACAGCCCCGGCATCATGAAGCGCAGCGCGCGCTCCAGGCCGTCGCGCACGCCGAGCGCGACTATGCCCAGGGTCACCGCCAGCACCAGGCTGCCGTACAGGGCGAGCTGCCACGGATCGGCGAGCAGCGCCTCGAACAGCGCGCCGCTCTTTGCGCCGTCCAGCCCGGCGAAGCTGCCGCTGAACGCCGCCGGGGTGTAGGCCAGGGTCCAGCCGGCGATCACCGCATAGAAGCTGAGGATCAGGAAGCCGGTGAGCACCGCCATGCTGCCGATGCGCCGCCAGTGCTTGCTGGCGCCGGCCTCGCGCGCCACCGCGGCGATGGCGCCCTCGGGGTTGGCGCGGCCGCGCCGGCCGATCATGAACTCGGCCATCAGCAGCGGGATGCCGATGGCGAGGATGCACGCCAGGTAGACCAGCACGAAGGCGCCGCCGCCGTTCTGCCCGGTGATATAGGGAAACTTCCAGATGTTGCCCAGGCCGACCGCCGATCCGGTGGCGGCGAGGAAGAATACCCAGCGCGACGACCACAGGCCGCGGCCGGCCTCGCTGCGGATGGAGCCGGCGCTGGCGCCGGCGGCGATGCTCTCTTGACTCATGGGGCTTGCCCTCATTGTTTTTGTAGTGGGTCAGGGAAAGGGGGCGGGCAACCGCCCCCGTACATCAGCGGCCGGCCTGCAGGCGCTCGCGCGCCAGACGGTCGGCGACGGCCGTGGTGGTGGCGCCCTCGGCGTCGGCGCGGGCGAAGATCTCCGCCAGGGTCGCGCCGATGCCGTCGAGGTGCGCCCGCAGCTCGGCCGGGGTGGCGTCGCCGCGCTGGAAGGCGACGTCGATGATGCCGCCGGCGTTGATCGCGTAGTCCGGCGCGTACAGGCAGCCGCGGCTGTGCAGCTCCTCGGCCAGTTCCGGGCTGGCCAGCTGGTTGTTGGCGGCGCCGGCGATCACCGGCGCGCGCAGCGCCTCGAGGCTGTCGCGATTGACGATGGCGCCGAGGGCGCAGGGGGCGAACACGTCGACGTCGAGGCCGTAGATGTCCTGCTGGCGCACGGCGTGGGCGCCCAGCTCGTCGACCGCGCGCTGCACGTTGGCGGCGACGATGTCGGTGACGAACAGCTCGGCGCCGGCCTCGCGCAGGTGGCGGGCGAGACCGAAGCCGACCTGGCCGACGCCCTGGATCGCCACCTTGAGGCCCCCGAGGTCGTCGCGGCCGAGGCGATGGCGCACCGCGGCCTTGAGGCCGACGAACACCCCGTAGGCGGTGGACGGCGACGGGTCGCCATTGAAGCCCTCGCGTGCCTCGGCGCCGGCGACGTGGCGGGTACGCCGGGCCATCAGCTGCATCTCGGCCACCCCGGTGCCTGAGTCGGCTGCGCTGACGTAGCGCCCGCCGAGGCTGTCGACGAACGCGCCCATGGCCTCGAACAGCGCGTCGCTCTTGCCGCGGTGCGGGTCGCCGATGATCACCGCCTTGCCGCCGCCGAGCGGCAGGTTGGCCAGCGCCGACTTGTAGGTCATGCCGCGCGACAGGCGCAGCACGTCGCGCAGCGCTTCCTCGTCGCTGGCGTAGGACCACATGCGGCAGCCGCCGAGGGCCGGGCCGCGGCTGGTGTCGTGGATGGCGATGATGGCCTTCAGGCCGCTGGCCTGGTCGTGGCCGAAGACCACCTGCTCGTGCTGGTCGAATTCCGGGTGGGAGAACACGGACATCGGATTACCTCGGTTTCTTGTGGTTGTCGGGAGGCAGCCCTCTCCCGTGGCGGGAGAGGGGGATGGGGTTAGCGGGGGAGATTCAGGCCGCCGGCTGGCAGAGCTGCACCACCGGGATCGCGCGGGCGCTCAGGCGCTCGCGCAGCGCCGCAGCCTGCTCGCGGACCTTGGCCAGGGCGCGTTCCTTGACGTGGCCGTAGCCGCGGATCTGCGCCGGCAGTTCGGCCAGCGCCACGGCGCTGGCGTAGTTGCCGGGGCTGAGCGCGCCGAGCAGCAGCTCGACGTCCTGCTCGTACTCCGCGATCAGCGCGCGCTCCAGCTTGCGCTCGGCGCTGTGACCGAAGGGGTCGAGGACGCTGCCGCGCAGGAACTTGCCGCGCGCCAGCACGGCGAAGGCCTTGAGCAGCCACGGGCCGAACTCGCGCTTGCGCGGCTCGCCGGTGGTGGGATCGGTCTTGCATAGCCAGGACGGCGCCAGGTGGAACTGCAGGCGGTAGTCGCCCTGGAACTGCGCCTCGAGCTGGCGGACGAACTCGCCGTCGCTGTACAGCCGCGCCACCTCGTACTCGTCCTTGTAGGCCAGCAGCTTGTGGTAGCTGCGGGCTACTGCCTGAGCGAGACGCTGCTGCGGATCGCGGTCGGCGGCGCGCACGCGCTCGACCAGGGCGCGGTAGCGCTGCGCGTAGGCGGCGTCCTGGTAGGCGGTCAGCCGTGCCACGCGGTCAGCGACGATCTCGTCGAGGCTCTCGCAGCGCGGCGCCTCGACCACCTTGGGCGCGGCCAGCTTTTCCACCGCCGCCAGGTCATGGGCGGCGCGGCGGCCCCAGAGGAAGGCCTGCTGGTTGAGCGCCACGGCCACGCCGTTGAGCTCGATGGCCTTGGCGATGGCCTCGGCGGACACCGGCACCAGGCCCTTCTGCCAGGCGAAGCCGAGCATGAACAGGTTGCTGGCGATGCTGTCGCCGAGCAGCGCGGTGGCCAGGCGGGTGGCGTCGACGAAGTGGGTCTTGGCCGCGCCGACCGCCTCGAGCAGCGCCTCGCGCATGGCCGCGCCGGGCACCTCGGCGTCCGGGTTGCGGGTGAACTCGGCGGTGGCCGCTTCGAAGCTGTTGATCACCGCGTGGGCGATCTTGTCGTTGAGCTTGGCCAGCGCCTCCTCGCTGGCCGCCACCACCAGGTCGCAGCCGAGCAGCAGGTCGGTCTCGCCGGCGGCGATGCGCACCGCGTAGATGTCGTCCTGCTTGGCGGCGATGCGGATGTGGCTGATCACCGGGCCGAACTTCTGCGCGAGACCCGCCTGGTCGAGCACGGTGCAGCCCTTGCCCTCCAGGTGCGCGGCCATGCCGAGCAGGGCGCCGACGGTGGTCACGCCGCTGCCGCCGACGCCGGGCAGGAGGATGTTCCACGGCCGCTCCAGTGCCGGCTGCTGCGGCTCGGGCAGTTCGGCGAACGCGGCGTTGCGGCCCTGCGCCTCGGGCTGGCGCAGCTCGCCGCCGTGAACGGTGACGAAGCTCGGGCAGAAGCCCTCGACGCAGGAGAAGTCCTTGTTGCAGGCGTTCTGGTCGATCTGCCGCTTGCGGCCCAGCTCGGTCTCCAGCGGCAGCACCGACAGGCAGTTGGACTTCACGCTGCAGTCGCCGCAGCCCTCGCACACCGCCGGGTTGATGAAGGCGCGCTTCTGCGGATCGACCAGCTTGCCGCGCTTGCGCCGGCGGCGCTTCTCGGTGGCGCAGGTCTGGTCGTAGAGGATCACCGACACGCCCTTGAACTCGCGCAGCTCGCGCTGCACGGCGTCCAGCTCGCGGCGGTGGTGGAAGGTGACGATGGGCGCGAAGCCGGCGCGGCTCGGGTACTTGTCCGGCTCGTCGGAGACCAGGGCGATGCGCTTCACCCCTTCGGCGTAGACCTGCTGGCTGAGCTGGTCGATGCGCAGCTCGCCGTCGATCGGCTGGCCGCCGGTCATCGCCACCGCGTCGTTGTAGAGGATCTTGTAGGTGATGTTCACCCCGGCGGCCACAGCGGCGCGCAGGGCCAGCTGGCCGGAGTGGAAGTAGGTGCCGTCGCCGAGGTTCTGGAACACGTGCGGGGTGTCGGTGAACGGCGCCTGGCCGATCCAGGTGGCGCCTTCGCCGCCCATCTGGGTGAAGGTGTCGGTGTTGCGGTCCATCCACTGGGTCATGTAGTGACAGCCGATGCCGCCGAGGGCGCGGCTGCCCTCGGGCAGCTTGGTCGAGCTGTTGTGCGGACAGCCCGAACAGAAGTGCGGGGTGCGCGCGGTGTGGTGCCTGGGCGCGGCCAGCGCGGCTTCCTTGGCGGCGAGGAAGGCCAGGCGCTCCTCGATCTGCGCGCTGCTGTAGATCGGCGCCAGGCGCTTGGCGATCACCCGGGCGATCATCGCCGGGGTCAGCTCGGCCAGGTTGGGCAGCAGGGAGTTGCCGTCCTCGTCGAACTCGCCGACCACCCGCGGGCGCTTGTCCACCGGCCAGTTGTAAAGCTGGCCGGTGAGCTGGTCCTCGATGATGCTGCGCTTCTCCTCGACCACCAGGATCTCGTCGAGGCCCTCGGCGAACTCGTGCACCGACACCGGCTCCAGCGGCCAGCTCATGCCGACCTTGAGCACGCGCAGGCCGACCCGGGCGCACAGTGCCTCGTCGAGGCCGAGGTCGTCGAGGGCCTGGCGCACGTCGAGGTAGGACTTGCCGGTGGTGATGATGCCCAGGCGCGGGTTGGGCGAATTCAGCTTGATCTGGTTGAGCTGGTTGGCGCGGGCGAAGGCGCGCGCGGCGTAGATCTTGTAGGTGTTGAGGCGCGCCTCCTGGACCAGCGGCGGGTCCGGCCAGCGGATGTGCACGCCGTCCTCGGGCAGGACGAAGTCCTCGGGAATCCGCACCGCGACGCGCAGCGGGTCGACCTCGACCACCGCCGAGGAGTCGACGTTCTCGGCGATGGTCTTCAGCGCCACCCAGCAGCCGCTGTAGCGCGACAGCTCCCAGCCGAGGATGCCGTAGTCGAGGATTTCCTGGACGTTGGCCGGGTTGAGCACCGGGATCGACGCGGCGATGAAGGCGTGCTCGCTCTGGTGGGCGATGCTGGAGGACTTGCAGCCGTGGTCGTCACCGGCCAGCAGCAGCACGCCGCCGTGCGGCGACACCCCGGCCGAGTTGCCGTGCTTGAACACGTCGCCGCAGCGGTCGACGCCCGGGCCCTTGCCGTACCACATGGCGAACACGCCGTCGTAGCGCGCGCCGGGGAACAGGCTGGTCTGCTGGCTGCCCCACACCGCGGTGGCGGCCAGCTCCTCGTTGACCCCGGGCTGGAAGTGGATGTGGTTGTCCCGCAGGTACTGCTTGGCTTCCCACAGGCTCTTGTCGAGGTTGCCCAAGGGCGAGCCGCGGTAGCCGGAGATGAAGCAGGCGGTGTTCAGGCCGAAGGCGGCGTCGCGCTGCTTCTGCAGCATGGGCAGGCGGGTCAGCGCCTGGGTGCCGGTCAGGTAGAGGTGACCGGTGGCAAGGCGGTATTTGTCGTCCAGACGGATCTCGGCCAGAGACATGGGGCGCTCCTTTTATTCTTATGGCGAGCGAAGCGGCACCGGTGGGCGCCGCGGTCGGCCTGTCCGCGGGATCGCCGCGGCAGACGGTGTGGACAAGAATATGGGGCAGGGCAGCGGGCTTTTTCTTTCTATTTTTCGTCTGCAATGGCTATGTTGTGCATGACTCTTTCCATAACAACTCCAAACGGGAAATGATCATGCACAGTCCGCTGAGCCCCCTCGACCGGCGCATCCTGCGCCTGCTGCAGCACGACGCCGACCTGTCGGCGGCGGAAATCGCCGAGAAGGTCGAGCTGTCGCAGTCGCCGTGCTGGCGGCGGATCAATCGCCTGCAGGAAGAGGGGGTGATCGAGCGCAAGGTCGCCCTGCTCGACCCGCGCAAGCTCGGCCTGGGCATGACGGTGTTCGTCGACATCAAGCTGTCGACGCACGGCCGGCGCAACCTCGAGGCCTTCGAGGCGGACGTGGTCGGCTATCCCGAGGTGCTGGAGTGCTATTCGATGGCCGGTCAGTACGACTACCTGCTCAAGGTGGTGGCCCGCGACATCGCCGGCTACGAGCGCTTCCTGCGCGACCACCTGCTGCAGAACCCGTTGGTGCAGGAGGCGCACTCGCACATCACCATGAGTGAGGTGAAGCGCACCACCGAGCTGCCGCTGGAGTGAGGGCCTGGCTCAGCGCGCCAGGCGCGCCAGCCGTGGCCGCAGGCCGAGGGCGAGGATGGCGCCGAGCATCGCCAGGCCGGCGTCCTTCTGTGCGTCCCACTCGTCGCCCTGGGTGCCGAGGAACGCCGAGCCCAGCTCCGGGCTGACCAGCAGCGCGGTGAGCATCTCCAGTTGCTCGTAGAAGGCGCTCATCGCCATCACCACGCTCAGCGCCAGCCAGTCGAGCCAGCGCCCGGCCAGGCCGGCGCGGCGCTGCAGCAGCTCGCGCAGCGGGCAGGCCAGCAGCAGGCCGAAGGCGAAGTGCACCAGGCGGTCGTAGTGGTTGCGCTCGAGGCCGAGGGCATCGCGGGCCCAGAAACCCAGCGGGGTTTCCGCGTAGGTGTAGTGCGAGCCGTACAGGTGCAGGGCCATGAACAGGGCGAACAGCCAGTAGGCGGCCAGCGAGAAGGCGAAGCGCCGGTAGGTGGCGGCCAGCAGGGCGGCGTAGAACAGCACCAGCAGGTTCTCCAGCAGCCAGTCCGAGCGGCTCAGCGGGGCGATCGCCGCCCACAGCCAGACCAGCAGGAGCAGGATGACGATCAGGCGCAGCTGGGTTTGCGGAGTCATGCGGACGTTCTTCCCTGGCCGGACACCTGCAGTGTAGCCGCCGTTCGGCTACTGCCGTGGCGGCCCCTGGCGCCGCCGCACCCAGGCCTTGCGCAGCTCCTCGAGCAGCAGCAGGAGCCCGGCGAACGGCAGCATGGCCAGCCAGGCCGCGGCGGGCAGGGCGGCGGTGCCGAACAGCGCCTGGCCCCAGGGCGTGTAGACAATCGCCGCGATCAGCGCCAGTTCGAAGGCGATGCCGGCAAGCAGCAGCGGATTGCCGCCCAACGGATTGCCGCCCATGCCCGTGTTGCGGATCGACTCGGTGGGGCTGCGGCAGACCAGCACGTTGGCCACCTGCATCACCACGATGGCGGCCAGGCAGGCGCCGGTGGCCTGCAGGTACAGCGGGTCGAGGCGTGCCAGCGGGCTGCCGTACTGCCAGCCGCCCCAGTCGAGGACCAGGAAGAACAGGCTCATCCCGGCCAGCGCCTCCAGCGGGCCGAGGAACAGGTAGGCGCGCGCCAGCAGCGGCCAGGACAGCAGGCGCTCGCTGCGCGGCCGCGGCGGGCGCTGCATCACCTGCGGGTCGGCGCGCTCGGCGCCGAGGGCCAGCGCCGGCAGCATGTCGGTGCCGAGGTCGACGGCGAGGATCTGGATGATGGTCAGCGGCAGCGGGATGCGCAGCAGGACGAAGGCCAGGTAGGGCACCAGCTCGGGAATGTTGGAGCTGAGGATGTAGGTGAGGAACTTGCGCAGGTTGGCGTACACCGCGCGGCCTTCCTCGACGGCGCGGACGATGCTGGCGAAGTTGTCGTCGAGCAGCACCATGTCCGCCGCCTCGCGCGCCACGTCGGTGCCGCTCACGCCCATGGCGATGCCGATGTCGGCGCGCCTGAGCGCCGGCGCGTCGTTGACCCCGTCGCCGGTGGCGGCGACCACCGCGCCCTTGCGCTGCAGCGCCTCGACCACGCGCAGCTTCTGGTCGGCGCTGACCCGGGCGAAGAGGATCTGCGGCGCGTCGAGGGCGAACTGCAGCTGGCTGTCGGACAGGTGCGCCAGTTCGCCGCCGGTGAGCACCCGTGGCGGCGCGGCGTCGACCAGGCCGATCTCGCGGGCGATGGCGGTGGCGGTCACCGGGTGGTCGCCGGTGAGCATGATCACCTGGATGCCGGCCTCGCGGCAGCGGCGGATCGCCTGCGGCACCTCGGCGCGCGGCGGGTCCTCGATGCCGACCAGGCCGGCGAGGATCAGCCCGCTCTCCAGCTCGGCGCCGAGCGGTTCGCCGGCCAGCTCGCGCCAGGCCAGCGCCAGCACGCGCAGGCCGCGACCGGCCATGCCCTCCTGGGCCGCGCGCAGGCGCGCGCGCCGCGCCGGGTCCAGCTCGCGCACGCTGCCGGCTTCGAGCATGCGGTTGCACAGCTCCAGCACCACCTCGGGGGCGCCCTTGCAGAACAGCCGGCGGCCCTCGGCCAGGTCGTGCACCGTGGACATGCGCTTGCGCGCCGCGTCGAAGGGCAGCTCGTGGACCCGGCTGGCATGCCCGGCGTCCTCGCCGGCGTCGCGGGCCATTTCCACCAGCGCCACTTCCATGGGGTCGCCGAGCACCTGCTGGCGGCCGGCCTCGCTGACCTCGCGCAGGTCGTGGCAATGCCGCGCCACCGCCAGCAGCGGCCGGCAGCGCTGGCGCTGCGCGGCGTCCAGCGGCAGCTCGAGCAGGCCGTCGCCGACGTACAGCTGGCGCACGCTCATGCGGTTCAGCGTCAGGGTGCCGGTCTTGTCGGTGCAGATCACCGTGGCCGCGCCGAGGGTCTCGACCGCCGGCAGGTGGCGGATCAGCGCGTTGTTGCGCGCCATGCGCTGGGTGGCCATGGCCAGCGCCAGGGTCACGGTGGGCAGCAGGCCTTCGGGGACGTTGGCGACGATGATGCCGATGGCGAAGATCAGGTTGCTCCAGAAAGGCAGGCCGAGCGCCTGGCCGATCAGGAAGAACAGCACGCCGATGCCCAGGGCGATGCTGGCGAGCAGGCGCGACAGGCGGACGATCTCCTCCTGCAGCGGTGAGCGGCCCTCGCCGCCGGTCTGGGTCAGGCGGGCGATCTTGCCGAACTCGGTGCGCATGCCGGTGGCGAACACCAGCGCGCGGCCGTGGCCGGCGACCACCGCGGTGCCGGCCAGCAGCAGGTTGGTGGCGCCGAGCGGGTCGCTGCTGCCGCTGGCCTCGGCCGTGCGGCTCTGCGGCAGCGATTCGCCGGTCAGGGTGGCCAGGCTCAGGCGCAGGCCGTCGGCCTCCAGCAGGCGGCAGTCGGCCGGCACGCTGTCGCCCTCCTGGACCAGCACCACGTCGCCGGGTACCAGCTGTTCGGCGTGCAGCCGGTTGGCGCGGCCGTCGCGCAGCACGGTGACCTGCTGCGGCAGCAGGCGGCCCAGCGCGGCGATCGCCCGCTCGGCGCGGTAGGCCTGCCAGAAGGAGAAGCTGCCGTTGATGGCGATCACGCCGAGAATCGCCCAGCCGAGGGTGGCCATGCCCTCGCCGGGTTCGCGCGACTCGGCGAAGAACGCCAGCGCCGCCGCCAGCCAGAGGATCAGGGCGAAGAAGTGCACGAACTCGCCGGCGAACTGCCGCCACAGCGGCGCGCCGCGGATGTGTTCGATGCGGTTGGGGCCATACTCGTCCTGACGCTTGCGCGCCTCGGCCGAGCCGAGGCCGCCGGCGCTGCTGTGCAGGCTGGCCAGCGCCTCGCGCGGGCTGAGCTGGGTGATGCGCACGGGCCGCTTCCTTCGCTCGCCGGTCTCTGGCTTTCACCTTAGGCGCTGGCCGGCGGCCTGCAAGCGGCGCTGATCCCGGGCATGCCGCGCGGCGCCAATCCTCGCTATGATGCCGTTCATCCCGGCAGGACCGACGGTCCTGCGCCAGCCTCGGAGGCCCTGCATGCTGACCCTGTATCCGGAGATCAAACCCTACGCGCGCCATCAGCTGGCGGTGGATCATCCGCACGAGCTGTACGTCGACGAGAGCGGCACGCCGGACGGCCTGCCGGTGCTGTTCGTCCACGGCGGCCCGGGGGCCGGCTGCGACGCGGCGAGCCGGCGCTGGTTCGATCCCACCGTGTACCGCATCGTCACCTTCGACCAGCGCGGCTGCGGCCGTTCGACCCCGCACGCCAGCCTGGAGTGCAACACTACCTGGGACCTGGTGGCGGACATGGAGCGCATCCGCGAGCACCTCGGCATCGACAAGTGGGTGCTGTTCGGCGGCTCCTGGGGCTCGACCCTGTCGCTGGCCTACGCGCAGACCTATCCGGAACGGGTGCACGCGCTGATCCTGCGCGGCATCTTCCTGTGTCGTCCGCAGGAGATCCAGTGGTTCTACCAGGAAGGCGCCAGCCGCCTGTTCCCCGACTACTGGGAGGACTACCTGGCGCCGATCCCGGCCGAGGAGCGCCACGACCTGGTCGCCGCCTTCTACCGCCGCCTCACCGGCAGCGACCAGATCGCGCAGATGCACGCGGCCAAGTCCTGGTCGATCTGGGAAGGGCGCACCGCCACCCTGCGGCCCAACGGCCAGGTGATCGAGCGCTTCTCCGAGCCGCAGCGCGCGCTGTCGATCGCCCGCATCGAGTGCCACTACTTCATCAACAACGCCTTCCTCGAAGACAACCAGCTGCTGCGTGACATGCACAAGATCGCCCACATCCCCGGGGTGATCGTGCACGGCCGCTACGACGTGGTCTGCCCGCTGGACAACGCCTGGGCGCTGCACCAGGCCTGGCCGAACAGCGAGCTGTCGATCATCCGCGACGCCGGCCACGCCGCCGGCGAGCTGGGCATCACCGACGCGCTGGTGCGCGCCACCGGCCAGGTGGCCAAGCGCCTGCTCGACCTGCCGGACGGCGAGGCATGAAGGCGCTGTTGCAACGGGTGCGCGGCGCCCGCGTCGAGGTGGCCGGCGAGGTGGTCGGCGCCATCGATGGCGGACTGCTGGTGCTGGTCGGCGTCGAGCCGCAGGACAGCGAGGCCAGCGCCGACAAGCTGCTGCACAAGCTGCTCAACTACCGAGTGTTCAGTGATGCGGCCGGCAAGATGAACCTGTCGCTCAAGGATGTCGGTGGCGGACTGCTGTTGGTCTCGCAGTTCACCCTGGCCGCCGATACCCGCAGCGGCATGCGCCCGAGCTTCTCCAGCGCCGCCCCGCCGGCGCAGGGCGCGGCGCTGTTCGACTACCTGCTGGCGCGCGCCCGCGAGCAGCATCCGCAGGTGGCCAGCGGGCGCTTCGGCGCCGAGATGCAGGTGCACCTGGTCAACGACGGACCGGTGACCTTCCTGCTCGAGGTGTGACCTTCTGCGGCGGGTTGTCGCAGGAATCGCTTGAGGCGACGGGCAGCGCCCTCTATGGTGTGGCTTCCACCACTGCGCAGGAAGCCAGCCCATGACCTCTCAGGGACAACGCATGAAGGTGCTCGGCGCGGGCATCTTCAGCCTGCTCCTCGCCATGGGCATCGCCCGCTTCGCCTACACCCCGCTGCTGCCGCTGATGCAGGCCGAGGCCGGTCTCGGCCTGGCCGAGGGCGGCTGGCTGGCCGCGTTCAACTACGCCGGCTATCTGGCCGGCGCCCTGCTCGCCTCGCTGATCAGCGACCTGGTGCTCAAGGATCGCCTGTACCGTGTCGGCATGCTGCTGGCGGTGCTCAGTACCCTGGCGATGGGGCTGACCACCGACTTCGTCCTGTGGGCCGTGGCGCGCTTCGTCGCCGGCCTGAGCACGGCGGCCAGCATGCTGCTGGGCACCGGGCTGATCCTCAACTGGCTGATCCGCAACAACCTGCGCAGCGAACTGGGCATCCACTTCTCCGGCGTCGGCCTCGGCATCGTCGGCTGCTCCGTGGCGGTGGCGCTGCTGGACCAGTGGCTGGACTGGCGCGGCCAGTGGCTGGTCCTCGGCGCGCTGGGCGGCCTGCTGCTGGTGCCCGCGCTGGCCTGGCTGCCCAGGCCCGATCCCAGCCCGCTGACCAGCAGCGGCCAGCCGATGCCCGACAATCCGCCGAGCCGGCTGTTCCTGCGCGTGTTCATGGCCGCCTACTTCTGCGCCGGGATCGGCTACGTGGTCAGCGCCACCTTCATCGTCGCCATCGTCGACCAGTTGCCCGGGCTGGACGGCCTCGGTGGCTGGAGCTTCCTGGCCATCGGCGTGGCCTCGGCGCCGGCGTGCATCGTCTGGGACCTGATCGCCCGCCGTACCGGCGAACTCAACGCGCTGATCCTTTCGGCGGTGCTGCAGGTGGTGGGCATCCTGCTGCCGCTGTCCGGCGGGCCGTGGGGTGCGCTGGCCGGGGCGCTGCTGTTCGGCGGCACCTTCGTCGGCATGGTCAGCCTGGTGCTGACCATGGCCGGGCGCTACTACCCGAGCCGGCCGGCGAAGATGATGGGCAAGATGACCCTGTCCTACGGCGCGGCGCAGATCATCGGCCCGGCGGTGACCGGCTGGCTGGCGGCCAGCCTGGGCAGCTATGCCGGCGGGCTGTACCTCGCCGCCGCGCTGATGGTGCTCGGTACGGCGCTGCTGCTGCTGCTCAAGGCGGTCGAGCGGCGCGACCGGCAGGCGCAGGCGGTGCTTGCCGCGGCCTGCTGAGCGGTTGGGGAAGGCCGAAGCAGCTGACCCGGCGGCGGAAGCCGCCGGGCGCGTTTGCCGCCCGCGGGCTCAGAACAGCCGGGCGAGCAGCACGGGCACGGCGGTTTCCACGCGCAGGATGCGCTCGCCGAGCTGCACCGCCTGCAGCCCCGCTTCCTGCAGCTTCTCCACCTCGTAGGGGATCCAGCCGCCCTCCGGGCCGATGGCCAGGGTCACCGGCGCATCCACCAGGCGCGGACAGTCCGGGTGGTCGCCGGGATGGCCGACCAGGCCGAGCGTGCCGGCGGCCAGTTGTGGCAGGCGGTCCTCGACGAACGGTTTGAAGCGCTTCTCGATGACGACTTCCGGCAGCACGGTGTCGCGCGCCTGCTCGAGGCCGAGGATCAGCTGTTCGCGGATCGCCTCGGGGCTGAGGAAGGGGGTCTGCCAGAAGCTCTTTTCCACCCGGTAGCTGTTGAGCAGCACCAGGCGCGGCACGCCCATGCTGGCCACGGTCTGCAGCACGCGCTTGAGCATCTTCGGTCGCGGCAGGGCGAGCAGCAGGGTGACCGGCAGCTTGGCCGGCGGGTTCTGCTCGAGGGTTTCCACGGCGATTTCCGCCGCCTCGGCGTCGAGGCGCAGGATGCGCCCCGCGCCCATCGCACCGCCGAGGCGGCCGACGCGCAGGACATCGCCGCTCTCCGCCCGGTGCACCTCGTGCAGGTGCGCCAGGCGCCGACCGCGCAGCAGCGCGCGGCCTTCGGCGACGAAGTCGCCGTCCTCCAGCAGCAGCAGGTTCACGGCTGTGGCGCCGGCGGCTGGTCGTCGTCGCGGGTGGCGAGGGCGGTGCCGGCCTCGGCGGGCGCTGCGCTGTCCTCGGCCTGCGGCTTGCGCACCATGGCGCCGAAGAACACTCCGGACTCGAACAGCAGCCACATCGGCACCGCCAGCAGGGTCTGCGAGAACACGTCCGGCGGGGTGAGGAACATGCCGACCACGAAGCAGCCGACGATCACGTAGGGGCGGCTGCGGCGCAGGGTGGCGACGTCGATCAGGCCGATCCAGATCACCAGGAAGGTCGCCACCGGGATCTCGAAGGCCACGCCGAAGGCGAAGAACAGGGTGAGGACGAAGTCGAGGTACTGGCCGATGTCGGTCATCATCGCCACGCCTTCCGGCGTCACGCTGGCGAAGAAGCCGAACATGATCGGGAACACCACGAAGTAGGCGAAGGCCATGCCGGCGTAGAACAGCAGGATGCTGGAGACCAGCAGCGGTACGGCGATGCGCTTCTCGTGCTGGTACAGGCCGGGGGCGATGAAGCCCCAGATCTGCTGGAGGATCACCGGGATGGCGAGGAACAGCGACACCACCAGGGTCAGCTTGAACGGGGTGAGGAACGGCGAGGCCACCCCGGTGGCGATCATGGTCGCGCCTTCCGGCAGGTAGGCACGCAGCGGCGCGGCGACCAGCGCGTAGATGTCCTGGGCGAAGTAGAACAGCCCGGCGAAGATCAGCAGCACGGTCACCACGCAGCGCAGGATGCGGTTGCGCAGCTCGGTGAGATGGGCGATCAGGGGCATTTCCTGATCGTCATGGGCGGACGGTTGGCTCATGTCGGGCGCGGTGGCTCAGTGGGCGTCGCCGGCTGGCCCGCGGGCTGGGCGGCGGTGGGGGAGGCCTCGCCGCTGGCGGGCGTGTGGGCGGCGCCCTGCTGCGCGGGGAGCGCGTTCAGGCGGCTGTTGGCGGCGATGGGCGCACTGGCCTGCTCGGCGGTCGGCAGCGCAGGCGCTGCCGTGGCGCCGGAGACCGGCGCACTAGCGTCGCCAGGCGCTGCAGCCTGGCCCGCAGCCTGCTGCTGGCGCTCGCGCTCGAGGATCTGCTCGTTGTGCAGCTGCAGACGGATCTGGTCGGCGCCGATCTCGCGCTCGACCTCGGTCTTGATCGCGGCGAAGCTGCGCTTCAGGCGGCCGACCCACAGCCCTGCGGTGCGCGCGGCGCCCGGCAGGCGCTCGGGGCCGAGCACCACCAGGGCCACCAGGGCCACCAGCAGCAGTTCGGAAAAGCCTACGTCGAACATGATTCAGCCAAGCTCCAGCACCCGCGGGTGCGTCAGTCCTTCTTCGCCGGTTCGTCGACCTTGCGCACTTCGCCCTGGATGGTGTGGCCCTTGGGCTCGTCCACCTGCGGCTTGGCGGGTTCTTCCTCGCCGGCGTTCACCGACTTGCGAAAGCCCTTGATGGCCTCGCCGACGTCCGAGCCGAGCGTCTTGAGGCGCTTGGTGCCGAACAGCATGACCACGATGAGCAGGATGATCAGGAGTTGCCAGATGCTGATGCCGCCGAGTCCCATGATGGAATCTCCGAGTAGGTTGAAATCAGGATTGCGAACGGGCGGCCTTCTCGGCGTGCCCGGAGAGGCCGAAGCGGCGGTCCAGCTCGTCGAGCACCGCCTGCGGATGCTGGCCGAGGGCGGCCAGCATGACCAGGGAGTGGAACCACAGGTCGGCGGTCTCGTAGATCAGGTCGCTGCAGTCGCCGCTCTGCGCGGCGTCCTTGGCGGCGAGGATGGTTTCCACCGATTCCTCGCCGACTTTCTCCAGAATCTTGTTCAGGCCCTTGTGGTACAGGCTGGCCACGTAGGAACTGTCCGGGGCGGCGTTCTTGCGCGCCTCCAGCACCTCGGCCAGGCGGGCGAGGGTGTCGTTGCTGCTCTGCTCACTCATGGCTGTGGCCCTTGTGCTCGTAGATGGCGTGCGGATCCTTGAGGACGGCGTCGACGGTCTGCCACGCGCCGTCCTGGTAGACGCGGTAGAAGCAGCTCTCGCGCCCGGTGTGGCAGGCGATGCCGCCGAGCTGCTCGACCTGCAGGACGATGACGTCGGCGTCGCAGTCCAGGCGCAGCTCGTGCAACTGCTGCACGTGGCCGGACTCCTCGCCCTTGCGCCACAGCTTGCCACGCGAGCGTGACCAGTAGATGGCGCGGCCCTCGTCGACGGTCAGCTGCAGGGATTCGCGGTTCATCCAGGCCATCATCAGGATGCGTCCGGTCTTGTGGTCCTGGGCAATCGCCGGGACCAGTCCGTCGGCGTTCCAGTGAATTTCGTCCAGCCAGTTGCTCATTGCGTGTTCGCTTGTCCGGGGCGCGCTGGGCGCCGGTTCACAATTCGGTCAGTTTGCCAGTGCCGCCGCGTGCTGGCTATCGGCGCAGGACCAGGTACAGGCCGCCGGCGAGCATCGCCCAGGTCGGCCAGGTTGCCATGCTTGGTGCCAGGCCCTGGCTGGCGGCGCCGAGCAGCAGCACGGCGCCGAGCAGGCGCTCCAGCCAGGCGCTGCGTGCCGGCGCGGCGGTCGCCCCGCCCTGGCCGAGGCGCTCCAGCGCCGCGCGGGTCTTCTTCGCCAGCTGCGGCACCTGCTCGGCCTGGGTCTGCAGGTTGCGCAGCAGCTGCAGCGGGCTCATGCGCTGGCGCATCCAGCGTTCGAGGAACGGCTTGGCGGTGCTCCACAGGTCGAGGTCCGGGTACAGCTGGCGGCCGAGGCCCTCGATGTTGAGCAGGGTCTTCTGCAGCAGCACCAGCTGCGGCTGCACCTCCATGTTGAAGCGCCGCGCGGTCTGGAACAGGCGCAGCAGCACCTGGCCGAAGGAGATGTCCTTGAGCGGCTTCTCGAACACCGGCTCGCACACGGTGCGGATCGCCGCCTCGAAGTCGTTGACCGGGGTGTCGGCCGGCACCCAGCCGGAATCGATGTGCAGCTGCGCCACCTTGCGGTAGTCGCGCTTGAAGAAGGCCAGCAGGTTGCGCGCCAGGTAGTCCTGGTCCTCGGGGGTGAGGCTGCCGATGATCCCGCAGTCGATGGCGATGTACTGCGGATCGTGCGGCGTGCGGGTGCTGACGAAGATGTTTCCGGGGTGCATGTCGGCGTGGAAGAAGCTGTCGCGGAATACCTGGGTGAAGAAGATCTCCACGCCGCGCTCGGCCAGTTTCTTCATGTCGGTGTGCTGGTCGCGCAGGGCGGCCAGGTCGGTCACCGGGATGCCGTAGATGCGTTCCATGACCAGTACCTTGGGCCGGCACCAGTCCCAGTACACCTGCGGCACGTAGAGCAGCGGCGAGCCGTCGAAGTTGCGCCGCAGCTGGCTGCCGTTGGCCGCTTCGCGCAGCAGGTCGAGCTCGTCGAAGATGGTCTTCTCGTAGTCGCCGACCACCTCCACCGGACGCAGGCGGCGCGCGTCGGCGGAGGCGCGCTCGGCCACCTTGGCGAGGAGGAACAGCCAGGCCATGTCCTGGCGGATCACCGGCTCGAGGCCCGGGCGCACCACCTTGACCACCACGTCCTCGCCGCTCCTGAGCTGGGCGGCGTGCACCTGGGCTACAGAGGCCGAGGCCAGCGGCTGGTGCTCGAAGCGGCTGAACACCTGCTCGAGCGGTGCGCCGAGCTGCTGCTCGATCAGCGCCACCGCCTGTTCGGGCGGGAAGGGCGGCACCCGGTCCTGCAGGCGCGCCAGCTCGTCGGCGATGTCGGCGGGCAGCAGGTCGCGGCGGGTGGACAGCAGCTGGCCGAACTTGATGAACACCGGGCCGAGGTCTTCCAGGCTACGGCGCAGACGCTCGCCGCGCGACATGGCGAGCGGTGCGCGCGGCAGCCAGTGCCAGGGCGCGGCGCGCAGCAGGGCGCGCAGCCACCAGGGCAGCGGCAGGTCGAGCAGCAGGTCGTCCAGACGGTAGCGGACGGCGACCCGCTGGATGCGGATCAGGCGGCGCAGGGCGAGCAGCTTCATGCGGTCATTCGCTTTCCAGGCGGCGGGCAAGGCGCTCGCTGCGCGCCTCGAGGCGGTCGAGGGCGAGCTTGAGCTCGTCCAGGGCGGTGAACTGCGCTTCGGCCTCGTGACGGCCGACCACGCTGCGCGCTTCCTCGGCCAGCCAGTCGGCCAGGTTCAGGCGCAGGCTGCCCAGGGCATCGCTGCCCCAGGCGCCGGCGGACTGCAGCGGGCGGGCCAGCGCCACGGCGCCCAGTGGGCCGAGCCAGTCGGCCAGCGCGCCTTCCCAGTCCAGTTCGAGGTCCTGGAGGATCGCGGCCAGATCGAGCAGGCAGCCGCTGTGACCGTCCAGCTCGACGTCGGCGGCGTGCAGCACGGCGGTCTTGTCGCGGCGCATGGCCAGCTGCAGCAGGCGGCTGGCCGGAGCGCGCAGGGTGCAGTCGGCTTCGGCGGCCCAGTGGCCGGCCAGGCGCAGGCCGTCGGCGCCGGGCAGCAGGTACAGGCGCAGCGCCGGGGCGGTGCAGTCGACGGCGATCACCCGGCCTTCCAGCGCGGCCAGTCGCGGGCCGGCGGTGGCGTCCAGCGCCAGCACGCGGTTGAGGCCGGCCTCGACGCCGGCGAGCAGCGCGGTGGTGAGCATCAGGGCTTGATGCCGCGGTGCAGGGCGACGATGCCGCCGGTCATGTTGTGGTAGGTGACCAGGTCGAAGCCGGCGTCGACCATCATGCCCTTGAGGGTTTCCTGGTCGGGGTGCATGCGGATCGACTCGGCCAGGTAGCGGTAGCTGTCGGCGTCGTTGGTGATCAGCTTGCCGGCCAGCGGCATGAAGGCGAACGAGTAGGCGTCGTAGGCCTTGCCGAGCAGGGCATTGGCCGGCTTGGAGAATTCCAGCACCAGCAGGCGACCGCCCGGCTTGAGCACGCGCAGCATGGAGCGCAGGGCGTCTTCCTTGTGGGTGACGTTGCGCAGGCCGAAGGCGATGGTGACCACGTCGAAGTGGTTGTCGGGGAACGGCAGCTTCTCGGCGTCGGCCTGGACGAACTTGACGTTGCCGGCCACGCCGCAGTCGAGCAGCTTGTCGCGGCCGACCTTGAGCATCGAGTCGTTGATGTCGGCGAGCACCACCTCGCCGCTCGGGCCGACCAGGCGGGCGAACTGGCGGGTCAGGTCGCCGGTGCCGCCGGCGATGTCGAGCACGCGGTTGCCCGGACGCACGCCGGACAGCTCGATGGTGAAGCGCTTCCACAGGCGGTGCATGCCGCCGGAGAGCACGTCGTTCATCAGGTCGTACTTGGCCGCCACCGAGTGGAACACCTCGGCTACCTTCTTCGCCTTCTGGCTTTCCGGCACGCTCTGGTAACCGAAGTGGGTGGAGGGCTCGGCGGAGTCGGGCTTGCGCGGATCGCTCATGTCGCAGTCACCTGAAAAAATGTGGCGGCCATTCTAATCGCCGCGCCGGGCTTTGTCTTGAAGCTGCCTGCCGGGGGCTGTGGCAGTTTGTCTCGGCGCTGCTGGAGTGCGGTGCGCACGGCGCCCCCCTGCAGCGCGAGCCTGCGTCTGGTACGCCGTGCGCACCAGACGGCCATTCACAGCATCAGTTTGACCACGGATTCGTCCGGGTCGCGCGACTTGCCGGCAGCGGCCAGCGCGGCCAGGTAGTCGGCCCACAGCTGCTCCTGGCGGGTGGCCAGTTCGTACAGGTAGTCCCAGGTGAACAGGCCGCTGTCGTGGCCGTCGTCGAACACCAGCTTGAGGGCGTACTGGCCGGCCGGCTCGGCGCCCCTGAAGCCGACGTTGAGCTTGCCGTACTGCAGGATGGGGTTGCCGTGGCCCTGCACCTCGGCCGAGGGCGAGTGCACGCGGAGGAACTCGGCGCTGAGGCTGTAGCGCTGGTCGCCGTAGTGCAGCTCGAGGGTCTTCGAGGCCTTGTGCAGCTGGATGGCGGTGGGGATGGGCATGGCGGCATTCTCTGCGGATTGGTCGTAGGGTGCGCCATGCGCACCGTGGCAAGGCATGGTGCGCATGGCGCACCCTACGCCGAGTCAGCGGCGGGGTGGGCAGGCGTGCCGCGTTGCCCCCCCCAGCGTCTGCTTACAGGATATAGCCCGTAGGGTGGACAACTCGCGCAGCGATTGTCCACCACTCAGGCCACAGTGCGTGGTGGCGGTAGGAAACCGCTGCGCGGGTTTCCTACCCTACGGCCATGCCGGCCACCCCGGGTTACAGGATATAGCGCGACAGATCCTCGTCCTGTGCCAGTTCGCCGAGGTGGCCGTTGACGTAGGCGGCGTCGATCACGATCGGTCGGCCGCTGTGGTCGGCGGCCAGGTCACCGGCGCTGAACGACACTTCCTCGAGCAGGCGCTCGAGCAGGGTGTGCAGGCGGCGGGCGCCGATGTTCTCGGTCTTCTCGTTGACCTGCCAGGCGATCTCGGCCAGGCGCTGGATGCCGTCGGCGGCGAAGGCGATGTCCAGCCCTTCGGTCTTCATCAGCGCGCAGTACTGCTCGGTCAGCGAGGCGTGCGGCTCGGTGAGGATGCGCTCGAAGTCCTGCGGGCTGAGTGCCTTGAGTTCGACGCGGATCGGCAGGCGCCCCTGCAGCTCGGGCACCAGGTCGCTGGGCTTGGCCAGGTGGAAGGCGCCGGAGGCGATGAACAGGATATGGTCGGTCTTGACCATGCCCAGCTTGGTGTTGACCGTGCAGCCCTCGATCAGCGGCAGCAGGTCGCGCTGCACGCCTTCGCGGGACACGTCGGCGCCGCTGACGTTGCCGCGCTTGGCGATCTTGTCGATCTCGTCGATGAACACGATGCCGTGCTGCTCGACCGCCTCGAGGGCGCGAGCCTTGAGCTCCTCCTCGTTGACCAGCGCGGCGGCTTCCTCGTCGCGGATCATCTTCAGGGCGTCCTTGACCTTGAGCTTGCGGGTCTTCTTCTTGCCCTTGCTGAGGCCGGAGAACAGGTTCTGCAGCTGGCTGGTCATCTCCTCCATGCCCGGCGGGGTCATGATCTCGACGCCGGCCGGCGTGTCGGCCACCTCGATGTCGATCTCCTTGTCGTCCAGCTGGCCTTCGCGCAGGCGCTTGCGGAACAGCTGGCGGGTGTTGGAGTCCTCGCGGGCCGGCGGCTCGTCGCCGAAGCCGGTGCGCGCCGGCGGCAGCAGGGCGTCGAGGATGCGTTCCTCGGCGGCGTCCTCGGCGCGGTAGCGCATCTTCTGCACTTCCTGCTCGCGCAGCATCTTCAGCGCGGCGTCGGCCAGATCGCGGACGATCGACTCGACGTCGCGGCCGACGTAGCCGACCTCGGTGAACTTGGTCGCCTCGACCTTGATGAACGGCGCGTTGGCCAGCTTGGCCAGGCGGCGGGCGATCTCGGTCTTGCCGACGCCGGTCGGGCCGATCATCAGGATGTTCTTCGGCGTCACCTCGGCGCGCAGCTCGGCGGGCAGCTGCATGCGCCGCCAGCGGTTGCGCAGGGCGATGGCGACGGCGCGCTTGGCGTCGTCCTGGCCGACGATGTGGCGGTTGAGTTCGTGGACGATCTCGCGGGGCGTCATGGACATGAAGGGGGCTCCGGAAGACGCGCTCACTGGGCGCAGTCTTCTTCCTCGATGGTCAGGTTCTGGTTGGTGAACACGCAGATGGAGCCGGCGATGTTCAGCGCGGTCTCGGTGATCTCGCGGGCGGACAATTCGGTCTTCTGCAGCAGGGCCATGGCCGCGGCCTGGGCGAAGCCGCCGCCGGAGCCCATGGCGATCAGGCCGTGCTCGGGTTCGACCACGTCGCCGTTGCCGGTGATGATCAGGGAAGCGTCCTTGTTGGCCACCGCCAGCATGGCTTCTAGGCGGCTCAGGCTGCGGTCGGTACGCCAGTCCTTGGCCAGTTCGACGGCGGCGCGGATCAGGTGGCCCTGATGCTTCTCCAGCTGGCCCTCGAAGCGCTCGAACAGGGTGAAGGCGTCGGCGGTGGCGCCGGCGAAGCCGGCCAGCACCTGGCCGTGGTACAGGCGGCGCACCTTCTTGGCGTTGCCTTTCATCACGGTGTTGCCGAGCGATACCTGGCCGTCGCCGCCCATGACGACTTTGCCGTTGCGGCGGACTGAAACGATGGTGGTCAAGGGAGCGATCTCCTGCAGCTGGACGGCGGGCGTCCGGGATGCGGGAGGATATGGGGCGGGCGGGCGGGGTTTTCAACCACCCGCCCGACCTTGGTCGAGACGGGCGGTCGCTGGGGGGATCAGCGGCGCTGCTGCACCACGCTGCTGACGCCGCCGGCACTCAGCTGCTTCTGCGCGGCGTCGGCCTGCGGGCGACTGGCGAACGGGCCGACCACCACGCGGTGCCAGGTCTTGTCGCCGACCTTGCCGGACTCGATGCGCGCGTCCTGGCCGAGCAGGATCAGCCGGGCGCGGGTGCTTTCCGCCTGCTCGCGGCTGGCGAAGGAGCCGGCCTGCAGGACGAAGCGGGTCGGCGCGGCGCCGGCCGGCTTGCTCGCGGCCGGCGGCGGCGTGCTGGCCGCGGCGGGTTTGGCGGTGCTGGTGGCCGAAGTGGCCGTTGCCGGAGTGCCGGCCGGCGGCTTGCTCGCCGGCTGCGCGGGCGTGGCGGCCGGAGCCGGAGCCGAAGCAGGAGTCGTGGTCGGGGCGGGCAGCAGTGGCGGCGGCGGGGTGCGGCCTTCGAGCAGGGCCTGGGCGCGTGCGGCATCCACGGCCTGGATCTGCTCCGGCGTCGGCTGGACTCCCGGCAGCGGCGGCGGGCTGGCCTTGGCCAGCTCCTCGTAGAACTCGTACTTGGGCCGCTGCGGCGCCGGCGGGGTGACCGGCTTGCTCGTGGCGCTTTCCGCCTTGCCCGCAGGCGCGCGCCTGACCTCCTCGCGGCCCGGCTCGAGCTGCGAGAGGAAGACGAAGAAGCCGCCGAGCGCTGCCCCGGCGATCAGCCAGATCCAGCCCGGCACTGGCCTGCGGGCCGGGGCGGCGCTGGTGCGGCTGGCGCCGCGCGGCTTGGCTTTCTGCTTGCGGGCGGCCATGGCTTACATGCGCTCGAGGGTGGTCAGGCCGAGCAGTTCGAGGCCCTGCTTGAGGGTGCGCCCGGTCAGCGCGGCCAGGCGCAGGCGGCTCTGCTGCACGGCCGGGTCCTCGGCGGAGAGGATCGGGCAGTTCTCGTAGAAGCTGGAGAACAGTCCGGCCAGGTCGTACAGGTAGCTGCACAGCACATGCGGCACGCCCTTGGCGCCGACGTTGTTGAGCACTTCGCCGAACTGGCCGAGCTTGGTGGCCAGCGCCTGCTCCTGCTCGGCCTGCAGGCTGATCTGCCCGCCGATCTCGTCGAAGCCCTTGCCCAGCTTGCGGAATACGCTGGCCACGCGGGTGTAGGCGTACAGCAGGTAGGGCGCGGTGTTGCCCTCGAAGCTGAGCATCAGCTCGAAGTTGAAGCTGTAGTCGCTGGTGCGGTGCTTGGACAGGTCGGCGTACTTGACCGCGCCGATGCCGACGGCGCGGGCGATGCTGCGCAGCTCGGCCTCGTCCAGCTCGGGGTTCTTGGCCTTGACCAGGGCGTAGGCGCGCTGTTCGGCCTCGTCGAGCAGGTCGACCAGCTTGACGGTGCCGCCGTCGCGGGTCTTGAACGGTCGACCGTCGGCGCCGTTCATGGTGCCGAAGCCCATGTGCTCGAGGTCCATGCCCGCGTGGACGAAGCCGGCGCGGCGCGCCACCTCGAAGGCCATCTGGAAGTGCAGGGCCTGGCGCTGGTCGACGAAGTACAGGGCGCGGTCGGCCTTGAGGGTCTGGCTGCGGTAGCGCATGGCGGCGAGGTCGGTGGTGGCGTACAGGTAGCCGCCGCCGGCCTTCTGCACGATCACCGGCAGCGGGTTGCCCTCGGCGTTCTTGAACTCTTCCATGAACACGCACTGCGCGCCTTCGCTCTCACTGAGCAGGCCCTTGGCCGCGAGGTCGGCGACGATCTGCGGCAGGTCGGCGTTGTAGGCGCTCTCGCCGCGCACGTCGGCCGGGCTCAGCTTGACGCCGAGGCGGTCGTAGACGGCCTGGCAGTGGCTCAGGGAAACGTCGTTGAAGCGCTGCCACAGGCGCAGGCACTCGGCGTCGCCGGCTTGCAGCTTGACCACCAGGGCGCGGGCGCGGTCGGCGAACTCGGCGGAGTCGTCGAAGCGCTTCTTCGCTGCACGGTAGAACTGCTCGAGGTCGGCCAGCTCGCTCTCGGCGGCGGCCGGGTTCTCCTCGAGGTAGGCCAGCAGCATGCCGAACTGGGTGCCCCAGTCGCCGACGTGGTTCTGGCGGATCACCTCGTCGCCGAGGAATTCCAGCACCCGGCCGACGGCGTCGCCGATGATGGTCGAGCGCAGGTGGCCGACGTGCATTTCTTTGGCCAGGTTGGGCGAGGACAGGTCGACCACCACGCGCTGCTGCGGACCGCTCTTGCTCACGCCGAGGCGGGCGTCTGCCAGCGCGGCCTCCAGGCGCTGGGCCAGGGCATCGCTGTTCTGGAAGAAGTTGAGGAAGCCGGGGCCGGCGATCTCCACCTTGGCGATGGCAGCATCGGCGGGCAGCGCGGCGATCAGCTTCTCGGCCAGGTCGCGCGGCTTCATGCCGGCCGGCTTGGCCAGCATCATGGCGATGTTGCTGGCGAAGTCGCCGTGGCTCTTGTCCTTGGTGTTCTCCACCTGGATCGCCGGCGTCAGCCCCGCGGGCAGCACGCCGTCGTCGGTCAGGCGGGTGAGGGCTTGCTGGATCAGGTGGCGGATGCTGTCTTTCATCGGTGTGCTCTTCAGACCAAGTGCGCGGGCGCCGGGACGCTGCTCGAAAACCGTACATTATCCGTAGCCCGCCGGGGCTTGCCAACCGCTGACAGTGTAGGGGCTGGCCGGTGGTGGCGTGTGGCGCCTGGCGCGCGGCGTGACCTGGGTCGCGCTCAGAACAGGTCGATCGGGTCGACGTCCAGCGACCAGCGCACCTGGCGGTTGCCGGGCAGGTTCTCCAGGTCGACCAGCCAGGGGCCGAGCAGGCGGTGCAGCGCCGCACGGCCGGGCGCCTGCAGCAGCAGCTGGGCGCGGTGGCGACCGGCGCGGCGCTCCATCGGCGCCGGCACCGGGCCGAGCACCTGCACGCCGCTCTCGCCGCTGTCCGCCAGGCGCTGTTCGGCGAGGTTGGCAGCCTGGTCGAGGAAGGCCTCGGCCTGCTCCGGTTGATAGGCGTCGGCGCGCAGCAGCGCCAAGTGGCTGAACGGCGGCAGTCCGGCGGCGCGGCGCTCGCTGAGCGCCTGGGCGGCGAAGGCGAAGTAGCCCTGCTCGCTGAGTTGCACCAGTAGCGGGTGGTCGGCCAGGTGGGTCTGGATCACCACCCGCCCCGGGGCTTCGGCGCGGCCGGCGCGGCCGGCGACCTGGACGATCAGCTGGGCCATGCGCTCGCTGGCGCGGAAGTCGGCGCTGAACAGGCCGCCGTCGGCGTCGAGGATGGCGACCAGGGTGACGCGCGGGAAGTGGTGGCCCTTGGCGAGCATCTGGGTACCGACCAGGATGCACGGTTCGCCGCGCTGGATGGTGGCGAACAGCTGCTCCATGGCGCCCTTGCGCGCGGTGCTGTCGCGGTCGACGCGCAGGATCGGGTGGTCGGGGAACAGGATGCGCAGGCGCTCCTCGCTGCGCTCGGTACCGACGCCCACCGGGCGCAGGTCGACGTGCTGGCACTGCGGGCAGGTGGCCGGCGGTCTCTCGCGGTGGTCGCAGTGGTGGCAGCGCAACTCGCCGGAGCGCTGGTGGACGGTCAGGCGCGCGTCGCAGCGCGGGCACTTGGCCATCCAGCCGCAGTCGTGGCACAGCAGGGTGGGGGCGAAGCCGCGGCGGTTGAGGAACACCAGTACCTGCTGGCCGGCGGTCAGGGTCTCGCCGATCAGCCGTTGCAGCGGCGGCGAGATGCCGCTGTCGAGCGGCCGGCTGCGCACGTCGAGGCATTCGAAGCGCGGTTCGCGCGCGCCGCCGGCGCGTTGGGTCAGGCGCAGCAGGGCGTAGCGGCCCTGTTCGGCGTTGTGCAGGCTTTCCAGCGAGGGGGTGGCCGAGCCCAGCAGCAGCGGCACGCGCTCCAGGCGCGCACGCATCACCGCCAGATCGCGGGCGTGATAGCGCAGGCCTTCCTGCTGTTTGTAGGAGGCGTCGTGCTCCTCGTCGACGATGATCAGGCCCGGTGACTTGAGCGGGGTGAACAGCGCCGAGCGGGTGCCGATGACGATCTGCGCATGCCCTTCGCGGGCGGCCTGCCAGGCCTCCAGGCGCTCGCGGTCGGTCAGCCCCGAGTGCAGCAGGGCGATGCGTGCGTTGAAGCGGCGGGCGAAGCGCTCGAGGGTCTGCGGACCGAGGTTGATCTCGGGGATCAGCACCAGCGCCTGCTTGCCGGCCTCGAGGGCCTCGCGGATCAGCTGCAGGTAGACCTCGGTCTTGCCGCTGCCGGTGACGCCGGCCAGCAGGCAGGGGTGGAAGCGGCCCGCGCCGGCGCGCACCGCCTCGAAGGCGCTGCGCTGCTCGGCGTTGAGCGGCAGCTCGGGCTGCAGCAGCCAGGCGCCGTGGTGCTCGGGAACGTTCGGTTGGCGGCGAATCACCTCGACCAGGCCCTTGTCGTGCAGCAGCTTGAGGCTGTCGCGCGACAGCTGGAACTGCTCGAGCATGTTCTGGTTGATGCCGTGCGGGTGCTGGGCGAGGGTGGCCAGCGCCTGGCGCTGGCGCGGCGCGCGGGCCAGGCGCGGGTCGTCGAGACGGGCGCCGGTCGCGGCCTGCCAGATGCGTTCCTCGCCGCGCTCGGCCGATTCGCCCTGGCGCAGCAGGTTGGGCAGCGCCCAGCTGTAGGTGTCGCCGAGGCTGTGCTGGTAGTAGCTGGCGGTCCAGCGGCACAGCTCGAGCAGTGCCGGCGGCAGCACCGGCTGGCGGTCGAGCAGGGCGCCGGCTTCACGCAGGCGCTCCTCGGGCACCTCGCTGTGCGCCACCGTCTCCACCAGCACGCCGACCAGCTCGCGGCGACCGAACGGCACGCGCAGGCGTACCCCGGGCTGCAACAGGGACGCATCGCAGCCAGCGGGGGCGCGATAGTCGAACAGGCGGCGCAGCGGCGAGGGCAGGGCGAGGCGCAGGATAGGCAGGGTCACGCAGAGGCTCCGCAGGCGAAGGCCGGCGATCTTAGCATGGGCCGCCTGCGCTGCCGTGACGGACGGGCGCTTGCATCGGGAAGGTGGTCTGTTATCATGCCGCCCTATTTTTCCGGGTGGCCTGGCTGCCCCGGTGAATTACCTCGTGCGGTGCCCGGCATGGTGCCAGGTGGCGGCACATCATCCCTGAGGATCCATAGATGAAACCGGAAATCCATCCCGCGTACGAAGAAGTAACCGCGACCTGCAGCTGCGGCAACGTGGTCAAGACCCGTTCCACCCTGTGCAAGGACCTGAGCCTCGACGTCTGCTCCGAGTGCCACCCGTTCTACACCGGCAAGCAGAAGGTGCTGGACACCGGCGGCCGTATCGACCGCTTCAAGCAGCGTTTCGCCGGCTTCGGTGCCACCAAGAAGTAAGCGAGACGTATCGGGATGCGCAATCCGTTTCCCGATGCAGCAAGAAAGGCGTCCCTCTGGGGCGCCTTTTTTGTTTGTGCTGCGCTCATGGCCTGGCCGCGCGTGCCGTTCGCGGCCGAGTGCCGGCCGCCGGCTGCGCTGCGCGAGGCGCAGGTGGCCAGGGTGGTGGATGGCGACACCCTGCGCCTGGATGACGGCCGCAGCGTACGGCTGATCGGCGTCAATGCGCCCGAACTGGGCCGTGAGGGGCGTCCGCCCGAGCCCCTGGCCGAGGTGGCGACGCGTCATCTCGCGGCGCTGGTCGCCGCCAGCGCCGGGCGGGTCGGGCTGGTGTCGGGCGAGCAGTCGCGTGACCGGTACGGGCGGACGCTGGCGCATGCCTTCGGGCGCGACGGACGCAACTGGGAGGCGCAGCAGCTCGCCGCCGGTCTCGGCTTCGCCGTGGCGCTGGCGCCCAACACCGCACTGGCGGCCTGCCAGTTCGCGGCCGAGGCGGCGGCGCGTGCCACCGGGCGGGGCGTCTGGCAACGCAGTCCGCTGATCGAGGCGACGCAACTGCGGCGTGGCGGCTTCGTGCTGGTGCGCGGGAGGGTGATGGTGATCGAGCGCAACAGTGGCGGGCTCTGGCTGCAGCTGGAGGGCGACCTGGTGCTGCAGGTGGTTCCGCAGGCTCTGGCGCAGTTCGACACGCAGGCCCTGTGGCGGCTGCAGGGGCGGGTGGTCGAGGCGCGCGGCTGGTTGATCGATCGCCGTCGGCGTGGTGCATCCGGGCGCGGGCGGTCGCGCTGGCTGTTGCCGCTGAGCCATCCGGCCATGCTCGGCTACTGAGGGCTGCGGGGATTTGCCGCACCCTCGGGAGGTCTCAGGTGGGGCCAGAAGCTGTACTTTCTGACGCAGACAGGGCTATCCAAAAGTCTTGCGATTTGGGGCTTGACAAGCGCATTTTGCGCTCTGGGTCGACGCTCTTGTGGGCGGCCTCGCACATGCCGTATGCTCGTGGTCCCTGTCTGTACCTATAAATAGAAAGTGGAAGCACCAACATGTCCGATCTGAAAACTGCCGCGCTCGAGTACCACGCTCAGCCTCGTCCCGGCAAGCTGAGCGTTGAGCTGACCAAGCCCACGGCTACCGCGCGCGACCTGTCCCTGGCCTACAGTCCCGGCGTGGCCGAGCCGGTGCGCGAAATTGCCCGCGACGCCGAACTGGCGTTCAAGTACACCGGCAAGGGCAACCTGGTCGCGGTCATCTCCGACGGCACCGCGATCCTCGGTCTGGGCGACCTCGGCCCGCTGGCTTCCAAGCCGGTGATGGAGGGCAAGGGGGTGCTGTTCAAGCGTTTCGCCGGCGTCGACGTGTTCGACATCGAGGTGGACGCCGAGAGTCCGCAGGCCTTCATCGACACCGTCAAGCGCATCTCCATCACGTTCGGCGGCATCAACCTGGAAGACATCAAGGCGCCCGAGTGCTTCGAGATCGAGCGCGCGCTGATCGAGCAGTGCGACATCCCGGTATTCCACGATGACCAGCACGGCACCGCCATCGTCACCGCGGCCGGCATGCTCAATGCCCTGGAGATCGTCGGCAAGAAGCTGGATGAGGCTAAGATCGTCTGCCTCGGCGCCGGTGCCGCGGCGATCGCCTGCATGAAGCTGCTGGTCAGCATCGGTGCCAAGGTGGAAAACATCTTCATGATCGACCGCAAGGGCGTGATCCATGCCGGTCGCGACGATCTGAACCAGTACAAGGCGGTATTCGCCCACGAGACCGACAAGCGTACCCTGAGTGACGCCATGCAGGGCGCCGATGTGTTCGTCGGCCTGTCCGGCGCCAACCTGCTGTCGGCGGAAGACCTGGCGCAGATGGCACCGAACCCGATCGTGTTCGCCTGCTCCAACCCGGATCCGGAAATCAAGCCGGAGCTGGCCCGCGAGGTGCGTCCGGACGTGATCATGGCCACCGGTCGCTCCGACTATCCGAACCAGGTCAACAACGTGCTGGGCTTCCCCTTCATCTTCCGTGGTGCCCTGGACGTGCGCGCCACCCGCATCAACGAGGAGATGAAGATCGCCGCCGTACAGGCCATTCGCGAGCTGGCCAAGCTGCCGGTGCCGAAGGAAGTCTGTGACGCCTACGGTGTCGACAGCCTGGAGTTCGGGCGCGAGTACATCATTCCCAAGCCGATGGATCAGCGCCTGATCCAGCTGGTGCCGGATGCGGTGGCCAAGGCTGCCATCGAGACCGGCGTGGCTCGTCTCGGCTACCCGAAGCACTACCCGCTGAAGTCGGCCGACGACGTGTTCAACGGCTGATCGTTCGGCATGCAACAAAAAACCCCGCGCTTGCGGGGTTTTTTGTTGGTCAGCCCTGGACTCGGAGCTCAGAACAGGTCGATGGGGACCGGTGCCGGCTCGCTGCCGAACTGGTCCTCGAAGCCGCCACTGCTTTCCAGCGAGGGTTGCGGCGGGGCGTCCTTGTTGAACAGTTCGAACACTGCCCCGGGGGTGCCGGGCGCGGCGGCCAGGCCGGTGGCGGGGTCGATGCGCAGGCGCAGCAGGCCATCCGGCTCGGGTGGCAGGTGGGCAGGGCGATCCTTGAGGGCCGTGCCCATGTAGCGCATCCAGATCGGCAGGGCCACGGTGCCGCCGAATTCGTGACGGCCGAGGCTTTGCGGCTGGTCGAAACCCGCCCAGGCGGTGGTGACGAAGTCGCCGTTGTAGCCGGCGAACCAGGAGTCCTTCTGCTCGTTGGTGGTGCCGGTCTTGCCTGCCAGGTCGCTGCGCCCGAGGCTGAGGGCGCGGCGCGCGGTGCCGAGCCTTACCACGTCCTGCAGCATGCTGGTCATGATATAGGCGGTGCGCGGGTCGATGACGCGCTCGGCCTGGGCGGGCTGTTGAGTGGGATCGCCTGTCGGCGCGCTGCCGGTGGCGACTGCACCGGGCAGGACTTTCGGTGCGGTTACCTTGTCTGCGGCCGGAATGCGCGCGGGGCTGGCTTCGAACAGTGGCTCGCCGTCGCGGCTTTCGATGCGGGTGATCAGGTAGGGCTGGACGCGATAGCCGCCATTGGCGAACACGGCATAGCCGGTGGTGATCTCCAGTGGAGTCAGGTTGGCGGTGCCCAGCGCCAGCGAGAAGTTGCGTGGCAGCTCCTCGGGAGGCAGGCTGAAGCGCTTGCTGTAGTCGAGGACGTAGTCGATGCCAAGCTCCTGGAGCAGGCGGATCGATACCAGGTTGCGCGAACGGAACAGGGCTTCGCGCATGCGGATCGGGCCGAGGAAGGTGTTGTTGTCGTTCTTCGGTCGCCAGACCTCGCCGGTATAGGGGTCGACGAATTCGATGGGCGCATCGTTGATCAGACTGGAGGCGGTGAAGCCCTTGTCCAGCGCGGCGCTGTAGATGAACGGCTTGAAGCTCGAGCCGGGCTGGCGCTTGGCCTGGGTGGCACGGTTGTAGTTGCTCTGCTCGAAGGAGAAACCGCCGATCAGGGCGCGGATCGCGCCGTCGCTCGGATCCAGCGAGACCAGTGCGCCCTGGGCCTGGGGTAGCTGAACGAAGCGCAGGCTGCCGTCATCCTGGCGCTGCACGCGGATCAGGTCGCCTTTTTGCACCACGTCGGCCGGCTTGGCGGGCTGGCGCCCCAGGCTGTTGGTGTTGAGGTGCGGGCGGGCCCACTTCATGGTTGGCCAGGCGACGGGCTCGGTGCTGCCGCTGCGGGTCAGCACCGTGATGCCGTCGCCGTTGATGTCGGTCACTATGGCCGGCTCCAGGCCACCTAGAATGCTCTGCTCGTTCAGCTTGGCCGGCCATTGGGTCGGGTCGAGCTGGGCCAGGCGTTGCTCGGGACCCCGGTAGCCATGGCGCTGGTCGTAATCGAGCAGTCCCTCGCGCAGGGCCCAGTTGGCGGTCGTCTGCAGCTCGCTGCTGACGGTGGTGTAGACGCGATAGCCTTCGGTATAGGCGTCGCCGCCGAAGCGGCTGACGATTTCGGCGCGTGCCATCTCCGCGACGTAGGGCGCTTCCAGCTCGGGTGGGCTGACCACCTGCTGGTGGGCGTCGACCGTTTCGGCGAGTGCGCTCTGGTAGCGTTGCTGGTCGATCTTGCCGAGTTCGTACATGCGCGACAGGATCCAGTCGCGGCGAATCTTGGCGCGCGCGGGGTTGGCCACGGGGTTGTAGCGTGAGGGAGCCTTGGGCAGGCCGGCGATCATCGCCAGTTGCGCCAGGGACAGCTCACCGATCGACTTGCCGTAGTAGATCTGCGCGGCTGCCTCGATGCCGTAGGCGCGGTTGCCGAGGTAGATCTTGTTGACGTAGAGCTCGAGGATCTCATTCTTGTCGAGTGCCCGCTCGATCTGCAGGGCGAGCAGGATCTCGTTGATCTTCCGGGAAAAGCTGCGTTCGTTGGATAGGAAGAAGTTTTTCGCCACCTGCATGGTGATGGTGCTGCCGCCGGTCTGGATCTGCCCGCTTTGCAATAATTGCGCAGCAGCACGCATCAGGCTCTTGAGGTCGACACCATAATGATGCGCGAAATTGTCGTCCTCCGCCGCCAGCAGGGCGTCGATGAAGTCCTGCGGAATCTCGGCGAACCGGATGGGGCTGCGGCGCATTTCACCGAATTCGGCAATGAGTTTGGCGTCGGCGCTGTAGACGCGCAGGGGAACCTGCATGCGCACGTTGCGCAGGGTTTCCACCGAGGGCAGGTTCGGGCTGAGATACAGGAAGGTGCCGCTCAGGCCGAGCAGCACGGCGCAGAACAGGGCGACACAGGTCCACGACAAAAGCTTCAAGAGGCGCATCGGAAGTCTTGCTTGTCCGGAGGATGGGTGAGTAAAACGGGTGGCGCGGGGAAAAGGCAAAAGCTGTTCACATTATAGGTGTTTTTCCCTCGAGATAGCCATTTGAGCTGATGTCAAGTGGGGGGATTAATGCTGAAATACATCAACCGTCCGTAAATGTCGGATGCAGATAGGAAAATGGCCGTGCTAGGGCTCTTCAACAAGACCGCGAATACGCTATTGGGGATCGACATCAGCTCGACTTCGGTCAAGCTGTTGGAGCTGAGCCGCTCGGGTGGGCGCTACAAGGTCGAGGCCTATGCCGTCGAGCCTTTGCCGCCGAATGCGGTGGTCGAGAAGAACATTGCTGAGATCGAGGGCGTCGGTCAGGCACTGACTCGTGTGCTGGGCAAGGCCCGTACCAGCGCGAAGAGCGTGGCCGTGGCCGTGGCGGGATCGGCGGTGATCACCAAGACCATCGAGATGGATGCCGGCCTGTCCGAGGACGAACTCGAGAACCAGCTGAAGATCGAGGCCGACCAGTACATCCCCTATCCGCTGGAAGAGGTGGCCATCGACTTCGAGGTCCAGGGGCCGGCGCCGCGTAATCCCGAGCGGGTCGAGGTGCTGTTGGCCGCTTGTCGTAAGGAGAATGTCGAGGTGCGCGAGGCGGCCCTGGCCTTGGCTGGCTTGGCCGCCAAGGTGGTCGACGTCGAGGCTTACGCGCTGGAGCGGGCCTACACGCTGCTGGAGCCGCGCCTGGCTGGCGGACGTGACGAGCTGACCGTCGCCGTGGTGGATATCGGCGCAACCATGACCACGCTCAGCGTGCTGCACAATGGCAAGACCATTTATATCCGCGAGCAGCTGTTTGGCGGCAAGCAGCTGACCGAAGAGATCCAGCGGCGCTACGGTCTTTCCTTCGAGGAAGCCGGGCGCGCGAAGAAGCAGGGCGGTCTTCCGGATGACTACGACAGCGAAGTTCTGCTGCCGTTCAAGGAAGCGGTCGTCCAGCAGGTGTCGCGCTCGCTGCAGTTCTTCTTCGCAGCCGGGCAGTTCAGCGAGGTCGATTGCATCCTGCTGGCTGGCGGGACGTCTTCCCTGCCCGATCTCGACCGACTGATCCAGCAGAAGATCGGAACCCCCTGCGTGGTGGCCAATCCGTTCGCCGACATGTCGCTGGGCAGCAAGGTCAATGCTGCGGCCCTGGCCAGTGATGCGCCGGCGCTGATGATCGCCTGCGGTCTGGCGATGAGGAGTTTCGACTGATGGCCAGAATCAACCTTCTTCCCTGGCGCGAGCAGCGCCGCGAGGAGCGCAAGCAGCGCTTCCTGGTGTCTCTCGGTGCTGTACTGGTCGGGGCTGCGGCCCTGGTGTTCGCTGGCGATCAATACCTGAATGCCATGATCGAGCAGCAGAATGCGCGCAACGACTTCGTGCGCAAGGAAATCGCGGTGCTGGATGCACGTATCAAGGAAATCAAGGAACTCAAGCAGCGTCGCCAGCAGCTCCTCGAGCGGATGAAGATCATCCAGGATCTGCAGGGCAATCGCCCGATCATCGCCCGAGTGTTCGACCAGTTGGTACGTACCTTGCCGGACGGGGTGCATTTCACCGAGCTGAAGATGACCGGCAAGAACATCGCCGTCAAAGGCGCTGCGGAGTCGAACAACCGGGTTTCCGCGCTGATGCGCAATCTGGATGCCTCCGAGTGGCTGCAGGCGCCGAACCTCACCGAGGTGAAGGCGGTGACCGCGGGTGCGGTGGATCAGGCCAACATATTCCAGCTGACCGTCCAGCAAACCAAGCCGGGAGAGGAGAGCGTGGCTCAAGTTGCAGCGCCGGCGCCGGCGGGGAAAGGTAAACAAGCCAATAGCCAAGGAGCCAAGAAATGAGTCTGGCTCAATCTCTGGAAAGTCTGCGCAAGGTCAACTTCAGTGAGTTGGATGCCAACAACCTGGGTTCCTGGCCGGCGCCGGTCAAGGTCGTCGCCGCCATCCTCCTGCTGATTGCGGTCCTGGCGCTCGGATACAACTTCCACCTCAAGGATCTCCAGGGCCAGTTGGAGCAGCAGCGGAGTCAGGAGGAAAGCCTCAAGCAGCAGTTTGCTACCAAGGCGTTCGAGGCGGCCAATCTGGAGAAATATCGCCAGCAGATGGCTGAGATGGAGCAGTCGTTCGGTGCCTTGCTGCGCCAGCTGCCGAGCGATACCGAGGTTCCGGGGCTGCTGGAGGATATCACGCGCACCGGGCTGGGCAGCGGCCTCGAGTTCGAGGAAATCAAGCTGATGCCCGAAGTCACCCAGCAGTTCTACATCGAGCTGCCGATCCAGATCCGTGTGGTGGGTGGCTATCACGATCTGGCCAGCTTCGTCAGCGGCGTGGCCAGCCTGCCGCGGATCGTCACCCTGCACGATTTCGAAATCAAGCCGGTGGCCGATGGTGGCTCCAAGTTGAAGATGAGCATCGTGGCGAAGACCTACCGTTACAACGACAAGGGGCTGCAGAAATGAAGAGCGCCCGTCTGATCATCGGCAGCCTGTTGCTGCTGGGGTTGACCGCCTGTGATTCCACGGCGGGGTTCAGTGACTTGCAGGCCTACATGGATGAGGTGCGTGCTCGCCCGAAGGGACAGATCGAGCCGGTTCCCACTTTTCCGCCGTATGAGGCTTTCACCTACAGCGCCTCCGGATTGCGCAGCCCGTTCCAGCCGCCAGTCAAGATCGAGCTGCGCCAGAGGCAGAAGGGCTCTGCGGAAATCAAGCCGGACGAGGCGAGGCCCAAGCAGTTTCTCGAGGGCTTCAACATCGAGTTGTTCGAAATGGTCGGACTGCTGGCCAATGACGCTGGGCGGTTCGCCCTGGTCAGCGGGGCGGGCGGGGTGCATCGGGTCAAGGTAGGCGACTACCTCGGGCGTAACTACGGGCGCATCGTGGCGATCAATGATGACCGCATTGAGGTTGTCGAGATAGTTCCGGATGGTGAAGGGGGCTGGCTGGAGCGCCCGCGCACCCTGACCCTCAAGGAAAGCAGCTGAGGGTCGGGCTCATGAATAATCCTATTTGGTCTGCAAAACGGATTCAGACAATGAACAGTTCCATTTCGCGTTTCAGCCTGTCGCTGCTGGCAGTGCTGCTTTCTCCGGCAGCGCTGGCTGCCGACCTGCAGGGGGTGGATGTGGCTGCCCTGCCCGGGGATCGGGTCGAGCTGAAGCTTTCCTTCGACGAGCCGGTGACTGCGCCGCGGGGCTACACCATCGAGCAGCCGGCGCGGATTGCCCTGGATTTGCCCGGGGTGCGCAGCAAGCTTGGGGCGCGCAATCGCGAACTGGGGGTTGGCAACGCACGGAGCCTGACCGTCGTCGAAGCGGAAGATCGGACTCGTCTGATCATCAATCTTAATCAGTTGCAGCCTTACAGCACGCGCGTCGAGGGTAACAGCCTGTTTGTCGTGGTGGGTGGTGGGGCATCGGCCAGTGGCACTGCTGCCGCAGCCGTCTCTGCTGCACCGGTGCAGCCGGTTGTACAGGCGCCTAAGCCTTATATGCCAGCGGGCAAGGCGGTCCGCAATATCGATTTCCAGCGGGGCAGTCAGGGCGAAGGCAACGTGGTTATCGAACTGTCCGAACCGGGAATCAGTCCGGACATCCAAGAGGGCGGAGGCAAGATTCGCCTCGACTTCTCCAAGACGCAGTTGCCCGAGCAATTGCGTGCACGTCTTGATGTCAAGGACTTCGCCACCCCGGTGCAGTTCGTCACTGCCTCGGCCAGCGGCGATCGAGCCAGCATTGTCATCGAGCCGAGCGGTAATTACGACTATCTGGCTTACCAGACCGACAATCGCCTGACCATCAGTGTCAAGCCGCTTTCCCAGTCCGACGTGGAGAGGCGCAAGGCGGAGCGTTTCGCTTACACGGGCGAGAAGCTGTCGCTGAATTTCCAGGATATCGACGTGCGTTCGGTGCTGCAGCTGATTGCCGATTTCACCGATCTCAACCTGGTGGCCAGTGACACCGTGCAGGGCAACATCACCCTGCGTCTGCAGAACGTGCCGTGGGATCAGGCACTGGATCTGGTCCTGAAGACCAAGGGGCTGGACAAGCGCAAGATCGGCAACGTCCTGCTGGTGGCTCCTGCGGACGAGATCGCCGCCCGTGAGCGGCAGGAGCTAGAGGCACAGAAGCAGATCGCCGAGCTGGCGCCATTGCGCCGCGAGGTGATGCAGCTGAATTACGCCAAGGCTTCGGATATTGCCGGCCTCTACAAGGAATACTCTGAGGGTTCTGAATCCAAGGACATGCGCGGTTCGGTGATTTTTGATGATCGCACCAACAGCCTGATCGCCAACCTGACTGAAGACCGCCTGGAGGAGCTACGTCGTATCGTCACCCAGCTGGATATTCCGGTACGTCAGGTGATGATCGAGGCGCGTATCGTCGAGGCCAGCGTCGGTTATGACAAGAGCCTTGGTGTGCGTTGGGGGGGCGCCATGACCCATGACAGCAAGTGGGTCGCCTATGGCAAGAATGGCAACGTCGGTATCGAGGACGAGGACGGCTTCAGTTGTGGTCCGTTTGCGGGCAACTGTACCTTGCCGACGAACGATGACGATTCCCCCACACCGTATGTCGATCTGGGGGCAGTCGGCAGTACTTCCGGCTTGGGTATTGGTTTTATCACCGATAACGTGATCCTCGATCTGCAGCTCTCCGCGATGGAAAGTACCGGCAACGGTGAGGTGGTCTCCCAGCCGAAGGTGGTTACTTCTGACAAGGAGACTGCGAAGATCCTCAAGGGGTCTGAGGTGCCATATTCGACGGTGAGCGACTCTGGTACCGAGGTGCAGTTCAAGGAGGCCGCGCTGGCGTTGGAGGTGACGCCGCAGATCACCCCGGACAACCGCGTGATCCTTGAGGTGAAGGTCAACAAGGATGAGCCGGATTTCGCTAATGCCGTGGACGGCGTGCCGCCGATCAACAAGAACGAGGTCAATGCCAAGGTGCTGGTTGCCGACGGCGAAACCATAGTCATCGGTGGTGTCTATAGCAACGCGCAGAGCAAGTCGGTGGAGAAGGTACCCTTCCTCGGCGATCTGCCGTTCCTGGGCCGCCTGTTCCGCCGCGATATCGTCAGCGACTCGAAATCCGAGCTGCTGATCTTCCTCACTCCGCGTATCATGGACACCCAAGCGATTTCCGTGAGCCGTTGATTGGTGCGTAATCTGATACTCGTGGGCCCGATGGGTGCTGGCAAGAGCACCATCGGGCGTCTTCTGGCCAAAGAGCTGCATCTGCCCTTCAAGGATTCCGACAAGGAAATCGAGGTGCGAACCGGTGCGGACATCCCGTGGATCTTCGACGTCGAGGGCGAGCAGGGGTTCCGCGACCGTGAGCAGGCGGTGATTGCCGATCTGTGCCATGAGGATGGCCTGGTGCTGGCCACCGGCGGTGGGGCGGTGCTGCGTGAGGCCAACCGCGAGGCATTGCGCGCGGGTGGGCGGGTGGTTTACCTGCACACCTCGGTCGAGCAGCAGCTGGAGCGCACAGCGCGCGATCGCAACCGGCCGCTGCTGCGTACCGCCAATCCGGGGCAGGTGCTGCGTGACCTGCTGGCGGTGCGTGATCCGCTGTACCGGGAGATCGCCGATGTGATCATCGAGACCGATCAGCGGCCGCCGCGTCTGGTGGTACAGGAGGTTCTTGCCCGCCTGGAGCAATTGCCCCCGCGATGAGGCAGGCTCTACGGGGCGTGCCCAGGATCGCCACCGTCCGCACGTGATCGCTGGCAGGACATGACGGCCGCTCTGAAAGGGTCGTGAACTGCGCTATCCTAAGGCCCTTTTCTCATAGGGGGCCACATGCGGACTCTTCACGTCGATCTCGGCGAACGCAGCTATCCCATCTTCATCGGCGCTGACCTGCTCGGTCGGCGCGACTGTTTCTCGCCCTACATTGCCGGCCGCCAAGTGGCGATCGTCACCAACCAGACGGTCGCACCGCTTTACCTGCAGCGGCTGTGCGACACCCTGGCAGGCTATGGCGTCACGCCGATCATCCTGCCCGACGGCGAAGCCTTCAAGAATTGGGAAACCCTGCAGTTGATCTTCGACGGCCTGCTGGCGGCCCGCCATGACCGGCGCACCACCGTGATCGCGCTGGGTGGCGGGGTGATCGGCGATATGGCCGGCTTCGCCGCCGCCTGCTACCAGCGCGGCGTGGACTTCATCCAGGTGCCGACTACCCTGCTGTCGCAGGTCGACTCTTCGGTCGGCGGCAAGACCGGGATCAACCATCCGCTGGGCAAGAACATGATCGGGGCGTTCTACCAGCCCAAGGCCGTGGTGATCGACACGACGACCCTCGCCACCCTGCCGGCTCGCGAGCTGTCCGCGGGGTTGGCCGAGGTGATCAAGTACGGGCTGATCTGCGACGAGCCGTTCCTCTGCTGGCTGGAGCAACACATCGAGGCACTGCGCGCGCTGGATGCCGAAGCGATCAGCGAGGCGGTCGAGCGCTCCTGCGCGGCCAAGGCGCGGGTGGTCAACGCCGACGAGCGTGAAACCGGCGTGCGGGCGACTCTCAACCTCGGCCACACCTTCGGTCACGCCATCGAAACCGAGATGGGCTACGGCGTCTGGCTGCATGGCGAGGCGGTCGCCGCAGGCACGCTGATGGCGCTGGAAATGTCGCATCGCCTGGGCTGGATCGATGAGCGGGCGCGCAATCGCGGCATTCGGCTGCTGCAGCGTGCCGGCCTGCCGGTGGTGCCACCACAGGAGATGGGGCCTGAGGAATTCCTTCGCCATATGGCGGTCGACAAGAAGGTGCTGGATGGTCAGCTGCGTCTGGTGCTGTTGCGCCAACTGGGCGAAGCAGTGGTGACCGCCGACTATCCGCGCGACATTCTCGAAGCAACGCTGCGTACGGACTACGCGGCACTGGTCCGTCAAATCGGAAGTGAATGAGGCATTCATGACCAGCCTTCAGGCCGATGAGGCATTCGTTGAGCACTACCAGTTCAAGCACGACCCGTTCACCCCACGGGTGCCGGGTTTCAAGTTCTTCCCCGCCAAGCGCAAGAGCGTACTGGCCCAGCTGCACCAGTTGGCCCGCTACAGCGCGCTGATACAGGTGGTGACCGGCCCGCTGGGTAGTGGCAAGACCCTGCTGCGCCAGGCGCTGGTCGCCAGCAGCAACAAGCAGAGCGTGGTCTGCGTACCGGTTTCGGCGCGCCAGGCCGGCAGCAGCGGCATGCTGCTGCGCTATTTCAGCCAGGGGCTGGGCGGGAGTGCGCAGGATGTGGACAGCCTGCTCGGCCAGATCGCCCGTCTGAACCAGGTCGGCCAGGAGGTCTATCTGCTGGTGGACGATGCCGAGAATCTGGCGGACGAGGCGCTGGACTGCCTGGCAGCCCTGGCCGCCGGTGACAGCGATGGGCGCGCTCATGTGTTCCTGTTCGCTGAGCCGGAACTGCTGGCGCGCCTGGAGGCGATGGGCAAGGCCGACGCTTGCCATGTCCAGCAGCTGCAGCCCTACGATCTGGCGGATACGCGTGCCTACCTGGCGCAGCGCCTGGAGGGTGCCGGGCAGGGGCTCGAGCTGCTCGAGGAGCAGCAGGTGCAGGAGATTCATGCCGAGTCCGGCGGCTGGCCCGGCGCCATCAACAAGGCAGCGCGCGAGTCCATGGTCGAGGCCATGCTGGCCGAGTACCAGCCGGTGATCCACGAGAGCGGCGGCATGAGCCTGCCGAAGAAACACCTGCTCGCCCTCGCCGTGGTAGTGGCGGGCGTGGCCCTCGCAGTGCTGATGAAGGGCAAGGAGCCCGAGCTGGCGCCGTCCGGTGGCGAAGCCCTGAATCTGGCGGCCCAGTCGAGTGGTGCGGCCGGCGCGCCGGCCATCGAGTTCGAGGGTGATGGCAAGCCCGTACCCTTGCCGCTCGCCGGTCAGGGGCAGCCGGTACCGCGCGAGCCGCTGGCGCGTGCTGCCGGCCAGGCCGAGGTCGAGGAGCTGGATGCTTCCCATGCGGCCATGCCGGTCCCGGTGCCGGCGGTACCGGCCGGCGCGCCCGTTGCGGCGAGCGCAGGCGTGTCGGCGGTGCCTCCGGCGCCTGCTCCGGCACCTGCCGTCGCCGAGTCCGCCCCCGTGCAGTCAGCTCCAGCTCCGGTCGCGACCCCGGCGCCGACGCCTGCACCGCTGGCGGCTGCTCCCGAGGTCAAGCCTGCCCCCGTTCCGGCAGCCGCTCCGGTGGCCAGTTCTCCGGCAGTCGGCGCTGCCAGCTGGTACATGACCCAGCCGGTCGGCCAGTACACCCTGCAGCTGTTCGGTACCAACTCGGAGAGCGCGGCACAGACCATGGTGCGCGAGGGCGGCGGGGAGTATCACTACTTCCGCAAGCTGCACCAGGGCAAGTCGCTGTATGTGGTGACCTACGGGCGCTTCGCCAGCCCGGAAGCGGCCAAGTCCGCGGTGAGCGCTCTGCCAAGCCGTCTGCAGGCTGGCAAGCCCTGGCCGCGCACCTTCGCCAGCATCCAGCAGGAAATCCGCCAGGCCGGTCGCTAGACTCGCTGAGGGTGGTGAAAAAACCGGCGATGCGTCTAGGCGCATCGCCGGTTTTCTTTTATAAATGCGACATGAAATTTTCGCCAAAGCGCCATTTTTGCTTTTTCGGTCATGTCCCGCGCGCTACAATGGCGCATCCGTGATCGCAACAAGCGCCAGTAAAATGGTAGGAAAGCGGTAAAAGTTGCGAAAAAAACGCCCGAATCGAATAGAAGCTAGCCGGTGAGAGTGTCTATGAAAGCTGGTCTGTACCAACCTGAACAATTCAAGGACAACTGCGGCTTCGGTCTGATTGCCCACATGCACGGGCAACCCAGCCACCATCTGCTGCAGACCGCCATCGAAGCCCTGACCTGCATGACCCACCGCGGCGGCATCAACGCCGACGGCAAGACCGGCGACGGCTGCGGCCTGCTGCTGCAGAAGCCCGATCGCTTCCTGCGCGTGCTGGCTGCCGAGCAGTTCGGCGTGCATCTGCCCGACCAGTACGCGGTCGGCATGGTGTTCCTCAGCCAGGACGAAACCCAGGCAGCGCGCGCTCGCGAGGCGCTCAACGCCGAGATCGCTGCCCAGGGCCTGACCCTGGTCGGCTGGCGCGTGGTGCCGGTGGACACCTCGGTGCTCGGCCGTCTGGCCCTGGAATGCCTGCCGCGCATCGAGCAGGTGTTCGTCAGCGGCGAGGGCCTCGACGACCAGCAGATGGCGATCAAGCTGTTCTTCGCCCGCCGCCGCGCCGAAGTGGCGCTGAAGGACGACGCCGACTTCTACGTCTGCAGCCTGTCGGCCAAGGACATCATCTACAAGGGCCTGATGATGCCGGCGGACCTCGCCAGCTTCTATCCCGACCTCGGCGACGAGCGCCTGGAAACCGCGATCTGCGTGTTCCACCAGCGCTTCTCCACCAACACCCTGCCGAAGTGGCCGCTGGCCCAGCCGTTCCGCTTCCTCGCCCACAACGGCGAGATCAACACCATCACCGGCAACCGCAACTGGGCGGTGGCGCGGCGCAGCAAGTTCACCAACGAACTGCTGCCGGACCTGGAGAGCATCGCTCCGCTGGTCAACCGCACCGGTTCCGACTCCTCGAGCATGGACAACATGCTCGAGCTGCTGGTCACCGGCGGCATGGACCTGTTCCGCGGTCTGCGCATGATCATTCCGCCGGCCTGGCAGAACGTCGAGACCATGGACGTCGAGCTGCGCAGCTTCTACGAATACAACTCCATGCACATGGAGCCGTGGGACGGCCCGGCCGGCGTGGTGCTGACCGACGGTCGCCATGCCGTGTGCCTGCTCGACCGCAACGGCCTGCGTCCGGCGCGCTGGGTCACCACCCGTAACGGCTACATCACCCTGGCCTCCGAGGTCGGCGTGTGGAACTACGCCCCCGAGGACGTCATCGCCAAGGGCCGCGTCGGCCCGGGCCAGATCCTCGCCGTGGACACCGAGACCGGCCAGGTGCTGCATACCGCCGACATCGACAATCGCCTGAAGGCCCGTCACCCCTACCGTCAGTGGCTGCGCCAGAACGCCCTGCGCATCCAGGCCGGCATGGAGGACGACACCTCCAGCGCGTCCTACGACGGCGAGCAGCTCAAGCAGTACATGAAGATGTTCCAGGTCACCTTCGAGGAGCGTGACCAGGTGCTGCGTCCGCTGGCCGAGCAGGGCCAGGAGGCGGTCGGCTCGATGGGCGACGACACCCCGATGGCGGTGCTGTCCCGTCGCGTGCGTTCGCCCTACGACTACTTCCGCCAGCAGTTCGCCCAGGTCACCAACCCGCCGATCGACCCGCTGCGCGAAGCGATCGTCATGTCCCTGGAGACCTGCCTGGGCGCCGAGCGCAACGTCTTCGAGGAAACCGCCGATCACGCCAACCGCGCGATCCTCAACACCCCGGTGATTTCCCCGGCCAAGTGGCAGACCCTGATGACCCTCGACCGTCCGGGCTTCGAGCGGCACATCATCGACCTCAACTACGAGGAATCGGTCGGGCTCGAGGCGGCGGTGCGCCACATCGCCGACCAGGCCGAGGCCGCCGTGCGCGCCGGCAAGGTGCTGCTGGTGCTGTCCGACCGCCACATCGCGCCTGGCAAGCTGCCGGCGCACGCCGCGCTGGCGGTCGGTGCCGTGCACCACCGCCTGACCGAGACCGGTCTGCGCTGCAGCTGCAACATCCTGGTCGAGACCGCCACCGCCCGCGATCCGCACCACTTCGCCGTGCTGATCGGCTTCGGCGCCACCGCGGTCTACCCGTTCCTCGCCTACGAGGTGCTGGCCGACCTGATCCGCAGCGGCGAGGTGCTCGGCGACCTGCGCGAGGTGTTCAAGTACTACCGCAAGGGCATCTCCAAGGGCCTGCTGAAGATCCTGTCGAAGATGGGCATCTCCACCGTGGCCTCCTACCGTGGCGCCCAGCTGTTCGAAGCCATCGGTCTGGCCGACGAGGTGGTCGAGCTGAGCTTCCGCGGCGTTGCCAGCCGCATCCAGGGCGCGCGTTTCGTCGACCTAGAGGCCGAGCAGAAGCTGCTGGCCGCCGAGACCTGGAACGTGCGCAAGCCGATCCAGCAGGGCGGTCTGCTCAAGTACGTGCATGGCGGCGAATACCACGCCTACAACCCGGACGTGGTGCGCCTGCTCCAAGAAGCCGTACAGCAGGGTGACTACGCGCGTTTCCGCGACTACAGCGCGCTGGTCGACCAGCGCCCGGTGTCGATGATCCGCGACCTGCTCAAGGTCAAGGTGGCCGAGCAGCCGCTGCCGCTGGCCGAAGTCGAGCCGCTCAGCGCCATCTTCAAGCGCTTCGACGCAGCCGGCATCTCCCTCGGTGCGCTGTCGCCGGAGGCCCACGAGGCCCTGGCCGAGGCGATGAACCGCCTGGGCGCGCGCTCCAACTCCGGTGAGGGCGGCGAGGATCCGGCGCGCTACGGCACCATCAAGAGCTCGAAGATCAAGCAGGTGGCCACCGGCCGCTTCGGCGTCACCGCCGAGTACCTGGTCAACGCCGAAGTGCTGCAGATCAAGGTCGCCCAGGGCGCCAAGCCCGGCGAGGGCGGCCAGCTGCCGGGTGGCAAGGTCAACCCGCTGATCGCCCGCCTGCGCTACGCGGTGCCCGGCGTGACCCTGATCTCGCCGCCGCCGCACCACGACATCTACTCGATCGAAGACCTGGCCCAGCTGATCTACGACCTCAAGCAGGTCAACCCGCAGGCGCTGGTCTCGGTCAAGCTGGTCGCCGAGCCGGGTGTCGGCACCATCGCCGCCGGCGTGGCCAAGGCCTACGCCGACCTGATCACCATCTCCGGCTACGACGGCGGCACCGGTGCCTCGCCGCTGACCTCGATCAAGTACGCCGGCAGCCCATGGGAACTGGGCCTGGCCGAGGCGCACCAGACCCTGCGCGGCAACGACCTGCGCGGCAAGGTACGGGTGCAGACCGACGGCGGCCTGAAGACCGGTCTCGACGTGATCAAGGCGGCCATCCTCGGCGCCGAGAGCTTCGGCTTCGGCACCGCGCCGATGATCGCCCTGGGCTGCAAGTACCTGCGCATCTGCCACCTGAACAACTGCGCCACCGGCGTGGCCACCCAGAACGACCAGCTGCGCAAGGACCACTTCATCGGCACCGTCGAGATGGTGATGAACTTCTTCACCTTCATCGCCGAGGAAACCCGCGAGTGGCTGGCCAAGCTCGGCGTGCGCAGCCTGGGCGAGCTGATCGGTCGTACCGACCTGCTCGAGGTGCTGCCGGGCGAGACCGCCAAGCAGGGCAACCTGGACCTGACCCCGCTGCTCGGCAGCGCGCACATCCCGGCCGACAAGCCGCAGTACTGCGAGGTCGAGAAGAACCCGCCGTTCGACCCGGGTCTGCTCGCCGAGAAGATGGTCGAGATGGCCCTGCCGGCGATCGAGGCCAAGAGCGGGGGTGAGTTCGTCCTCGACATCTGCAACTGCGACCGTTCCATCGGTGCCCGTGTCTCCGGCGAGATCGCTCGTCGTCACGGCAACCAGGGCATGGTCGACGCGCCGCTGAACTTCCGCTTCAAGGGCACCGCGGGACAGAGCTTCGGCGTATGGAACGCCGGCGGCCTCAACCTGTACCTGGAAGGCGACGCCAACGACTACGTCGGCAAGGGCATGACCGGCGGCAAGGTGGTCATCACCCCGTCGGCCGGCAGCGCGCTGAAGAGCCAGGAAAGCGCCATCATCGGCAACACCTGCCTGTACGGCGCCACCGGCGGCAAGCTGTTCGCCGCCGGTACCGCGGGCGAGCGCTTCGCGGTGCGCAACTCCGGCGCGCATGCCGTGGTGGAAGGCACCGGTGATCACTGCTGCGAGTACATGACCGGCGGTTTCGTCTGCGTGCTCGGCAAGACCGGCTACAACTTCGGTTCGGGCATGACCGGCGGCTTCGCCTACGTGCTGGACGAGGACAACAGCTTCTTCGACCGCGTCAACCACGAGCTGGTCGACCTGCAGCGCATCAGCGGCGAAGCCATGGAGGCCTATCGCACTCACCTGTACCGGGTGATGGTCGAGTACGTCGAGGAAACCGGCAGTGCCTGGGGCCGCCAGATCCTCGACAACCTGGACGACTACGTGCGCCGCTTCTGGCTGGTCAAGCCCAAGGCCGCCAGCCTGAAGAGCCTGCTGTCCAGCACCCGGGCCAACCCGCAGTAAGGCCGCTCGAGCCGCCGGCCCCGCCTTCCAGGGTGGTGGCCGGCCGGTTACCCTGATGAGTTTCGCAGCTTGAAGCACGTGACTTGAGGCTGCTGCAAAGAGGTTCTGATATGACTGAACGTCTGAACAACGACTTCCAGTTCATCGAAGTCGCGCGCAAGGATCCGAAGAAGAAGCTGCTGCGCCAGCGCAAGAAGGAATTCGTCGAGATCTACGACCTGTTCAAGCCGCAGCAGGCTTCCGAGCAGGCGCACCGCTGCCTGGGCTGTGGCAACCCGTACTGCGAGTGGAAGTGCCCGGTGCACAACTTCATCCCCAACTGGCTGAAGCTGGTCTCCGAGGGCAACATCCTCGCCGCCGCCGAGCTGTCGCACCAGACCAACACCCTGCCGGAAGTCTGCGGCCGCGTCTGCCCGCAGGACCGCCTGTGCGAGGGCGCCTGCACCCTGGCCGACGGCTTCGGCGCGGTGACCATCGGCTCGGTGGAGAAGTACATCACCGACACCGCCTTCGCCATGGGCTGGCGTCCGGACATGTCCAAGGTCAAGCCGACCGGCAAGCGTGTCGCGGTGATCGGCGCCGGCCCCGCCGGCCTCGGCTGCGCCGACGTGCTGGTGCGCAACGGCGTGACCCCGGTGGTGTTCGACAAGAACCCGGAAATCGGCGGCCTGCTGACCTTCGGCATCCCCGAGTTCAAGCTCGAGAAGAGCGTGCTGAGCCGGCGCCGCGAGGTGTTCACCGGCATGGGCATCGAGTTCCGTCTCAACACCGAGGTGGGCAAGGACGTCACCATGGACCAGCTGCTCGCCGAGTACGATGCGGTGTTCATGGGCATGGGCACCTACAACTACATGAAGGGCGGCTTCCCCGGCGAGGACCTGCCGGGCGTCTACGACGCGCTGGACTTCCTGATCGCCAACGTCAACCGCAACCTCGGTTTCGAGAAGTCCGCCGAGGACTTCATCGACATGGCCGGCAAGAAGGTGGTGGTGCTTGGCGGTGGCGACACCGCGATGGACTGCAACCGCACCTCGATCCGCCAGGGCGCCAAGACCGTCACCTGCGCCTATCGCCGTGACGAGGAAAACATGCCGGGTTCGCGCCGCGAGGTGAAGAACGCCAAGGAAGAGGGCGTGAAGTTCCTGTTCAACCGCCAGCCGATCGCCATCGTCGGCGAAGGCAAGGTGGAAGGCGTCAAGGTCGTGGAAACCCGCCTGGGCGAGCCCGATGCCCGTGGCCGCCGCAGCCCCGAGCCGATCCCGGGCTCCGAGGAGATCCTGCCGGCCGACGCCGTGGTGATCGCCTTCGGCTTCCGCCCGAGTCCGGCGCCGTGGTTCGAGCAGTTCGACATCCGGATCGACGGCCAGGGCCGCGTGATCGCCCCGGAAGCCGGCCAGTTCAAGCACCAGACCAGCAACCCGAAGATCTTCGCCGGTGGCGACATGGTGCGTGGCTCCGACCTGGTGGTCACCGCGATCTTCGAAGGCCGCCAGGCCGCCGAGGGCATCCTCGACTACCTGGGCGTCTGATCCGGCAGTTGACCGCGGCGGTCGCCCGCCGCGGCTGACCCCGGTCAAGCAAGCTACGAAAGGCACGGCCCCCGCCGTGCCTTTTGCTTTGCGCTTTGCGACAATGTCCGCCTGAATTTTCGCCGGAAGCCGTTATGACCGTCCTGAAGAACGACCGTTTCCTTCGCGCCCTGCTCAAGCAGCCCGTCGACGTCACCCCCGTGTGGATGATGCGCCAGGCCGGACGCTACCTCCCCGAGTACCGCGCCAGCCGCGCCAAGGCCGGCGACTTCATGAGCCTGTGCATGAACCCGGAGCTGGCCTGCGAGGTCACCCTGCAGCCGCTGGACCGCTATCCGCTGGATGCGGCCATCCTGTTCTCCGACATCCTCACCATCCCGGACGCCATGGGCCTGGGCCTGTACTTCGAGACCGGCGAAGGTCCGCGCTTCAAGAAGCGCATCGACGGCATGGCCGACATCGACGCCCTGCCGATCCCCGATCCGGAGAAGGATCTGGGTTACGTGATGGACGCGGTGCGCACCATCCGCCGCGAGCTCAACGGCCGCGTACCGCTGATCGGCTTCTCCGGCAGCCCCTGGACCCTGGCCACCTACATGGTCGAGGGCGGCTCCAGCAAGGACTTCCGCAAGTCCAAGGCGATGCTCTACGACAACCCGCAGGCCATGCACGCGCTGCTCGACAAGCTGGCCCAGTCGGTGACCACCTACCTCAACGGCCAGATCCGCGCCGGCGCCCAGGCCGTGCAGATCTTCGACACCTGGGGTGGCAGCCTGTCGGACGCGGCCTACCGCGAGTTCTCGCTGTTCTACATGGAGCGCATCGTCCATGGCCTGATCCGCGAGCACGAAGGCCGCGAGGTGCCGGTGATCCTGTTCACCAAGAACGGCGGCCTGTGGCTGGAGGCGATGGCTGACACCGGCGCCACCGCGCTGGGCCTGGACTGGACCTGCGACATCCGCAACGCGCGCGCGCGCGTCGGCGACAAGGTGGCCCTGCAGGGCAACATGGACCCGACCGTGCTGTACGCCAACCCGACGGCGATCCGCGCCGAGGTGGCGCGCATCCTCGAGCGCTTCGGCCACGGCAGCGGCCACGTGTTCAACCTTGGCCACGGCATCACCCCGGAAGTCGATCCGGCGCATGCCGGCGTGTTCATCGAGGCAGTGCACGAGCTGTCGGCGCAGTACCACCACTGAGCCGCGCGGTAATGACAGAAGCCCGATCCTGTGATCGGGCTTCGTCGTTTCCGGGGTAGGGTGCGCTATGCGCACCGCGAAACCGAGGAGCTCGGTGGTGCGCACGGCGCACCCTGCGGCTTAGGTCTGCGGCTGCTTGGGCGGCAGGCGCGACAGGTGCAGGGCGACCAGCAGGGCGACCACGAGCAGGGCGGCGATGAACAGGCCGACGCCGGTCCAGCCGCCGTGCTGCCAGAAGAAACCGCCGGCGGTGCCGGCGATGCTCGAGCCCAGGTAGTAGCTGAACAGGTACAGCGACGAGGCCTGGCCGCGCGCCTGCAGGGCGCGGCGGCCGACCCAGCTGCTGGCCAGCGAGTGGGCGGCGAAGAAGCCGAAGGCGAACAGCAGCATGCCGGCGAGGATCAGCCCCAGCGGCGCGAACAGGGTCAGCAGCAGGCCGGCGAGCATCACCAGGATCGCCGGCCAGAACACCCTGTGGCGACCGAGGCGGTCGGCCAGCGCGCCGGCCTGGGTCGAGCTGTAGGTGCCGGACAGATAGACCACCGAGAGCAGGCCGACCCAGCTCATGCTCAGGCCGTAGGGTGCCTCCAGCAGGCGGTAGCCGATGTAGTTGAACAGGGTGACGAAACCGCCCATCAGCAGGAAGGCCTCGAGGAACAGCCACGGCAGGCCGCGGTCGCCGAAGTGCAGGCGCAGCCCCTCGGCGAGGTTGGCGAAGCTCAGTGGGGTGGGGCGGAAGTGTCGCGAGTCCGGCAGCAGGCGCCAGAACAGCAGGGCGGCGAGCAGCGCCAGACCGCCGAGCAGGCCGACCGCCGCCTGCCAGGAGAAGAAGTCGACCAGCACGCCGCTGACAAGCCGGCCGCTCATGCCGCCCAGGGCGTTGCCGGAGATGTACAGGCCCATGGCCAGGCCGAGGTGCTGGGGGTAGATCTCCTCGCTCAGGTAGGACATCGCCACCGCCACTAGGCCGCTCAGCGACAGGCCGACCAGCGCGCGCATCAGCAGCAGGGCATGCCAGTTGGGCATCAGCGGGGTGAGCAGGGTACACAGCGCCGCGCTGCACAGCGCCGCGACCATCACCGGCTTGCGGCCGACCGCGTCGGACAGCGGGCCGGTGAGCAGCAGGCCTATGGCCAGGGTGATGGTCGAGATCGACAGCGCCAGGCTGCTCTCGGCCGCGCTGAGGGCGAAGGCCGCCGACAGCACCGGCAGCATCGGCTGCACGCAGTAGAGCAGGGCGAAGGTGGCGAAACCGCCGGCGAACAGCGCCCAGTTGGTGCGGCGGAAGGCGGCCGTGCCCTTCTCGATATGGCTTGGCGCGGCGTCGGGGGCGGAGCCCGCCTGCGCGTGGCTGGCGACCAGGCTGTTCATGGAAACCTCGCGGCTGGCAGAGGGCGGGCGCGCGGATGGCGACCCGAGCGGAAACTCAGGGCAAGGATAGGTGAGGTGCCATTCTTAGTTCCAATATATTATTCGACTCGTTTGATACTCAAAGAAGATCGATCGGTCGCCATGGAACTTCGCCACCTGCGCTACTTCATCGCCGTCGCCGAGGAGCTGCACTTCGGCCGCGCCGCTCAGCGCCTGGGCATCTCCCAGCCGCCGCTCAGCCAGCAGATCCAGGCGCTGGAGGACGAACTCGGCGCCTGCCTGTTCGAGCGAACCAACCGCCGGGTGGCGCTCAGCGCGGTCGGCGAACTGTTCCTGCCCGAGGCGCGCGCGGTGCTGGCGCAGCTGGACAAGGCGGTGGCGGTGACCCGTCGCGCCCGCGCCGGCGAGCTGGGCGAGCTGAAGGTCGGCTTCACCTCCTCGGCGCCGTTCACCTCGACGATTCCCCGCGCGCTGCGCGCCTTCCGCCAGGCCTGCCCGGCGGTGCACCTCGACCTGCGCGAGCTGAGCAGCCGCGAGGTCGCCGAAGCGGTCGGCGAGGGGCTGCTGCAGGTGGGCATGATCCGCCCGCTGGAGCCGTTGCCCGCCGGCCTGGAGGCGCTGGAGCTGTTCGCCGAACCGCTGGTGGTGGTGCTGCCGGCCGGCCATCCGCAGGCGCTCGAGGGCGCCATCGCCCTGGCCGAGCTGGCCGCCGAGCCCTTCGTGTTCTTCCCGCGCAGCTTCGGCACCGGCCTCTACGACCAGGTGCTCGGTCTGGCACGGGCCGCCGGCTTCAGCCCGCACATCGTCCAGGAGGCCAGCGAGGCGATGACCCTGATTGGCCTGGTCGCCACCGGCCTCGGTGTCACCATATTGCCGGCCTCGTTCAGCCGCATGCGCATCGACGGCGTGGTCTGGCGCACCCTGCGCGATCCCGGGGCGAGCACCGCGGTTTGGCTGGTGCGCCGGCGCGGCGAGCAGTCGCCGCTGGTGCAGCGCTTCGCCGAGCTGCTGGTGCGCGAGGCCGGCGAGGCGCAGCGGCAGCGCCAGACGCCTGCCGGTTGAGTATCCGGCGCGGCGCGAATGGGCTTAAATGCACCTGCGCCTCGAGCAGATGGAAGGAGACAGCGGTATGCGACGCGTGGTGTTCAATCAGAAGGGCGGGGTCGGCAAGTCGAGCATCGCCTGCAATCTGGCGGCGGTGAGCGCGGCGCAGGGCTATCGCACCCTGCTGGTCGACCTCGACAGCCAGGCCAACTCCACCCACTACCTCAGCGGTCTGGTCGGGGCGGAGATCCCGCCCGGCATCGCCGACTTCTTCCAGCAGACCCTCGCCGGCGCGGTGAAGAAGCCGCGGGTCAGGGTCGTCGAGACGCCGTTCGCCAACCTCGACCTGGTCACCGCCAGCGCCGAGCTGGCCGATCTGCAGCCCAAGCTGGAACAGAAGCACAAGATCAACAAGCTGCGCAAACTGCTCGACGAGCTGGGTGAGGACTACGAGCGGATCTACCTGGACACCCCGCCGGCGCTGAACTTCTACACCGTTTCGGCGCTGATCGCCGCCGACCGCGTGCTGATCCCCTTCGACTGCGACAGCTTCTCGCGCCAGGCGCTGTACGGCCTGCTCGCCGAGATCGAGGAGCTGCGCGAGGACCACAACGAGGACCTCGAGGTCGAGGGCATCGTGGTCAACCAGTTCCAGCCGCGCGCCGCGCTGCCGCAGCAGCTGCTCGACGAGCTGCTCGCCGAACGGCTGCCGGTGCTGCCGGTGTACCTGGGCAGCTCGGTGAAGATGCGCGAGTCGCACCAGGCCTGCACGCCGCTGATCTTCCTCGACCCGCGGCACAAGCTGACCCAGCAGTTCGTCGAGCTGCACGCGCTGCTGGAAAACGCCTGAGCGGCGCTCAGCGCACCACCAGCACGTCGCACGGCGGCTGACGCAGGCACTCCAGGGTCAGGCTGCCGAGCAGGGTGTCGGCCAACTGGCTGCGGCTGTGCGCGCCGAGGGCGAGCAACTGCGGCCGGCGCTCGGCCAGCACCGCCTGCAGGCAACTCAGCCGCTCGCCCTGACGCAGCTCGTGGCTGAGCTGCACGCCATCATCCAGGAGCGCCTGCTGCTCGCCCAGCAGGCGCTCGAACAGCTCGTTCTGGAACGCCAGGTCGGCCGGATCCTCGCCGGCATGGATCGCCGCCACCTCGTGCACGTGCAGTGCGTGCAGCTGTGCGCCGGCGCCGAGCAGGCTGCGCGCCAGCTGCAGGGCGCGGCTGGCGCAGGGCGAGAAGTCCAGCGCGGCCAGCGCGCTGCGCCAGGGCGCCGGGTCATGGCCGGCGACCAGCAGCACCGGCGCCGGGCTGTCGTGGAGGAGACGCTCCAGGGTGGTGCCGGCGAAGCCTTCCGGCGACCGCCGGTGATGGGTGCCGAGCACCAGCAGGTCGGCTTCCAGGCCGCGGGCCTGGTGTAGCAGCATCGCCACCGCCTGGCCGTGGCAGGCCCGCACTTGCGCCCCTGAGGCGCCACAGGCATCCAGGCGCTCGCGCATTCGCACGCACGCGGCGTCGGCCGCTTCCGCCGTCGCCGCGACGTGCAGCAGGGTCAGCCGTGCGCCCTGCTCGCGGGCCAGCAGAGCGCCGCGCCGCAGGGCCAGGTCGGCCTCGGGGCTGAGGTCGTGGGCGACGAGGATGTGCTTGAGCATGGCGGCCTCAATAGGGAAACGAAGGTCGTCAGTATGCCGCGCGGGCCCCGGGCTGTCCCGCCGAGCGTAGCGGGAGCGGCGAGCCGCACCGGGCAAGTCGAAGCGCGGGGCGCAAGGCGCAGCCTAGGCCACGCCGTGCTGGCGCAGCCAGGCGAGCAGCTGCGGCAGCGCCAGGGCGCCGCTCTGCCGCGCCACCTCGCGACCGTCCCGGAACAGGATCAGGCTGGGGATCGAGCGGATGCCCAGCTGGCCGGCCAGCTGCGGCTCGGCCTCGCTGTCCAGCTTGGCCAGACGCACGCGGCCGCTCAGCTGGCGCGCCGCCTGGTCGAAGATCGGCGCGAAGGCCTTGCACGGCCCGCACCAGTCGGCCCAGACGTCGAGCAGCAGCGGTAGGTCGCCCCGGAGCTGGGCGGCGAAGCCGGCGCCGTCGACGGCGAACGGCTGGCCCGGCAGCACGGCGCTCTTGCAGCGCCCGCAGCGCGGCGCGTCGCCCAGGCGGGCAGCGGGGATGCGGTTGAGCCCGTGGCAGTGCGGGCAGGGGATGATCAGCGGCTCGGTCATGGCAGGCTCCACGGGGTGATGTCCCTAGTGTGGGGCCGGCGCTGCGGATATCAAGGCGATGCAGGGTGCGCCGTGCGCACCGATGCGCAGCGGCGGCGGTGCGCGCGGCGCACCCTGCGGGGCTCAGCCGCGGGACGCTTCCAGCGCCTGGCCGAGGTCTTCGAGGATGTCGTCGATGTGCTCGATGCCGATCGACAGACGCACCAGGTCGCGGGATACGCCGGCGCGGGCCAGCTCCTCGTCGTTGAGCTGGCGGTGGGTGGTGGAGGCCGGGTGGCAGGCCAGCGACTTGGCGTCGCCGATGTTGACCAGGCGCACCACCAGCTTGAGCGCGTCGATGAAGCGCGCCGCCGCCTCGATGCCGCCCTTGATGCCGAACGACATGATCGAGGCCGGCTGGCCGCCCATGTAGCGCTGCGCCAGTTCGTGCTCCGGGTGGTCGACCAGACCGGCGTACTTCACCCAGCTGACCTGCGGATGCTGCTGGAGGAACTCGGCGACCTTGCGGGCGTTCTCGCAGTGGCGCTCCATGCGCAGCGGCAGGGTCTCCAGGCCCTGCAGGATCAGGAAGGCGTTGAACGGCGACAGCGCGGCGCCGGTGTTGCGCAGCGGCACCACGCGGCAGCGGCCGATGAACGCGGCCGGGCCGAACGCCTCGGTGTAGGTGACGCCGTGGTAGGACGCATCCGGGGTGTTGAGCAGCGGGAAGCGCTCCTTGTGCTCGGCCCAGGGGAACTGGCCGGAGTCGACCACGATGCCGCCGATGCTGGTGCCGTGGCCGCCGATGTACTTGGTCAGCGAGTGCACCACGATGTCGGCGCCGTGCTCGAACGGCCGGCAGAGGACCGGGGTGGCCACGGTGTTGTCGACGATCAGCGGCACTCCATGGCGATGCGCGGCGTCGGCCAGCGCCTTGAGATCGACGATGTTGCCCGCCGGGTTGCCGATCGACTCGCAGAACACCGCGCGGGTGTTCTCGTCGATCAGCGCCTCCAGGGCGGCGATGTCGTCGTGCTGCGCGAAGCGCACCTCTATGCCAAAGCGCGGCAGGGTGTGGGCGAACAGGTTGTAGGTGCCGCCGTACAGCTTGGCCACCGAGACGATGTTGTCGCCGACCCCGGCGATGGTCTGGATCGCGTAGGTGATCGCCGCCATGCCCGAGGCCACCGCCAGCGCCGCCACGCCGCCCTCCAGCGCCGCCACGCGCTTCTCCAGCACGTCGGTGGTCGGGTTCATGATCCGCGTGTAGATGTTGCCGGCGACCTTGAGGTCGAACAGGTCGGCGCCGTGCTGGGTGTCGTCGAAGGCGTAGGAGGTGGTCTGGTAGATCGGCACCGCCACTGCCTTGGTGGTCGGGTCGGGGCTGTAGCCGGCGTGGATGGCCAGGGTTTCCGCTTTCATGCACACATTCCTTCGAGGCAGGGAAAAGCGTGCAGCATGCCGAGGGCGCCGCCGCGCGGTCAATGCCACCATGCGCGATGGGGGCATTGCCCGCCGTGGCGGATCAGAGCGGAGTCAGCGGCCAGAACAGCGGGATCACCAGCGAGGCGACCAGCCACAGCAGGACGTTCAGCGGAATGCCGACCTTCATGAAGTCGCTGAAGCGGTAGCCGCCGGCGTTGTAGACGAAGGTGTTGGTCTGGTAGCCGATCGGCGTGGCGAAACTGGCGCTGGCAGCGAACATCACCGCGACCACGAAGGCGCGCGGGTCGACGCCGAGCTGCTGGGCCATGCCGATGGCGATCGGCGTGACCAGCACCGCTACCGCGTTGTTGGACAGCACCTCGGTGAGCACCGAGGTGAACAGGTAGATGAACGACAGCAGCAGCAGCGGTCCGGCCCAGGGCAGCAGGCCCATGACGTTCTCGACGATTAGCTTGACCAGGCCGACCTTGTCCATGGCGATGCTGATCGCCAGCATGCCGAAGATCAGGCTGAGGATCTTCCAGTCCACCGCCTTGTAGGCGTCTTCCACGTCCAGGCAGCGGGTGGCCAGCACGGCCACCGCGCCGATGATCGCCAGGCCTTCGATCGGCATCACGCCGAAGGCCGCCAGCAGCATCACCGCTGCGGTCGCGAGCAGGGCGATCGGCGCCTTGTCGCGGCGGAAGGCGCGCTCCTGCACGGCGTTGAGGCTGATCAGCTCGCCGTTGTCGGCGAAGCGCTTGATCTGCGCCGGCGTGCCCTCGACCAGCATCACGTCGCCGAACTGCAGCTGGAAGTCGTCGAGGTTGCCCTGCACGTTCTCGTCCTGGCGATGCACGGCGAGCACGGCGATGCCGTAGCGCGCGCTGAGGTCGAGGTCGCGCATCGGCCGGTGGCTGTAGCGCGAGTTGCGCCCGACGATGGCCTCGGCGAGCACCACGTCGTGGCTGCTCACCGTCTCGAAGGCGTCGCTGCGGTTGAAGGTCAGGTGGCCGCTCTCGCGCAGGTCAACCACGTTCCGGACCTGGCCGTGGAGGGCCAGCAGGTCGCCGGCCTGCAGCACGAAGTGGTGGTCGGGGCGGCTGATCTGCTCGCCGTCGCGGCTGACCTGCAGCACCTGCAGGCCGCTGCCGCCGTTGAGGTTGGCCTCGCTGAGGGTCTTGCCGATCACCGGCGAGTCGTGCGGCACCAGCAGTTCGCTCATGAAGGTGCGGTCGAGGTCCGGGCGCAACTGCTTGGAGAGGGTCTCGCGCGCGGGCAGCAGGCGCTTGCCGATGGTCAGCAGGTAGAGCATGCCGGCGGCGGCGAGGATCAGCCCGGCACCGGTGATCTCGAAGATGCCGAACGGCTCGAGGCCGGCCTTGCGCGCCACGCCGTCGACCAGGATGTTGGTCGAGGTGCCGATCATGGTCAGGGTGCCGCCGAGGATGGTGGCGTAGGACAGCGGGATCAGCAGCTTGGAGGGCAGGGTGCCGGCGCGCTTGGCCAGGGCGATCGCCACCGGGGTGAGGATGGCCACCACCGGGGTGTTGTTCAGGCCGGCTGACACCACCAGCGCCGTCACCGTCAGCCCGACCAGCACCCGGGTGGGGCTGGTGCCGACCCGTTCGCCCAGCCAGTTGCCCAGCGCGTCGATGCAGCCGGTGCGCTCCAGAGCGGCGGACAGCACGAACATGCAGGCGATGGTCACCGGCGCCGAGTTGGACAGCACGCCGAGCACCTCCTTGGGCTCGAGCAGGCCGGCGACCAGCAGCGCGGCGACGGCGATCGCGGCGACGATGTCCGGGCTCCACTTCTCGCGGATGAAGGCGTACAGCACCCAGAGCAGCAGGGCGGCGACGAACCAGAGCGACAGCGAGGCCGGAAGCATGGAATTCCTTGGGACGAATCTCGGGAGAGGTATCGGCCCGGCGTCGGTGGCGCGGGCGGTGGGCGCAACGATAGAAGGGTTTCTTTAGACGGTCAAAGAAAGGTTTATAAGGTTTATATGCATTATGGATCTATACGAGGCGCCTGGCGTCGAGGTGTGCCGGTCGGCGGAGGCGCCGCCGGCGCGCCGCATGCGGGCGTAACATGGCGGCCTGTAGGTCTGCGTTCGCGCAATGGGGAGGGGGCATGAACACACTGGACGAGGAAATCGGCCGCAAGCTGGCCGCGGCCGAGGCGGCGGGCCAGCTCAAGGCCGGCCACGGCCGGCCGCTGGAGATCGACGAAGCCTGGCTGCAGACCCCGCCGGGGCTGCGCATGACCTTTCAGGTGATGAAAGCCGCCGGGGTGCCGCCGGCCGAGGTCGAGCTGTTCCAGCAGCGCGCGCGACTGCGCACGGCGCTCGCCGCGGCGTCCGACGAGGCGACCGGCCAGCGCCTGCAGCGCCAGCTGGCCGAGCTGGAGCAGGATCTGGCCTTGCGCCTGGAGGCGCTGCGCCGGCTGGGGCAGGGCTGAGGCATGCCCGGCTGCTCACGACGAGCAGCTGATCTCCAGGTGCTTGCCCCACTCGGGCGGGCGTGCGGCGTAGCGCTCCATCCCCGGCTGTTCGTCGAACGGCCGCGACAGCACCGCATGCAGTTCGCGCACCACGGCGTAGTCGCCCTTTTCCGCCGCCTCGATGGCCTGCTGCGCCAGGTAGTTGCGCAGCAGGTACTTGGGGTTGACCGCGTGCATGCGCTGGCGCCGCGCCGTCTCGTCGTCGGCGCCGTCACGGGCGAGGCGAGCGAGGAAGTCGGCGCTCCAGGCATCGAAGCCGGCCAGGTCGACGAACTCCTCGCGCAGGTGACGCAGCGCCGCGGCGGCCGGCGTCTCGCCGAGGCGGCGGAAGAACAGGCTGTAGTCGATGCCGCCTGTCTGCATCAGCGCCAGCAGGCGCTGCACCAGCGTCTCGTCGCCGTCCTCGGCGCTGCGCAGGCCGAGGCGCAAGCGCATGCGCTCGAGGTAGTGCGCCTGGTAGAACGGCAGGAACCGGCCGAGCGATTCGCGCAGGTGCTCCACCGCCACCAGCGGCGTCAGCGCCTGGCCCAGCGCGCTGAGGTTCCAGTGGGCGATCGGCACCTGGTTCTCGAAGCTGTAGCGGCCGCCACTGTCGGAGTGGTTGCACACGTGGCGGGCGTCGAAGTCGTCGAGGAAGGCGTAGGGGCCGTAGTCGAAGGTCAGGCCGAGCAGCGACATGTTGTCGGTGTTCATCACCCCGTGGCAGAAGCCGTAGGCCTGCCACAGGGCGATCAGCGCGGCGGTGCGCTCGACCACCGCGCGGAACATCGCCCCCGCCGGCGCGGCGGCGTCGCGGCAGTGCGGGAAGTGTGCGTCGAGGGCGTGCTCGACCAACTGGCGCAGGGCGTCGTGCTGGCGGGTGTAGTAGAAGAACTCGAAGTGGCCGAAGCGCAGGTGGCTGGGCGCCAGGCGCAGCAGCATGGCGGCGGTTTCCGGGCGCTCGCGGTACACCGGGGTGGTCGAGGCGGTGACGCACAGCGCGCGGGTGGTGGGGATGCCCAGCGCCGCCAGGTATTCGCTGGCGAGGAATTCGCGGATCGAGCTGCGCAGCACGGCGCGGCCGTCGCCCATGCGCGAGTAGGGCGTGTAGCCGGCGCCCTTGAGGTGCAGGTCCCAGTGCTCGCCGGCGGCGTTGACCACCTCGCCGAGCAGCAGGCCGCGGCCGTCGCCGAGCTGCGGGTTGTACATGCCGAACTGGTGGCCGGAGTAGACCATCGCCCGCGGCTCGGCGTCGTGCCACAGCTTGTGCCCGGAGCACAGCTCGACGAACTCGGGGCGCTCGGCTTCGTCCGGGGCGAGGTCGAGCAGGTTCAAGGCGGCGGGGCTGACCACCACCAGTTGCGGCTGCTCGATGGACTGCGGCGCCACGCGGGTGGAGAAGGTGTCGCCCAGGCGGGCGAAACGGTTGTCGAACTGGAGCTGGTCGAGGGTTTTCACGAAGGCCTCCGGCAATTCCCGAGCATTGTGCTGGGAATTGCCGGAAGGCGTCCAGTCGGCCGGGCGTCGGGCTTCACTCGTCGCCGCTGCGACGGCTGTCCTCGCTGGCGCCCAGGGTCTGGCCGGCGACCAGCTGCAGCTGCTGGCCGTGCAGGTTCTTGATGAACACGTCGAGCTGGCGGAAGGCGATCTCGATGTCGTGCTCGCGGAACAGGCGGTCGATCTCGCGGTTGATCTCGTCGATCGCCGCGTTGCGGTCGCCCAGTTCGCGCACGTGGATGCGCAGCTCATGGTCGAGGGTGCTCTCGTTGAAGGTGAGGAAGAACACCTGCGGCTCCGGCTCGCGCAGCACGCGCGGGTTGGCGCGGGCGATCTGCAGCAGCAGGCGGCGCACCAGGTCGAGGTCGGTGCCGTAGGCCACGCCGATGCGCACGGTGACGCGGGTGACCGTGTCGGTCAGCGACCAGTTGATCAGCTGGCTGGTGATGAAGGTCTTGTTGGGGACGATGATTTCCTTGCGGTCGAAGTCGACGATGGTGGTCGCGCGGATGCGGATCTTGCTCACCGAGCCGGACAGGTTGCCGATGGTCACCACGTCGCCGATGCGCACCGGGCGCTCGAACAGGATGATCAGGCCGGAGATGAAGTTGGCGAAGATCTCCTGCATGCCGAAGCCGATGCCCACCGACAGGGCGGCGACCAGCCACTGCAGCTTGTCCCAGCTGAGCCCCATGGTCGACAGGGTGCTGACCAGGCCGAAGGCGACGATGGCGTAGGACAGCAGGGTGGTGGTGGCGTAGGCGCTGCCCTGGGCCAGGTTGAGGCGCGACAGCACCAGCATCTCCAGCAGGCCCGGCAGGTTGCGCGCCAGCGCCAGGGTGATCGCCAGCACCACCAAGGCGCCGAGCAGGTCGCTCAGGCTGATCGGCACGCGCACCGCGGTCTCGCCGCTGCCGCTGGTGTACTCGTAGAGGGTCACGCTGTCGAGGTAGGTGAATACCGCCAGCAGGTCGGCCCAGACGAAGTAGAAGATGCCGACGAAGCCGAGCAGCAGGCACAGGCGGACCAGGCGCAGCGACTGCTGGTTGACCTTCTCCAGGGCCAGGGTCGGCTCCTCGATCAGTTCGCCGCCCTCGGCGCCCTCGCGCGGCGGAGTCTGCCGGCGCGCTTCGGCACGCTGCAGGGCCAGGCGGCGGGCGGCGACATCGAGGCCGTGCAGCACGCTGGACTGCACCACCGTCCAGATGGCGATGATGTACAGGCTGTCGAGCAGGCGGCCGGTGAGCTTGAGCGCGGTGTAGTAGTAGCCGAAGCCGACCAGCAGCACGTGGGCCAGCGGCAGGCCGACCAGCAGCAGGGCGGCGACGAAGTGCAGTACCCGCGAGCCGAAGAACGGCGGCTGGGTGAGCATGATGCGCAGCAGGATCCAGCTCATCAGCAGGAAGCCGGCGAGGACGATGAAGATGCCCAGCACGTCCTCGGCGAGGCCGCTGAGCTGGCGCTCGGCGATGCTCACCACCAGCACCATCGGCATCACCACCAGGCCCAGCCAGCGCACCTGGCGGTACAGGCTCTGCACCCGCGCCGGCTCCCAGCCGAAGTGGCGCTCGGCGACGCTGCCGCGGGCCAGCAGGCGGTAGCCGACGCCGAACACCAGCATGGCCTGCGCCAGCTTGAGCAGCGACTCGCCGAACACCGTGGTGGCGGCCTGCGGGTCACGGATCAGCACCACGCCGCAGGCGGCGACGATCAGCGGCAGCGGCAGCACCAGCAGGAAGTGGCAGAGCAGCGCCAGCGGGGTGAGCATCTGCCGGTAGCGGCGCAGCTGGTCGAGCTGGTCGTCGATGCGCGCCAGCTGGCGGCGCAGCCAGGGGCGGCCGGCGACCAGCGCGGCGAGCAGCACCACCAGCGGCAGGAACAGCAGCGGCTGGCCGATCAGGCCGTGGCCGATGGCCTTGGCGCTGTCCTGCAGCGGCAGCGCCTCGAGCTGGCGCTGCAGGCGGCCGGGGATCTCCTTGAACCAGCCGAGGTCGAGCGGCTTGTTGCTGGCGATCCAGAACATCTGCTCGTCGAGGGTGCGGCTCAGGCTGGCGCTGGTGGCCAGCAGCTGCTTCTGGTTGAGCTGCAGGGTGATGGCCTGGGTCAGCAGGTTGCCCAGTTCGCTGTTGAGGCGGTCGAGCAGCTCCAGGCGCGCGCGCACCAGCTGCTCGAGCTGGCTGCGCAGCTCGGCGGTGACGTTCTCGCCCGGCTGGCCGGCCAGCAGGCTGTTGACGTACTGCGCCGGGTTGACGATGTCGGCGCGGCGCTGGTTGAGCTCGAACTGGTACAGGCGCAGGTCGGCGATCTCGTCGGCGAGCTTGTTGTCGATGCTGACCTTGGGCAGGGCGTTCTTCTGCTGGTAGAGGATGCGGGTCAGCAGCAGGCTGCCCTTGAGCACGTCGATCTGCTCGGCGAGGGCCTGTTCGGCCTGGTTCAGCGCGTCGAGCTGCTGCTTGGTCTCGATGTTCTTGCGGATCAGCGCGTTGGAGCGGTCGGTGGCCTTGAGCAGGTAGTCGCTGAGCGCCAGGTTGAGGTCGGACTGGGTGGCGAGCAGGCTGCCGCGCTGGTTGTCGAGGCTGTCGCGCGACAGCTGGGCGACGGTTTCCGCCGATTCCTCGCGGCGCTTGTCGTTGAGGGTGTTCTGCAGGGCGAGGATGTCCGCCTCGAGCAGGGCGATGCGCTGGGTGAGCAGGGCGCGCTGGCTGGCGCTGAGGTCCTGCAGGGCGGTGGTGCCGGCCAGCTCCTCGCGGCGCAGCTGGGACACCGCTTCCCGGGCGGCCAGTTCGGCCTGCAACTGGGCCAGCTGTTCGCTGCCGAGCGGCTGCTTGTTGTCGCGGCCGCTCTTGATCTGCTCGCGGATCACCTGGGTGCGGGTCTGGTTGGCGCTGATCTCGGCCTGCGCGCGCTCCGGTCGGGTCTGCGCGTTGATCAGCGCATTGGTCACCTGGCTCAGCTCGGCCTGCCAGTCGCTGAGCTTGCCCAGGCGCTCGGCGAGCATGCTTTCCAGCTGGCTCACCGGCAGGTCGGCGTAGCGCCGGGCCAGCGCGTCGGGAGCCACCGGTTTGAGCTGCGCCAGTTCGCGCTGCGCCTCGGCGGTCAGCTTGGGGGCGGCGGCCAGGCGCTGCTTGAGGCTGGCCAGCTCGTCGCTGCTGCTCTGCAGCAGCTGCAGCTGGTCGAGGGTCTTCTGCAGGGTGTCCTGCAGGGCCTTCTGCTCGGCTTCCGGCAGCTTGCGGGCCTCGAGGCCGGCAAGCTGCTTCTGCACCGCGCTGGCGCTAGGCAGGTTGTCGGCGGCGGCGACCTGGCCGGTGCAGAGCAGCAGACCGAGGGACAGGGAGGTGAGAAGCGGGCGAAGCTTGAACATGGGTACGGGGTTTCGTCTGAGGAACCGGAAAGCCTACCGCCGGTCCGCCGGACCGGCAAGGTGGGCGCGGCCGCGGGCGGCGCGGATCTAGAGCAGGAAGGCCGGGCCGCCGCCGCCAGCGGGCAGCTTGAGGCCGACCTTGCGGATGCGGTTGCCTTCCATCTGCGCCACCGTCCAGGTGCGGCCAGCCCATTCGACCTGGTCGCCGACCACGGGTTCACCACCGATCAGGTGGGCGATGAACGGACCGAGCTGCTGGCTGCCGTCGGCGCCGTCCAGCCGGAGGCCGTAGAGCGCGGCCACCGGGCCGAGTTCGGCGTCGCCCTCGAGGACGAAGTCGCCGAAGAAGCGCAGGTCCTGGCCGCTCTTCGGCGCCTCGCTGAACAGCTTGCCGAGCGCCGGCAGGTCCTTCTCGTGGCCGATCACGCAGAGGATGTCGCCTGCCGCCAGGCGCGTGCTGCCGCTCGGGTGGAGCAGCTCGCGGCCGCGGAACAGCGCGGCGATGCGCGTGCCGTCGGGCATCTTCAGCTCGCGCAGCGGGGCGCCGACGCACCAGCGGTCGGCGCGCAGCTTGTAGATGAACATCTCCCACTGGCTGGTCGGATGCACCTGCAGGCCGGCCCGGGAGATCGGCGAGGGCTGCGGCGGCACCTCGACGCGGGTCTTGCGCGCCGCCCAGCCGAGGGTGCTGCCCTGCAGCACCAGCGACACCAGCACGATGAAGAAGGCCACGTTGAAGAACAGCTGGGCATTGGGCAGGCCGGCGACCAGCGGGAACACCGCGAGGATCACCGGCACCGCGCCGCGCAGGCCGATCCAGGAGATGAACAGGCGCTCGCGGAAGTGGAAGGCGCGGAACGGCAGCAGGCCGATGAACACCGACAACGGGCGGGCGAACAGGATCATCCACAGCGACAGCAGCAGCGCCGGCACGGCGATCGGCAGCAGCTCGCTGGGCGTGAGCAGCAGGCCGAGGACGAGGAACATGCCGATCTGGCTGAGCCAGGCCAGGCCGTCGAACATGTGCAGGATGCCGTGGCGGTTGCGGATCGGCCGGTTGCCGAGCATCAGGCCGCAGACGTACACGGCGAGGATGCCGCTGCCGCCGATCTCCCCGGACAGGGCGTAGATCATGATGCCGCCGCTGACGGTGAGCAGCGGATACAGGCCGTCGGCCACCGACAGCCGGTTGACCAGCTGCAGCAGCAGCCAGCCGCCGGCGAGGCCGAGGACGATGCCGATGCCGAACTGCATCACCAGCGACAGCAGCACGTCCCAGCCGAAGCTGGTCTTGCCGGCGGCGAGCAGGCCGATCAGGGTCACGGTGAGGAACATGGCCATCGGGTCGTTGCTGCCCGACTCGATCTCCAGGGTCGAGCCGACCCGCTCGTTGAGGCCCTTGCCGTTGAGCAGGTTGAACACCACGGCGGCGTCGGTGGAGGCGACGATGGCGCCGATCAGCAGGCCCTCGAGCAGCTTGAGGTCGAACAGCCAGGCGGCGGCCAGGCCGGTCAGGCCGGCGGTGATCACCACGCCGACGGTGGCCAGCGACATCGCCGGCCACAGGGCGACGCGGAAGGTGGCGACCCGGGTGCGCATGCCGCCGTCGAGGAGGATCACCGCCAGCGCCAGGTTGCTGACCAGGTAGGCCAGCGAGTAGTCGTTGAAGGCGATGCCGCCGATGCCGTCGACCCCGGCGAGCATGCCCACGGCGAGGAAGATCACCAGCACCGGGATGCCGATGCGCGCCGAGAACGAGCTGACCAGGATGCTGACGCCGACCAGGAGTGCGCCGACGAAGAACAGGCTGTTGACGGCGGCGGTATCCACGGCAGGCTCCGAATAGGGTTGACGGGCAGGGAAAATCATGCACTGGGCGTGCCAAGTGATTCTAACCTGTTGATTTGTCGGATGGTCGAAAAATATCCAGGTTTTTTTCGCAGGATGTTGCGCCTCGTGGCGCGCGACCTTCGGCGGCTCCGAGCGCGCCTGCGCCGGAGCGGGGCAGCTGGTAAACTCGCCGCATGCCCCGACCCACCCTTCGCGCCGGCCGCTGTGCGCGCCCGGCCCGCCAGTTGCGGATCCGCCGATGAACTACCGCCACGCCTTCCACGCCGGCAACCATGCCGACGTGCTCAAGCACGCAGTCCTCTGCCGTCTGCTCGCCCTCATGGCGCGCAAGGACAAACCCTTCGCCTACCTCGACAGCCACGCCGGCGTCGGCCTCTACGACCTGGCCGGCGAGCAGGCCGGCAAGACCGGCGAATGGCTGCAGGGTATCGGCCGTCTGTGGCAGAACGACGAGCTGCCGGCCGTGCTGGCCGACTACCGCGCGGTGGTGGAGGCGCTCAATCCCGCCGGCGGCCTGCGCTACTACCCCGGTTCGCCGGAGATCGCCCGCCGCCTGACCCGCGCCCAGGATCGCGTGCTGCTCAACGAGAAGCACCCCGAGGACGGCCAACTGCTCAAGGCCAACATGGCCGGCGACCGCCGGGTGACCGTGCACCTGGGCGAGGGCTGGCACCTGGCCAAGGCGCTGCTGCCGGTGGCGGAGAAGCGCGCGCTGCTGCTGATCGACCCGCCGTTCGAGCAGGCCGACGAGCTGGAGCGCTGCGTCGAGTCGCTGCACACCGCCATCGCCCGCATGCGCCAGGCGGTGGTGGCGATCTGGTATCCGATCAAGGATCAGCGCCAGCTCAAGCGCTTCTATCAGGATCTGGCCAGGAGCGGCGCGCCCAAGCTGCTGCGCGCCGAGCTGTGGGTGCATCCCGCCGACAACCCGGCCGGCCTCAACGGCTCCGGTCTGGCCATCGCCAATCCGCCGTGGCCGCTGGAGGAGGAGCTGCGCGAGCTGCTGCCGTATCTGGCGACGCAGCTGGCGCAGAGCCAGGGCGGCTGGCGCCTTGACTGGCTGATCGAGGAGAAGGCCGGCGGCTGAGCGCCGTCGTGTCGAGTAAGGTGGACAGCTCGCGCAGCGATTGTCCACCTGCAGGACCGCGGCGCGCGGGCTGGTAGAAAACCGCTGCGCGGGTTTTCTACCCTACGGTGCTCGGTGAGGCGGGGGGCCGCCCGTAGGGTGCGCCATGCGCACCACGATACCGCAGGTGCGCATGGCGCACCCTACGGGCCGCTGTTCGGCGTGGGCATGCATCGCATGCCGCTCCGGCCGGAGCGTGGAGGCCATCGAGATCGCCTTATTCGGGCAGGCACACCCCGGTGCCGCGCAGGCCGCAGTAGCCGCCGTGGTTCTTCGCCAGGTACTGCTGGTGGTAGGCCTCGGCATAGTAGAACGGCACTGCAGCGCGGATCTCGGTGGTGATCGCGCCGTAGCCGGCGCGGGCCAGCTCGGTGGCGAAGGCCGCGGCGCTGGCCTGCGCCTCCTCCAGCTGTTCGGCGGTCGAGCAGTAGATCGCCGAGCGGTACTGGGTGCCGATGTCGTTGCCCTGGCGCATGCCCTGGGTCGGGTCGTGGGCCTCCCAGAACACCTTGAGCAGGGCCTTGAAGCTGGTCTGCCGCGGATCGTAGACCACCCGCACCACCTCGGTGTGCCCGGTCAGGCCCGAGCAGACCTCCTCGTAGGTCGGGTTGGGCGTCAGGCCGCCGGCGTAGCCCGCCGCGGTGACCCATACTCCCGGCTGCTGCCACAGCCGCCGCTCGGCCCCCCAGAAGCAGCCGAGGCCGAACTGCACTTCCGCGAAGCCCTCGGGGAACGGCGGCAGCAGCGGATGGTCATTCACGTAGTGGCGCTCGGGGACCGGCATGGCGCTGTCGCGTCCCGGTAGCGCCTGGCCGGCGCCGGGCAGCTCGAGCTTGTGGGCGAGAATCTGTGAACGCAGGACCATGGCGTGTCTCCCGAAAGTGGCGATCGCGATCTGTTAACTTGCCTGTGCCGGGCGACGCCTGCAACCGGAAGCGCCACCGGCGCGATCTTTCACGATGGTCGGGCTTGGCTGGCCGCGTCACATCCTGTTAACACTGGCGGGTGTTCCGCCGTGCGCAGGTCGCGCCGGCTGGATTATGCTCAAGTCATTGTCAACATGTAGATAGCAAAGGTAAGGATCATGCAATCAGGATTCATGCAGCGGCTGCGCCGCGGCCTGTTGCTGGCGCTGCTCGGCGCCGCACTGCCGGCCGGCGCGGCTGCCGAGACGACTGGCGGCGACGACGGCCAGCGCGGCCAGGGCGGCGACGCCGGCAGCACGCAGAGCACCCCCAGCAGCACCCAGACCAGCAGCCTGAGCAGCGCCGATCAGGAGCGCTACCTGGCCGAGCTCAAGCGCCTCTATCCGCGCCAGGCGCCGCGCAAGGCGCTGCTTGAACACTGCAACCGCCTGCTGGAGAGCTACGCGCTGCGCGCCGGCTACCGCGTCGGCGAAGCCCGGGCCGACGATCTGCTGTACCAGCTGAGCATCCTCGGCGAAGGCACGCTGAACGTGCGCGAAGAGATCCGCAGCGCCGATGGCAGCCGCATGGAGGTGCACAACCGGCGGCTGGAGCTGTACGGCGTCGATCCGTTCGTCCGCTACGACTGCCCGAGCCGCGGTCCGTCCTGCCAGGTGCTGAGCCCCAAGGACGGCACGCCGCTGTTCACCCTGGTGCGCGACCACGCGGGCATGGAGGAGCTGGCCAGGGCGCTCAGCTACCTGATCCGCGACCTGCAGAAGGGCTGAGCCTTTCCCCGGGCTGAAAACAGGAACCCCGCCGATCGGCGGGGTTCCTGTTTGTGCGGCGGGCGTTCGCGGCTTACAGCAGCAGCGAGCGGATCTCCGCCAGCAGATCGGCCAGGCGACGGGTGAAGCGCGCCGCGGCAGCGCCGTTGATCACGCGGTGATCGTAGGACAGCGACAGCGGCAGCATCAGCTTGGGCTGGAACGCCTTGCCGTCCCACACCGGCTGCATGCTCGCCTTGGACACGCCGAGGATCGCCACCTCCGGCGCGTTGACGATCGGCGTGAAGCCGGTACCGCCGATGTGGCCGAGGCTGGAGATGGTGAAGCAGGCGCCCTGCATGTCGTCGGCGGAGAGCTTCTTGGTGCGCGCCTTCTCCGCCAGTTCGGCGGCCTCGGCGGCCAGCTGCAGCAGGCTCTTCTGGTCGACGTTGCGGATCACCGGTACCAGCAGGCCGTCCGGGGTGTCCACGGCGAAGCCGATGTGCACGTACTTCTTGCGGATCAGCGCCTTGCCGCTGGGGGCCAGCGAGCTGTTGAAGTCCGGCAGCTCGCGCAGCACGTGGGCGCAGGCCTTGAGCAGGAACGGCAGCACGGTCAGCTTGACGCCGGCCTTCTCGGCCACCGCCTTCTGCGCCACGCGGAAGGCTTCCAGCTCGCTGATGTCGGCCGACTCGAACTGGGTCACGTGCGGCACGTTGAGCCAGCTGCGGTGCAGGTTGGCGGCGCCGACCTGCATCAGGCGGGTCATCGCCACTTCCTCGATCTCGCCGAACTTGGCGAAGTCGACGGCCGGGATCGGCGGGATGCCGGCGCCACCGCTGACGGCGGCCTCCGGTGCGGCCTTGGCCTTGTGCATCATCGCCTTGACGTAGGCCTGCACGTCTTCCTTGAGCACGCGGCCCTTGGGACCGGTGGCCGGCACGTCGGCCAGCTCGACGCCGAACTCGCGGGCCAGCATGCGCACTGCGGGGCCGGCGTGCACCTTGCCGGCGTTGCCGCTCGGCGCGCCGACCGGGCCCGGCACCTTGGCCGGAGCCGCCGGAGCGGCGGCGGCCGGCGCGGGCGCCGCAACGGGAGCCGGGGCCGCCGCCGGGGCGGCAGCGGCTGCCGGAGCTGCCGCGACCGGCGCGGCGCCAGCCACGCGCAGGGTGAGGATCAGCTCGCCGGTGCCGACTTCGTCGTTGAGGTTGATCGCCACGCTGTCGACCACGCCGGCCTGCGGGCAGGGGATCTCCATGCTCGCCTTGTCCGACTCCAGCACGATCAGCGACTGGTCGGCGGCGACCGAGTCGCCGGCCTTGACCAGCACCTCGATGACGCGCGCCTTGCCGGCCGAGCCGATGTCCGGCACGTGCACCGGCTGCAGGCTCTCCGCCGCCGCAGCGGCCGGAGCCGCCGCGGCAGGGGCGGGCTCGGCGGCCACGGGAGTGGCAGCCGGTGCAGCGGCGGGAGCTTCGGCCGCGGCCGGGGCCGCAGCAGCACCCTCGGCTTCCAGCTCGAGCAGCTCGTCGCCGGTCTTCAGCTTGTCGCCCAGCTTGATCTTCAGGCTCTTGATCACCCCGGCCTTGGGTGCCGGGACTTCCATGCTGGCCTTGTCCGACTCCAGGGTCAGCAGGCTCTGGTCGGCCTCGATACGGTCGCCGACCTTGACCAGCAGCTCGATGACTTCACCTTCGCCGCTGCCGATATCGGGTACGCGAATCAGTTCACTCATGGCTCGCTCCTCAGCAGTCCAGCGGGTTGGCTTTGTTGGTGTCGATGCCGAACTTGGCGATGGCCTCGGCCACCACGGTACGGTCGATCTCGCCGCGGTCGGCCAGGGCCTCCAGCGCGGTCAGCACCACCCAGTAGCGGTCCACCTCGAAGAAGTGGCGCAGTTTCTTGCGGCTGTCGCTGCGGCCGAAGCCGTCGGTGCCGAGCACCTTGTACTCCTTGACCGGCACCCACTGGCGGATCTGGTCGGCGAACAGCTTCATGTAGTCGGTGGAGGCGACCACCGGGCCGCGGCGACCGGACAGGCACTGCTCGACGTAGGTCAGCTGCGGCTTCTGCTCCGGATGCAGGCGGTTGCGGCGCTCGACGGCCAGGCCCTCGCGGCGCAGTTCGTTGAAGCTGGTGACGCTCCACACGTCGGCGCCGATGTTGTACTCCTCGCGGAGGATCTTCGCCGCTTCGCGCACTTCGCGCAGGATGGTGCCGGAGCCCATCAGCTGCACGTGGCAGGCGGCGTCGCGCTTGTCTTCCTCGAGCAGGTACATGCCCTTGATGATGCCGTCCTCGACGCCCTGCGGCATCGCCGGCTGGGCGTAGGCCTCGTTCATCGCGGTCAGGTAGAAGAACACGTTCTGCTGTTCTTCGGTCATCTGGCGGATGCCTTCGCGGATGATCACCGCCATCTCGTAGGCATAGGTCGGATCGTAGGTGCGGCAGTTGGGGATGGTCGAGGCGAGGATGTGGCTGTGACCGTCCTCGTGCTGCAGGCCCTCGCCGTTCAGCGTGGTGCGGCCGGCGGTGCCACCGATCAGGAAGCCGCGCGCGCGGCTGTCGCCGGCGGCCCAGGCCAGGTCACCGATGCGCTGGAAGCCGAACATCGAGTAGAACACGTAGAACGGCAGCATCGGCTGGTTGTGGTTGCTGTAGGCGGTCGCCGCGGCGATCCAGCTGGACATGGCGCCGGCCTCGTTGATGCCTTCCTCGAGGATCTGGCCCTTCTTGTCCTCGCGGTAGAACATCACCTGGTCCTTGTCCACCGGCTGGTACAGCTGGCCGACCGAGGAGTAGATGCCGAGCTGGCGGAACATGCCTTCCATGCCGAAGGTGCGCGCCTCGTCGGGGATGATCGGCACGATGCGTGCGCCGAGATCCTTGTCCTTGACCAGCTGCGACAGGATGCGCACGAAGGCCATGGTGGTGGAGATTTCGCGCTCGCCGGTGCCGTCGAGGATGGACTTGAGGGTCTCCAGCGGCGGGGTCGGGATGCTGAAGCTCTTGCTGCGGCGCTGCGGCACGAAGCCGCCCAGCTTCTCGCGGCTCTTCAGCAGGTACTTCATCTCCGGGCTGTCGGCTTCCGGCTTGTAGAACGGCAGCTCTTCCAGCTTGTCGTCCGGAATCGGGATGCCGAAGCGGTCGCGGAAGGCCTTGAGGCTCTCCAGGTCGACCTTCTTGACGTTGTGGGTGATGTTCTGCGCCTGGCCGGAGCCGGTGCCGTAGCCCTTGATGGTCTTGGCCAGCACCACGGTCGGCTGACCGGTGTGGTTGACCGCCTGGTGGTAGGCCGCATAGACCTTGAACGGGTCATGGCCGCCGCGGTTGAGCGCCCAGATCTCGTCGTCGGACATGTCCTTGACCATCTCCAGCAGCTCCGGGCGGGCACCGAAGAAGTGCTCGCGGACGAACTTGCCGTCGTTGGCCTTGTAGTTCTGGTACTCGCCGTCGACCACCTGGTCCATGCGCTTCTGCAGCAGGCCGTGGGTGTCCTTGGCGAACAGCGGATCCCACAGGCGGCCCCAGATCACCTTGATCACGTTCCAGTCGGCGCCGCGGAACACGCCTTCCAGTTCCTGGATGATCTTGCCGTTGCCGCGCACCGGGCCGTCGAGGCGCTGCAGGTTACAGTTGACCACGAAGATCAGGTTGTCGAGCTTCTCGCGGCCGGCCAGGGCGATGGCGCCGAGGGATTCCGGCTCGTCGGTCTCGCCGTCGCCGAGGAAGCACCAGACCTTCTGCTTGCCGGCGGGGATGAAGCCACGGTGCTCCAGGTACTTCATGAAGCGCGCCTGGTAGATCGCCTGGATCGGACCGAGGCCCATGGACACGGTGGGGAACTGCCAGAAGTCCGGCATCAGCCACGGGTGCGGGTAGGAGGACAGGCCCTGGCCGTCCACCTCCTGGCGGAAGTTGTTCAGCTGGTCTTCGCTGATGCGGCCTTCGAGGAAGGCGCGGGCGTAGACGCCGGGGGAGGCGTGGCCCTGGAAGTAGATCAGGTCGCCGCCGTGCTCTTCGGTCGGCGCCTTGAAGAAGTAGTTGAAGCCGATGTCGTACAGGGTCGCGCTGGAGGCGAAGGTGGAGATGTGGCCACCCAGATCCGGATCCTTCTTGTTCGCGCGCATCACGGTCGCCAGGGCGTTCCAGCGGATCAGCGAACGAATGCGTCGCTCCATGAACAGGTCGCCCGGCATGCGGGCTTCATGGGTGACCGGAATGGTGTTGCGGTACGGCGTGGTGATGGCATACGGCAGTTGGGTGCCGGTGCGCGAAGCCAGCTCACCCATGCGGGTCAGCAGATAGTGGGCGCGGTTTTCACCTTCACGATCGAGGACGGACTCCAGGGCGTCCAGCCATTCCTGGGTTTCGACGGGATCGAGATCTTGCATGGCTTGCTCCAGGGCGGAAAGGCTTCCAGAATCGGTAGCCGGGTGTGAAGCGCGGCCGGCTTTGTGGGCGGCCGCCACGAATTTTGTGTTTGTCGGGCTGGCGCTGTTGCGGCGTTCAGCCTCACCGGGGGTCTCCCGATGCCTTGTAGTTTTACTACATATCGGCGCTAAAAACAGCCCCCCATGAAGAATGATTCGTAGCAAAACTACAGCTGTCGACGGGGGCTGTTGGCCGTCGAGGCGCGCTAAAAGGATAGACCATGAGCCTCCCCTCCCTGACCGCTCTGCCGGCGGAACTCCAGGCGCTCGTCGAGCATGCCCGCGAGACCTTCATCAGCCATCTCGACGAGGCCGGCCAGGCCGCCCTGGCGGGCTGGCCGCAGGCGCGCCGCGAGGCGCTGGAGCGGGTGTTCGGCGCCAGCGACTTCGTCGCCGAGCAGGCCGCGCGCAGCCCGCAGATGCTCGTCGAGCTCGCCGCCAGTGGCGAGCTGGAGCGGCGCCTGACCGAGGGCGAGCTGCGCGGACAGCTGGCGGCGGCGCTGGAGGGCTGCGACAGCGAGGACGAACTGGCGCGCCGCCTGCGCCGCTATCGCAACCGTCAGCAGAGTCGCATCATCTGGCGCGACGTCACCCGCCAGGCCGACCTGTCCGAGACCTGCCGCGACCTGTCCGAGCTCGCCGATGCCTGCATCGACCTGGCCTACCACTGGCTGTACGCGCGCCAGTGCGAACAGTCCGGCACGCCGGTCGGGGCGCGCAGCGGCGAGCAGCAGCACCTGGTGATTCTCGGCATGGGCAAGCTCGGTGCCTACGAGCTCAACCTGTCCTCGGACATCGACTTGATCTTCGCCTATCCCGAGGGTGGCGAGACCGAGGGCGCGCGGCGCTCGCTGGACAACCAGGAGTTCTTCACCCGCGTCGGCCAGAAGCTGATCAAGGCGCTGGATGCGCTCACCGTCGACGGCTTCGTGTTCCGCGTCGACATGCGCCTGCGCCCCTACGGCTCCAGCGGCCCGCTGGTGTACAGCTTCAACGCCATGGAGCAGTACTACCAGGACCAGGGCCGCGACTGGGAGCGCTACGCGATGATCAAGGCGCGCGTGGTGGCCGGCGACCAGCTCGCCGGCGAGCGCCTGCAGCAGATGCTGCGGCCGTTCGTCTACCGCCGCTATCTGGACTTCTCGGCGATCGAGGCGCTGCGCACCATGAAGCAGCTGATCCAGCAGGAGGTGCGGCGCAAGGGCATGGCCGAGAACATCAAGCTCGGTGCCGGCGGCATCCGCGAGGTGGAGTTCATCGCCCAGGCCTTCCAGCTGATCCACGGTGGCCGCGACCTCAGCCTGCAGCAGCGACCGCTGCTCAAGGTGCTCGACACGTTGGTCGGCCAGGGCTACCTGCCGCCGCCGGTGGTCGACGAGCTGAAGGACGGCTATCGCTTCCTGCGTTACCTGGAGCACGCCCTGCAGGCGATCGCCGACCGGCAGACGCAGATGCTCCCCGACGGCGAGCTGGAGCGCGCGCGGGTGGCCTTCATCATGGGCTTCGATGGCTGGAACGCGCTGCTCGACCAGCTGGCGCACTGGCGCGGGCGCATCGACTGGCACTTCCGCCAGGTGATCGCCGATCCCGACGAGGAGGCCGGCGCCAACCTCGCCGGCGTCGGCGACGAGTGGCTGCCGCTGTGGCAGGGGGCGCTGGAGCCCGAGGTGGCGCGCCAGCAACTGGTCGAGGCCGGTTTCGTCGATGCGGTCGGCGCCTGGCAACGCCTCGAGGGGCTGCAGCACGGCTCGCAGGTGCGCGCCATGCAGCGCCTCGGTCGCGAGCGGCTGGACGCCTTCATGCCGCGCCTGCTCGCCGCCATGGTCGCCCACGGTCAGTCCGATCTGCTGCTCGAGCGCGTGCTGCCGCTGGTCGAGGCGGTGGCGCGGCGCTCGGCCTACCTGGTGCTGCTCAGCGAGAACCCCGGCGCCCTCGACCGCCTGCTGACCCTGTGCGCGGCCAGCCCGTGGGTGGCCGAGCAGATCGCCCGCTTCCCGCTGCTGCTCGACGAGTTGCTCAACGAGGGCCGCCTGTACAGTCCGCCGGGCAAGGACGAGCTGGCCGCCGAGCTGCGCGAACGGCTGACCCGCATCCCCGAGGACGACCTCGAGCAGCAGATGGAGGCGCTGCGCCACTTCAAGCTGGCCCATGGCCTGCGCGTGGCCGCCTCGGAGATCGCCGGCAGCCTGCCGCTGATGAAGGTCTCCGACTACCTGACCTGGCTGGCCGAGGCGATCCTCGAGCAGGTGCTGCAGCTGGCCTGGCGCCAGGTCGGCCTGAAGCATGGCTACCCGCGCCGCGAGGACGGCAGCAGCGTCAGCGAGCCCGAGTTCGTCATCGTCGGCTACGGCAAGGTCGGCGGCATTGAGCTGGGCCACAGCTCCGACCTCGACCTGGTGTTCATCCACAACGGCGACCAGCACAGCGAGACCGACGGCGCCAAGCCGATCGACAGCGCGCAGTTCTACACCCGCCTGGGCCAGCGCCTCATCCACCTGCTCACCGCACAGACCGCCTCGGGTGCGCTCTACGAGGTCGACATGCGCCTGCGTCCGTCCGGCGCGGCGGGCCTGCTGGCCAGTTCGCTATCGGCCTTCGCCCGCTACCAGGACAGCGAGGCCTGGACCTGGGAGCACCAGGCGCTGGTGCGCGCCCGCGTGCTGGCCGGCTCCGCCGAGGTCGGCGCGCGCTTCGAGGCGATCCGCGCCGAAGTGCTCGGCCGCGAGCGCGACAGCGCCGCGCTGCGTGCCGAGGTGAGCGAGATGCGCGCCAAGATGCGCGACAACCTGGGCAGCAAGGCGACCCTGGGCGGCACCGCGCCGGAGGCGTTCGAGGCCGGGCAGACCTTCGATCTCAAGCACGACGCCGGTGGTATCGTCGATATCGAATTTATGGTGCAATATGCCGTTCTCGCCTGGTCGCGGCAGTACCCTGAACTGCTGCGTTTCACCGACAACATCCGCATTCTGGAAGGGCTGGAGCGGGCTGGCCTGATCGCGAGCTCCGACGTCCGACTCCTGCAGGAGGCCTACAAGGCCTATCGCGCAGCCGCCCACCGCCTGGCCCTGCAAAAGCAGCCCGGCAGTGTGAGCGGAGACCACTTCCACGAGGAACGCCGCGGCGTGATGCGGATCTGGCGCGAACTGGGGCTGGCCTGAGGCGCCCCGACAACCCCGAATTCTTGTTAGGAGCTGGCAAATTATGTCGATGGCCGATCGTGATGGCGTTATCTGGTATGACGGCGAACTGGTGCCGTGGCGCGAAGCCAACACCCACGTGCTGACCCATTCCCTGCACTACGGCATGGGCGTGTTCGAGGGCGTGCGCGCCTACAACACTCCGGATGGCACCGCGATCTTCCGTCTGCAGGCGCACACCGACCGCCTGTTCGACTCCGCCCACATCATGGGCATGAAGATCCCCTTCACCAAGGACGAGATCAACGAGGCCACCCGCGCCGCGGTGCGCGAGAACGGTCTGGAAAGCGCCTACATCCGTCCGCTGGCCTTCTACGGCTCGGAAGGCATGGGCATCCGCGCCGACAACCTGAAGGTCCACGTGGTCGTCGCCGCCTGGCACTGGGGCGCCTACATGGGCGAGGAAGCGCTGGAGCGCGGCATCAAGATCCGCACCAGCTCGTTCACCCGCCACCACGTGAACATCTCGATGACCCGCGCCAAGGCCAGCGGTCACTACATCAACTCGATGCTGGCCCTGCAGGAAGCCGTGTCCGCCGGCGCCGACGAGGCCCTGCTGCTGGATCCGGAAGGCTACGTGGCCGAGGGTTCGGGCGAGAACGTGTTCATCGTCAAGGACGGCGTGATCTACACCCCCGAGGTGACCGCCTGCCTGAACGGCATCACCCGCAACACCGTGCTGACCCTGGCGCGCGAGCTGGGCGTGGAGATCGTCGAGAAGCGCATCACCCGCGACGAGGTGTACATCGCCGACGAGGCCTTCTTCACCGGCACCGCCGCCGAAGTGACCCCGATCCGCGAACTGGACGGCCGCCAGATCGGCGCCGGCCGCCGTGGCCCTGTCACCGAGAAGCTGCAGAAGGCCTACTTCGACCTGGTCACCGGCAAGACCGCCGCCCACGCCGAGTGGCGCACCCTGGTCAAGTAAGCACGACCTGGGAAGGCGTAGGGTGGGGCAGGCCGCGGGCCGTAACCCACCAACCGGCCCACCGGGCCGGCAAGTGGTGGATCCGCCAGCGGATGCCTGCGGCATCCCTGGTGGGTTGCGCCGCTGTCGCGGCTGACCCACCCTACGATTTCCTGCTACCGGCTTTTCTATGAATATCCTGATCATCGGCCCCAGCTGGGTGGGCGACATGGTGATGGCGCAGACGCTGTTCCAGTGTCTCAGGCAGCGCCACCCCGACTGCCAGATCGACGTGCTGGCCCCCGAGTGGAGCCGGCCGATCCTCGAGCGCATGCCCGAGGTGCGCCAGGCCCTGAGCTTCCCGTTCGGCCACGGCGTGCTCGACCTCGCCGGGCGCCGGCGCATCGGCAAGTCGCTGGCCGGTCGGTACGACCAGGCGATCCTGCTGCCCAACTCGCTGAAATCCGCGCTGGTGCCGCTATTCGCCGGCATCCCCCAGCGCACCGGCTGGGTCGGCGAGCTGCGCTACGGCCTGCTCAACGACATCCGCAAGCTGGACAAGCAGCGCTATCCGCTGATGATCGAACGCTTCATGGCCCTGGCCTATGCGCCGGGCGCCGCGTTGCCGCAACCCTATCCGCGTCCGCACCTGCAGATCGACCCGGCCAGCCGTGCCGCGGCGCTGCAGAAATTCGGCCTGGAGCTGGACCGTCCGGTGCTGGCACTGTGCCCCGGCGCCGAGTTCGGCGAGGCCAAGCGCTGGCCGGCCGAGCACTACGCCGCGGTGGCCGACGCCAAGATCCGCGCCGGCTGGCAGGTCTGGCTGTTCGGCTCGAAGAACGACCACCCGGTCGGCGAGATGATCCGCGAGGAGCTGATCCCCGGCCTGCAGGAAGAGGCGGTTAACCTGGCCGGCGAGACCAGTCTGGCCGAGGCCATCGACCTGCTGTCCTGCGCCGCGGCGGTGGTGTCCAACGACTCCGGGCTGATGCACGTGGCCGCCGCGCTGGGTCGCCCGCTGGTGGCGGTGTACGGCTCCACCTCGCCGCAGTTCACCCCGCCCCTGGCCGAGCAGGTGGAGATCGTCCGCCTCGGTCTCGACTGCAGCCCGTGCTTCGAGCGCACCTGTCGCTTCGGCCACTACAACTGCCTGCGCGACCTGCGCCCGCAGCCGGTGCTGGAGGCGCTCGAGCGCCTGGCCGGCGACCCGCTGGCCGATCCGTTGCCGCTGGAGCACTGAGTGCGCGTCCTGCTGATCAAGACCTCGTCGCTGGGCGATGTGATCCACACCCTGCCGGCGCTTACCGACGCCATGCGCGCCATCCCCGGCATCCGCTTCGACTGGGTGGTGGAGGAGGGCTTCGCCGAGATCCCGACCTGGCATCCGGCGGTCGAGCGGGTCATCCCGGTGGCCCTGCGCCGCTGGCGCAGGAACCTGTGGAGCACCCTCCGCAGCGGCGAGTGGCAGCAGTTCAAGGCGCGCCTGGCCGAGCGCGACTACGACCTGGTGCTCGACGCCCAAGGCCTTGTCAAGAGCGCCTTCCTCACCCGCTACGCGCGCGGCCCGGTCGCCGGCCTGGATCGCGCCAGCGCCCGCGAGCCGCTGGCCAGCCGCTTCTACGATCGCGGCTGCGCGGTGCCCTGGGGCGTGCATGCGGTGGAGCGCGTGCGCCAGCTGTTCGCCGCGGCGCTCGGTTATCCGCTGCCGACGGAAACCGGCGACTATGTGCTGGACCGCCAGCGTCTGCTCGCCGGGCGCGACGACCAGCCCTACCTGCTGTTCCTGCACGGCACCACCTGGGCCACCAAGCACTGGCCGGAGCGCTACTGGCGCGAGCTGGCCGAACTGCTCGGTCGCCAGGGCTGGGCAATCCGCCTGCCGTGGGGCAATGCCGAGGAGAAGGCGCGCGCCGAGCGCATCGCCGCCGGCCTGGCACACGTCAGCGTACTGCCGAAACTGAACCTCGCCGGTGTCGCCAGCGAGCTGGCCGGTGCGCGCGCCTGCGTGGCGGTGGACACCGGCCTCGGCCACCTGGCCGCCGCCCTCGACGTGCCGACCGTGTCCCTGTACGGTCCGACCAACCCCGGCTTCACCGGCGCCTACGGGCGCGGGCAGATCCACCTGGCCAGCGACTTCCCCTGCGCGCCCTGCCTGAAGAAGCGCTGCGCCTACCAGCCGACGGCCGAGGACCGCCAGCGCTTCGATCTGGCCAGCGAACAGCCGCTGTGCTTCACCCGTCTGAATCCGGCGCGGGTCGCCGCCGAACTGGCCGCCCTGCTGCCTGCGAGAATCGCCTGATGCAACTGGCCTTCGTGCTCTACAAGTACTTCCCGTTCGGCGGCCTGCAGCGCGACTTCCTGCGCATCGCCCAGGAGTGTCAGCGCCGCGGCCACGCCATCCGCGTCTACACGCCGATCTGGGAGGGCGAGGTGCCCGCCGGCTTCGACGTGCGCGTGGCGCCGATCAGGGCGTTCTTCAATCACAATCGCAACGAGAAGTTCAGCGCCTGGCTGGCCGCCGACCTGGCCCGCGACCCGGTCGACCGGGTGGTCGGCTTCAACAAGATGCCGGGCCTCGACGTCTACTACGCCGCCGACGGCTGCTACGAGGACAAGGCGCAGACCCTGCGCAACCCGCTGTACCGCTTCGGCAAGCGTTACCGGCACTTCGCCGAGTACGAGCGCGCGGTGTTCGCACCCGAGGCGCACACCGAGATCCTGATGATCTCCGAGGTGCAGCAGCCGCTGTTCGTCAAGCACTACGCCACCCCGGCCGAGCGCTTCCACCTGCTGCCGCCGGGCATCGCCCTGGACCGCCGCGCCCCGGCCAACGCCGCGGCGATCCGCGCTGAGTTCCGTCAGGAGTTCGACCTGGGCGACGACGACCTGCTGCTGGTGCAGATCGGCTCGGGGTTCAAGACCAAGGGCCTGGACCGCAGCCTGCGGGCGCTCGCCGCGCTGCCGCGCGAGCTGAAGGCCCGCACCCGGCTGATCGCCATCGGCCAGGACGATCCCAAGCCGTTCCTGCTGCAGGTCAAGGCCCTCGGCCTGTCCGAGCAGGTGCAGATCCTCAAGGGCCGCAGCGACATCCCGCGGTTCCTGCTCGGCGCCGACCTGCTGATCCACCCGGCCTACAACGAGAACACCGGCACCGTGCTGCTCGAGGCGCTGGTCTCCGGCCTGCCGGTGCTGGTCACCGACGTCTGCGGCTACGCCCACTACATCGGCGAGGCCGACTGCGGCCGGGTACTGCCCAGCCCGTTCGCCCAGGAGCGCCTCAACCAGTATCTGGCCGAGATGCTCGCCGACGCTGCCGCGCGCGCGCGCTGGCGCGCCAACGGCCTGGCCTTCGCCGACACGGCCGACCTCTACTCCATGCCGCAGAAGGCCGCCGACGTGATCCTCGGGGAGGGCGCATGAGTCCGATCCGAGGCCTGATCCGTAGGGTGGATAACACGCGCAGCGTTTATCCACCGGCGATGCCCTGCCGAACTACTGGTGGACAAGGCTGCGCCGTTGTCCACCCCACGGAGGGCATGCCATGCAACTGATCCTCGCCGAACCCTTCCGGTCCCTCTGGCAGGGCAAGGATGCCTTCGCCGAGGTGGAGAAGCTGCAGGGCCAGGTCTACCGCGAGCTGGAAGGCCGCCGCACCCTGCGTACCGAAGTGGCCGGGCGCGGCTACTTCGTCAAGATCCACCGCGGCATCGGCTGGGGCGAGATCGTCAAGAACCTGCTCAGCGCCAAGGCGCCGGTGCTCGGCGCCGGCCAGGAGTGGACGGCGATCCAGCGCCTCACCGAGGTTGGCGTGCCGACCATGACCGCGGTGGCCTTCGGCGCGCGCGGCGCCAATCCGGCGACCCAGCACTCGTTCATCGTCACCGAGGAGCTGGCGCCCACCGTCAGCCTCGAGGACTTCAGCCGCGACTGGCGCGACACGCCGCCCGCGCCGCGCCTCAAGCGCGCGCTAATCCAGCGGCTCGCCGAGATGGTCGGGGGCATGCACCGCGCCGGGGTCAACCACCGTGACTGCTACATCTGCCACTTCCTGCTGCATACGGACAAGCCCGTGAGCGCCGACGACTTCCGCCTGTCGGTGATCGACCTGCACCGCGCGCAGACCCGCGCAGCCGTGCCGCGGCGCTGGCGCGACAAGGACCTGGCCGCGCTGTACTTCTCGGCGCTGGACATCGGCCTGACCCGCCGCGATCTGCTGCGCTTCCTGATGGGCTACTTCCAGCGCCCGCTGCGCGAGACCCTGCGCGAGGAAGCGCGCCTGCTGGCCTGGCTGCAGGCCAAGGCGGCGAAGCTGCACGCGCGCTACCTGCGCAAGTACGCCCCGGGAGCCTCGGCATGAGCGGCTGGCAACTGGCGGACGACCTGCCGGCCGCCGCGCGCGTGGCCTTCGCCGATCTGGACCGGGTGTTCGCCCTGGAGGGCGAGTGGATTGCGGCTGACCAGATGTCCAAGGTGCTGCGCGTCGAGGTGGGCGGACTCCGCTACTACGTCAAGCAGTACTGGAGCGCCGGCAAGGGCCTGCGCCGCTGGTTGGGCCGGCCGCGGGTCAAGGCCGAGTGGCAGAACCTGCGTCTGTTCGCCCAGTGGGGCATACCCACCGCTCCGGTGGTGGCCTGGGGGCTGGAACGCAGCAAGGGTTGCTTCGGCCGCGGTGCGCTGATCACCGCGGAGCTGGCGGGTACCGAGGATCTCGCCGCGCTGGCGCGCAACCACGACCCGCGCCTGCGCCAGCGCGACTGGCTGGACAAGGTCAGCCACCAGTTGGCCGAGGCGACCCGCCGGATGCACCGCAACGGCTTTGCCCACAACGACCTGAAGTGGCGCAACCTGCTGGTCGACCCGGCCGGTGAGCTGTACCTGATCGACTGTCCGACCGGCAGCTTCTGGTGGGGGCCGCTGCTGCGCTACCGAGTGATCAAGGATCTCGCCTGTCTGGACAAGGTGGCCAAGTACCATCTGTCGCGCACCCGGCGCCTGCGCTTCTACCTGCAGTACCGCGGTCGTGAGCGGCTGTCGGCCAACGACAAGCGGCGCCTGCGCAAGGTCCTGGCTTTCTTCGAGGGGCGCGAATGAGCCGGCGCCTGAGCGAGCTGGTCACGGCCGGCCGCAGCCCGGCGCTGCCGCTGAGCATTACCCTGCCGGGCGGCGAGCTGCGCCTGCGCAGCCTGCTGCGTGTGCTGCCCGGCCAGCGCTACGTCGGCGAGGCCGAATGGCAAGGCCGCCGCGTACTGGCCAAGCTGCTGGTCGGCGCCAGGGCCGAGCGCCATCACGCGCGCGAACTGGACGGTGCGCGCTGGCTGCGCGAGCAGGGGCTGGACACCCCCGAGCTGCTGGGCGAGGGGATGGTGGCGGGCGAGGGCGGCTGGCTGCTGTTCGCGTTCCTCGACGACGCGGTCAGTCTTGGCGGCGTCTGGCAGACGCTGGCCGGCGAGCCGTTGCTGTCTGCGGCCCAGCGGGCGGTGCTCGGCGAGGCGCTGGCCGCCATCGGCCGCCTGCACGCCCGCGGCCTGTGGCAGGACGACCTGCACCTGGACAACCTGCTGCGCCGGGACGGGCGGCTGTACCTGATCGACGGCGGCGGCATCCGCGCCGCCACGCCGGGCCAGCCGCTGCCCCGCGCGCAGGCGCTGCAGAATCTCGGCGTGTTCTTCGCCCAGTTGCCGGCCGAACTGGAACCCTTCGGCGACGAGCTGCTGGAGCACTATCGCACCGCCAATCCCGGCGCCGAACTGAGCGCCGCCGACCTGCGCGAGCCGGTCGCCGCGGTGCGCCGCTGGCGTCTCAAGGACTACCTGAAGAAGCTCGGCCGCGACTGCAGCCTGTTCAGCGTGCAGCGCAGTGGCGAAGGGCTGACCATCGTTCGCCGCGACCAGGCCGACAGCCTGGCGCCGCTGCTGGGTGATCTCGACGGCGCCATCGCCGCCGGCCGGGCGCTGAAGCAGGGCGGCAGCGCCACGGTGGCGCGCGTCGAGCTGGCCGGCCGGCCGCTGGTGATCAAGCGCTACAACATCAAGGGCCTCGCCCACTGGCTCAAGCGCTGCTGGCGGCCGAGTCGAGCCTGGCACAGCTGGGTGGAGGGCAACCGCCTGGAGTTTCTCGGCATCGCCACCCCGCGGCCGCTGGCCATGCGCGAAAGCCGCCGCTTCGGCCTGCGCGGGCGCGCCTGGCTGATTACCGAACATGCCGCCGGTGAGGATATACTCACGCGCTTTGCGGCCCACGTGCAGGGCACGCCGCCCGAGGCGGAGCTCAAGGCGCTGGACCGCCTGTTCGCCGCGCTGCTGCGCGAGCGCATCGGCCACGGCGACCTCAAGGGTACCAACCTGCTCTGGCAGGACGGCCGCTGGGCGCTGATCGACCTCGACGCCATGCGCCAGCACCGCTGCCCGCGCCGCTTCGCCCGCGCCTACGCCAGGGATCGTGCGCGTTTCCTGCGCAACTGGCCGGCCGACTCGGCTCTGTACCGCTTGCTGGACCAACGTTTACCGCAGGTGCCCGGCACCTGCCCTGAATAGATAGAGGGAAACATCTGTGGCACTGACCGTCCTCGGCCTTTCCGGCGCCCTCAGCCATGACCCGTCCGCTGCGCTGTACATCGACGGCAAGCTGATCGCTGCCGTCGAAGAAGAGCGCTTCGTGCGCGACAAGCATGCGAAGAACCGCATGCCCTACGAGTCGGCCAAGTTCTGCCTGGAACAGGCCGGCATCAAGCCGGAAGACGTCGACGTGGTGGCCATTCCCTTCGCGCCGATCAGCATCTTCGAGAAGGCTCGCTGGCAGTACGCCAAGCGCTACGCCTACGCCCCGGACCGCGTCCTCGACGCCATCCTGTTCGGCAATCGGCGCTACTACCGCTACAAGAAGCGCATCCAGTGGTGCCTGCAGCAGCTCGGCTTCGACCTCAAGAAGGTCAGGATCGAGCCGGTCGAGCACCACCTCGCCCACGCCTCCAGCGCCTACCACTGCTCCGGCTTCAGCGAGAAGACCGCGATCATGGGCATCGACGGCAAGGGCGAGTACGCCACCACCTTCTTCGGCTGGGGCGAGAACGGCAAGATCCACAAGATCAAGGAATTCTACGACCCGGACTCGCTGGGCGGCCTGTACGGCGCGATCACCGAGTACCTCGGCTTCGAGATGCTCGACGGCGAGTTCAAGGTGATGGGCATGGCGCCCTACGGCGACGCCGCCAAGTACGATTTCTCGCGGCTGGCCAAGTTCGAGAACGGCGAGCTGGTGATCAACACCGAGTACGCCAACGTCATCGGCTTCCGTCGCTACAAGGAAAACGGCAAGGGCTACTACTTCTCGCCCAAGCTGATCGAGTGGCTGGGTCCCAAGCGCGAGGGCGACATCGCCGACGACCCCTACATCCACTACGCCGCGGCCATGCAGGCGCTGTTCGAGAAGCTGGCGCTGGAGATGATGGACTATTACCTGGGCGACATCATCCGGCAGACCGGCAAGATCGCCTTCGCCGGCGGCTGTGCGCTGAACGTCAAGCTCAACCAGAAGATCATCGCCCGCGACGAGGTCAAGGAACTGTTCGTCCAGCCGGCCTCCGGCGACGCCGGCACCGCGGTGGGCGCCGCCGCCTACGTTTCGGTGGCCCGCGGCGTGCCGGTGGAGAAGATGGAGCACGTCTACCTCGGCCCGGCCTACTCCAACGAGGACGTGATCGCCGCCTGCGCGCGCCATCCCAATGCGCCGAAGTGGCAGCGCATCGACGACACCGCCCAGCGCATCGCCCGGATCATGGTCGACGGCAACCCGGTGGCCTGGTTCCAGGGCCGCATGGAGTTCGGCCCGCGCGCTCTCGGCGGGCGCTCGATCATCGGTTGCCCGAGCGTGCCGGGCGTCGCCGACCGCATCAACGAGCAGATCAAGTTCCGCGAGCGCTGGAGGCCGTTCTGCCCGTCGATGCTCGACACCGTGGCACCGCAGATGCTCAAGGTCGACCACCCGAGCCCGTTCATGACCTTCACCTTCGAGGTCAACGAGGAATGGAAGGACCGTGTGCCGGAAGTGGTCCACGAGGACGGCACCTCGCGCGCCCAGGTGCTGGAGCGCCGCCACAACCCGCGCTGGTACGACCTGATGCTCGAGCTGGAGAAGCTCACCGGCAACGGCGTGTCGCTGAACACCTCGCTCAACCGCCGCGGCGAGCCGATGGTCTGCTCGCCCACCGACGCGCTGAACATGTTCTACGGTTCGGACCTGCAGTATCTGATCATGGAAGACATTCTGGTGGTCAAGGATGGGGTGGATTGGTATGGCGGCGTCTGAGGCGCCTGCCGATCGGCCGTGGGTGCTGCAATTCTGCCACGGCTACGACGGCCCGTTCCTCGACTGCGCGCGGCAGTACGCCGTGCTGTTCAAGGACACGCCGTACAAGGTGTGCACCGTCTACCTGACCGGCGCGCCGAGCGCGGAGGTCGAGCGCGGCTCGGCCTCCGACGAGGTGATCTTCCTCGGTAATGACAGCCGGGACGTGCGCGGCCTCAAGCTCGGCGCCATGCGCCGGCTGCGCGAGATCGTCGCCGGCCGCGACTTCCGCCTGTGCATCGCCCACCGCTTCAAGCCGATCTACATCGCCCTGCTGGCCACCCGCCTGCCGGTGATCGGCGTGCACCACGCCTTCGGCGTGTACCAGCGGCGCATGCGTCGCTGGTTCGTCAACCGCTTCCGCTCGCGCCTGTTGCTGCTGGGCGTCTCCAACGCGGTGCGCGACGAGATGCGCCGCCATCTGCCAGGCTGGCCCGCCGAGCGTATCGAGACCTTGTACAACCGCATCGATGTTGCCGCCGTGCAGGCCGAGCAGGTCTCACGCGAAGCTGCGCGCGACTTCCTGGGCCTGCCACAGGAGGCCTGGGTGGTCGGCAACGTCGGCCGCCTGCACCCGGACAAGGACCAGGCCACCCTGATCCGCGGCTTCGCCCAGGCCTTGCCACAGCTACCGGCCGGCAGCCTGCTGGCGATCATGGGTTCTGGCCGGCTGGAACAGTCGCTGAAGGCGCTGGCTGCGGAACTGGGCATCGCCGCGCAGGTGCGCTTCCTCGGCCAGGTGCCGCAGGGTCGTCGCTACTTCAAGGCCTTCGACGTCTTCGCGCTGACCTCCGATCACGAGCCCTTCGGCATGGTGCTGCTCGAGGCGATGGCGGCCGGGGTGCCGCTGATCTGCTCGGATTGCGGTGGCGGGCGCGAGGTGGTCGAGGGCGTGGGGGGGCTGTTTCCCTTGGGCGCCGCGGCGGCCCTCGGCGAGTGCCTGGCGCAGGCCGGGCGGCGTTCGCAGGCGGCAACCGAACAGGTCGCGGCGCTGATGAGCAGCCGCTTGCACGAGTGTTTTTCCGATGCCGCCGCGGCTGCGCGGTTCTGGCGGCTGCCGCTGTTGACGCGGATCGCCGGCTGAGCGCGGCCGCCCCTTGTCTGTGAGACCACTGTCGATGAAACCCATAAAGCTTTACTGGTGCCGCGGCGAAGGGCGCAGCGACCCGAGCAAGCAGAACTTCGGCGACTACCTGTCCCCCCTGCTGGTGGAGCTGCTGTCGGGGCGCAAGGTCGAGTATGCGCCGGTACAGCGGGCCGATCTGATGGCCGTGGGCAGCATCCTCGGCCGGGAGGCCAAGGCCAAGCGCTGGGGCTTCCTTCCGTATCGTCTGCACATCTGGGGCACCGGTACCGGCGCCGAACAGGCCCACTACTCCGGCCGCCACCACTACCACGCGGTGCGCGGTGCCCTGACCCGCGCGCAGATCGACGGTCTGCGTAGCGATCCTGTGCTGGGCGACCCCGGCCTGCTGGCGCCCTGGGTGCTGGGCGACCGGGAGCGGCCGGTGGCCAGACAGATCCGCGTCGGCCTGATCCCCCACTACGCCGATCAGGCCGAGCCGGCGGTAGCCGAGCTGCTTGCCGGTATTCCCGGGGCGCGGCTGATCAATGTGTTTTCGCCGGTCAAGCAGGTGCTGGCGGAGATCGCCTCCTGCGACTTCGTACTGTCCTCCAGCATGCACGGGCTGATCGTCGCCGACTCTTTCGGTGTGCCCAACCAGTGGCTGCTGCTCTCCCGCGGCCGTATCTCCGAGTACAAGTTCGCCGACTACTACTCCGCCTTCGGTCTCTCCGGCCTGCAGCCGCTGCTGCCGCAGACCGTCCTGGCGGGCGGGCCGGCTTTGTTCGAACAGTTGCGGGCGGAGTACCGACGCCCGGGGCTGGAACGGATCCAGCAGGACCTGCTCGGCTCTTTCCCCCAACTGTGAGGAACACTGCCGATGCGGGTGTTATGGCTGATCCAGAGCTACGAGGTGCACGCCTTCGACCTGCTCGCCGAAGCCTTGCGCGAGCATGCCGAGGTCGAGCTGGTTCGCCTGGATGCGGACGAGCAGGATGATCTCGCCGCAACCCTCAGGCGTTTCGATTTCGCCCGCTACGACCGGGTGATGACCACACTGCGCACCAAGAAGGAGATGCGCCAGTGGCGCGTATTGCGCACGGTGCCCAACCTGGTGGTATTCGAGTACGACGCCTGCCAGAACTATCTGGCCGGCGGCAAGTACCAGGGGCGCTTCTCCCGCCACTACCGGCGGCTGGGCGGGCCGCGGCTGATCGTCTCCGGGGCCGAGGTGGCCCGACGCCTGGCGGCCGAGGGCTTCGATGCCCACTTCCTGCCCAAGGGCTACGATTCGCGCAGCATCTATCCGCGCGATGTCGAGCGCGACATCTTCCTCGGCTTCATCGGCCGTCTGGATGCCAGGGTCTACCAGGGGCGCAAGGCGTTCATCGAGCGGCAGGTCGATGCCCACGGCCTGCAGGTGCTGCGCACCGCGCCCGGTGAGGACTATGCGCGCAGCCTGTCGCGCATCCGCATCTTCGTCTCGGCCGACATCGGCCTGGGCGAGTACATGGCGAAGAACTTCGAGGCCATGGCCGCTGGTTGCCTGCTGATGACCTATGACCAGGGCGAACTCGAGGATCGCGCCACCGGCCTGGTGGACATGCACAACGTGGTGCTGTTCCGCGACGAGTCCGAGTTCGAGGGCAAGCTGGCCCGGCTCGTCGCCGATCCGCCGCTGGTCGAGCGGATCGCCGCGGCGGGGGCCGCCCTGGCGCGGGAGCGTTTTGCCTACGATCGCATGGGCACGCGCCTGGCCGACTGTCTGCGGCAGCCGCTGCTGCCTCGTTCCACGTATCTGAGTTGGCGGGATCGCCTGGGGTTCTAGTGTGAGTCGAATGCTCCTGATCATTCCCTACTTCGGCAGCTGGCCGTTCTGGCTGGACTTTTTCCTGCTCAGCTGCCGGCGCAACCCGACGGTGAACTGGCTGATCATCGGCGACTCGCCGGCGCCGGCCGATGCGCCGGCCAACGTCGAGTTCCGTCAGGTCGCCTACGCGGACTATCTGGCGTTTGTCAGCGCCCGTTTGGGAATCCCCTTCGATCCGGTACGCCCGTACAAGCTGTGTGATCTGAAGCCGATGTATGGCTACCTGCACGAGGAAGATCTTTCCGGCTACGACTTCTGGGGGTTCTGCGATCTGGACGTGGTGTTCGGCGATCTGCGCAGTTTCCTGACTCCCGAGGTGCTGCGCCACGATGTCATCGCCACCCACGACACGCGGATCTCCGGGCACTTCTCGTTGCTGCGCAATACCCCGGTGCTGCGCGAGGCGTTCCGCAGGATTCCCGACTGGGCGGCCAAGGTCTGTGAGCAGAAGAGCCAGCGCCTCGACGAGGCGGCCTTCAGCAAGCTGTTCCTGCGCTACAAGCGCTGGCCGCAGGGGCTGCGCAAATGGCTGCCTGGCGCCAATCCGCTGGGTGTTTCGACCTTGTTCCGCGAGCAGTTCTCCACGCCGGACTGCCGGATCGCCTGGGTGGATGGCAGCCGCGACTTCCCCAGCGAGTGGTACTGGCGCGACGGTGTGCTGAGCAACGACCGCAGCGAGCGTAGCTTCATGTATTTCCACTTCCTCTACTGGAAGCAGAATCACTGGAAGCGCGAGTACAAGACCGAGGGTGGGCATCTGGCCCGGGGCGAAGCGCAGTGCTTCGTGCCGGGACCGGACTGCCGCTTCTTCCGCGTTACGCGCGAGGGGTTCCATGCGGATTGATGGCGGCTTGGCGGCTTGGTGGCGCCTGCGCGCGGAGAGCGCCGGTCTGGCGCATTACCTGAGCGTCATGCTGCTGGCGTTTCTGTTGTCGTACTTCCTGCTCGACTATGCCAAGTACCGCAACAACATCTACTACGCGTTGTTCGCCGTGCCGGCGCTGCTGTTCGCCGTGCCGGCGGCCTGGCGCAACTGGCCGGGTTGGGCAGGCGGCTGTCTCCTGCTGTATTTTCTCGGTGGGCTGCTGGCCGATGGACTGAGCGGGGATCCGGTGCTGCGTCTACTCAAGCACCAGCTCTATCTGCTGCTGCTGTTCGGTGGCCTCTGTCTGTGCGTCCGCGAGGGGCGCGGCTTCCGGCTGGCGGGGCTGGTGTACGCCATCGCCTGTCTGCTGTTCGCCTGCCTGGCGGTATATCTGTGGCTGGAGGCCTACCGGGCGAGCGGGGTGCCGCCGCGCATCCGCCTGTACGCCGGGGCGAGCAATCCGGTGCACGCTTCGCTGATGATCCTGACCGGCTGGCTGGGCTTCTGGGTGGTCTACGGCCTGCCGAAGCTGCTGGAACGGGGACGCCTGGCCTACCTGTGCGGCTTCGCGCTGATGCTTGGTTTCGCCTTTCTGGTCTGTATAGTCTTCCAGTCGCGCTCGGCGCTGCTCGGGTTGCTGGCAGTGCTGGGCGGCTGGCTGGTGCTCGGCCGAGAGCGAGCGCTGAGTTTGTTGCTGATCGGAGCGCTGCTCCTGCTGGTGCTGGTCTCCGGAGGCTACGAGGCGCTGCTCGCCCGGGGCGTCAGCTACCGCGCCGACATCTGGCAGGATGCTCTGCTGCGCCTGCGTGACCACTGCTCGTGGGTCCTGGGTTGCACCCAGGCGGGGCGGCCGCTGTATCTGGGACAGTTCCACCATGCCCACAGTGCCTACCTGTCGATCCTGGTCGAGACAGGACTGCTTGGCGCCGTCACCTTCGTTGCCTTCGCCCTCGTCTATGTGGTCCAGGGCGTGCGGACCCGCTCGTCCTGGTTCATCGTCTCGCTGGCCGGCTGGGCCGGGGTGATCGCCAGTTCCAGCGGTCTGGTCGATTCGCCCCGTCCGCTGTGGATCTACTTCTGGCTGCCGACACTGCTGGCGCTGCTCGACTTTCGGCGCAGCAGGACGCCTCAGGAGTCCGCTGCCTCGTAGGCCTCGCGCAGTGCCTGCCAGGGGAACTCGCAGCGATAGTGGGCGCAGAAACGGTCGAGCTGGCGTTTGAAGTGGCGGAAGTTGCGCTCGATCAGCGCGCGAGACAGGGACTTGCGTCTGAAACTCATGTCGGCAATGTCGATGAGTCCCCAGCGCTGATCCGGTGTCCTGACGATGTTGCCGATGTGCAGGGAGCGGAAGTAGATCCCCTTCTCGTGCAGATGGCGGATGAAGTGCGCCAGATCCCGAATGATCGCCGGCTCCAGTTGGCCATTGCGGACCAGTTGGGCGACGGTGGCTCCGGGCAGAGGGCGGTAGAGGACGGCGGTGGTACGCTTTTCCGGCAGGTCGAAATACTGCACTGGGCTGATGGTCGCTATGCCTGCGGCCTCCAGGCGTTGTGCGTTCCTGATGAAGCGTCTGGCATAGGGGAACAATGTGGCACTGGAAAACAGGCGGCGCTGGCGGAAGATCTTGAGGATCAGCCCGTTGCCGAGCTGATAGACCTTGGGGCCTAGACCATCGGCCTCGAGTATCTGGCCGCCGGTGGTGAGTCTTTCCAGGTCGGCGCGAGGCAGCTGCTGCAGGAGGATGGGCGCGGACTTGTTCATGCGGTCGCCTTGCGAGCGTGGATGGAAGCGGGGCAGGCTGTGCCCGAGAGTGGAGTATTGTCGGCCAGTGCCTTCCCCTAAGTCCACGCCCCCTGCCGGCGTGTGGTCGGGGCAAGGCATCGGCGCGTGCTAGAATCCCGCACCTGCCTCTCTGGACCAGTCTCCCGCGATGAGCCAAACCCCGAACGCTCCAACTTCTTCGAGCCTCCGCATCTACCTGCGCCTGCTGTCCTACGTGAAGCCCTATCTGGGCTACTTCCTGGTCAGCATCCTCGGTTATGTGATCTTCGCCTCGACCCAGCCGATGATGGCGGGGATCCTCAAGTATTTCGTCGACGGCCTCACCAACCCCGAGGCTGCGCTGTTTCCCGGAGTGGAGTGGCTGGCCGATCTGCCACTGCTGTATGCCGTGCCGCTGCTGATCGTGCTGATCGCCGCCTGGCAGGGGGTCGGATCGTTCCTCGGCAACTACTATCTGGCGCGGGTTTCGCTGGGGCTGGTGCACGACCTGCGGGTGGCGCTGTTCGATAGCCTGCTGACCTTGCCCAACCGTTACTACGATCAGCACAACTCCGGTCACCTGATCTCGCGCATCACCTTCAACGTGACCATGGTCACCGGCGCGGCGACCGACGCGATCAAGGTGGTCATCCGCGAGGGGCTGACCGTCGTGTTCCTGTTCGGCTACCTGCTGTGGATGAACTGGAAGCTGACCCTGGTGATGCTGGCCATCCTGCCGGTGATCGCCCTGATGGTGACCAGCGCCAGCAAGAAATTCCGCAAGCAGAGCAAGAAGGTCCAGGTGGCGATGGGCGATCTCACCCACGTCTCCTCGGAAACCATCCAGGGCTACCGGGTGGTGCGCAGCTTTGGCGGCGAACCCTACGAGCAGGCGCGCTTTCTCCGGGCCAGCGAGGGCAACCGCGACAAGCAGCTCGGTATGGTCAAGACCTCTGCGGTCTATACGCCGACTCTGCAGCTGCTGATCTACAGCGCCATGGGCGCCCTGATGTTCCTCGTGCTGTTCCTGCGTGGTGAGGCCACGGCGGGCGACCTGGTCGCCTATATCACTGCCGCCGGCCTGTTGCCCAAGCCCATCCGGCAGCTCTCGGAGGTCAGTGCCAATGTCCAGAAGGGCCTGGCGGCCGCCGACAGCATCTTCGAGCAACTCGACGAGGCACCTGAGGTCGATCACGGCACGGTGGAGCGCGAGCGCGTCAGCGGCCGCCTCGAGGTCAAGCAGTTGAGCTTCGTCTATCCGGGCACCGACAAGCAGGTGCTGCACGACATCAGTTTCAGCGTCGAGCCGGGGCAGATGGTGGCGCTGGTCGGTCGCTCCGGCAGCGGCAAGTCGACCTTGGCCGGTCTGATCCCGCGCTTCTATCACCATGATCAAGGGCAGATATTCCTCGATGGCGTGGAGATCGAGGACTATACGCTGCGCAACCTGCGCCGCCATATCGCCCTGGTCAGCCAGCAGGTCACCCTGTTCAACGACAGCGTGGCCAGCAACATCGCCTACGGTGACCTGGCCGGGGCGCCACGCGCGGCCATCGAGCAGGCCGCTGCCGACGCCTATGCCAAGGAGTTCATCGACAAGCTGCCGCAGGGCTTCGATACCGAGGTCGGCGAGAACGGCGTGCTGCTCTCCGGTGGCCAGCGCCAGCGCATCGCCATCGCTCGCGCGCTGCTCAAGGATGCGCCACTGCTGATCCTCGACGAGGCTACCTCGGCGCTGGATACCGAGTCCGAGCGGCATATCCAGGCGGCGCTGGATCGCGTCATGCAGGGGCGCACCACCCTGGTGATCGCCCATCGCCTGTCTACCATCGAGAAGGCCGATCTGATCCTGGTGATGGACCAGGGCCGCATCGTCGAGCGTGGCACCCATGCCGAGCTGCTGGCGCTGAACGGCTACTACGCGCGGTTGCACGCCATGGGCCTGGAGGAGGGCGTCGATATCGCCTGATGCCTCGGCGGGGCCGACCGGCCGTGCGCCGTCGGCGCGCTTCTCGATGGCGCGCACGGCGCACCTGGCGTGGCGTGTTATGATCCCCGCCGTTTTCTCTTGCGCCCCGGAGCCCTCATGCAGCTGTCCATGCCCCGTTTCGATCAGGCCCCCGTGCTGGTGGTCGGTGATGTCATGCTCGATCGCTACTGGCATGGCGCGACCAACCGCATCTCGCCGGAGGCTCCGGTGCCGGTGGTCAAGGTCGAGCAGATCGAGGACCGCCCGGGCGGTGCGGCCAACGTCGCGCTGAACATCGCCGCGCTCGGTGCTCCGGCCTGGCTGGTCGGCGTCACCGGTCAGGACGAGGCGGCCGACAGCCTGGCCGAGCGTCTGCAGGCCGCCGGGGTGGCGGCGCACTTCCAGCGCATCGCCAGCCAGCCGACCATCGTCAAGCTGCGGGTGATGAGCCGCCATCAGCAGCTGTTGCGCCTCGACTTCGAGGAGCCGTTCGCCACCGATGGCGAGGCGCTGCTCGGCGAGGTGAGCGCGCTGCTGGACAAGGTGCGGGTGGTGATCCTCTCCGACTATGGCAAGGGCGCGCTGCAGAACCACCAGGGGCTGATCCGCGCGGCGCGCGCGCGCAACCTGCCGGTGCTCGCCGATCCCAAGGGCAAGGACTTCTCCATCTACCGTGGCGCCAGCCTGATCACTCCCAACCTCGCCGAGTTCGAGGCAGTGGTCGGTCGCTGCGCCGACGAGGCCGAGCTGGTCGCCAAGGGGCTCGAGCTGCTTGCCGAGCTGGATCTGGGCGCCCTGCTGGTGACCCGTGGCGAGCACGGCATGACCCTGCTGCGCCAGGGCCATCCGCCCCTGCACCTGCCGGCCCGTGCGCGCGAGGTGTTCGACGTCACCGGTGCAGGCGATACCGTGATTTCCACCCTCGCCACGGCTCTGGCTGCCGGCGAGGAACTGCCGCAGGCGGTGGCGTTGGCCAACCTGGCCGCCAGCATCGTGGTCGGCAAGCTCGGCACCGCCACTGTCAGCGCGCCGGAGCTGCGCCGCGCGGTGCAGCGCGAGCAGGGCGCCGGCCGCGGCGTGATGACCCTCGATCAGCTGTTGCCCGCGCTCGAGGACGCCCGCGCCCACGGCGAGAAGGTGGTGTTCACCAACGGTTGCTTCGACATCCTGCATGCCGGGCATGTGTCCTATCTGGAACAGGCGCGTGCCCTTGGCGACCGTCTGGTCGTGGCGATCAACGACGATGCTTCGGTAACCCGCCTGAAGGGGCCGGGGCGGCCGATCAACAGCGTCGACCGGCGCATGGCCGTGCTTGCCGGCCTGGGGGCGGTGGACTGGGTGGTCAGTTTCGCCGAGGACACCCCCGAGGCGCTGCTCGAGAAGGTGCGCCCGGAGGTGCTGGTCAAGGGCGGCGACTATGGCATCGACGGCGTGGTCGGGGCCGACATCGTGCGGACCTACGGTGGTGACGTGAAGGTGCTTAATTTCGTCGATAGTTGCTCGACCACTGCAATTGTCGAGAAGATTCGCGAGCGTTCCTGAGGTCGAAGGCTGCGTCCGGCAGGTATTCGGGCGGCAGCAGGCGTTTCTGCACGGACTGCTGGGCTGCAGCCCGCCATCCGCAGCATGGCGGCTGTGATCGGTTTAATTGTGGGAATACATAATGATCGGAATAAAGAGCATAGCCAGTTATATCCCGGCAGGCCGGATCGACAACATCGCCCAGGCCGCTGCCTTCGATCGCGACGAGGCCTTCGTCGCGAGCAAGATCGGCACTCCCAGCCTTTCCGTGAAGGATGCCGCCGAGGAGACCTCGGACCTGTGCGCCGCTGCCGTGCGCAACCTGCTGGCCAAGAACCCCGAGCTGCGCCTCGAGGATGTCCAGGCGCTGATCGTGGTCACCCAGAACGGTGACGGCGAGGGCCTGCCGCACACCTCGGCCATCGCCCAGCACAAGATCGGCCTGCCGACCAGCGTCGCCTGCTTCGACGTCTCCCTCGGCTGTTCCGGTTTCGTCTACGGCCTCTACGTGATCAAGGGCTTCATGGAAGCCGCCGGTCTGAAGAACGGCATCCTGGTCACCGCCGACCCCTACTCGAAGATCATGGATCGCAACGATCGCATGACCACCCTGCTGTTCGGCGATGCCGCCACCGCCACCTGGATCGGCGAGGATCCGGTGTGGGAGCTGGGGCCGGCGCGCTTCGGCACCGACGGCAGCGGCGCCGACCACCTGATCGTGCGCGACGGCTGCTTCCACATGAACGGCCGCCAGGTGTTCAACTTCGCCAGCCTGAAGATCATCCCGCACATGCAGGAGGTTCTCGAGGAAGCCGGCCTGAGCCTGGACAGCGTGGATGCCTACTGCCTGCACCAGGGCAGCGGCGCGATCGTCGATGCCATCGCCAAGAGACTAGGCGAGAACGGTGACAGAGTCGTGAAGGACATGTTCGGCGCCGGCAATACCGTGTCCTCGACCATCCCGCTGCTGATGGAGCGCTACGCCTTCGACGGCTCGCAGTGGAAAAACCTGGTGATGAGCGGCTTCGGCGTCGGTCTGTCCTGGGGCTC